>JBMDXW010000057.1:0-10474 GCA_048594965.1 Chryseobacterium sp.
AGCTTTAACCGTATTTAAAAGATTTTTACGTTCTTCAATGGTTCCCACATTTAAAACGAACCGTGCAGGAAGATTAAATTTTTCTTTTGTTTTCCGGATAAATTCCTGCGTCTGATCCTCCTTAAAAGCTTTATGACAGCCCTGGTAAATCACTTCTATTTTAGATTCAGGGATTTTAAGAAAATCAATAATATCCTGTTTTGTCTGCTCGGAAATGGCAATGATTCTATCGGCTGACTCAGCTGCTTTTTTAAACTTCCAGAAATGAATTTTACGGTCAAAAAAAGAATAATATTGCGGGTATCTCACGAAAATAAGATCGTGAATCGTAACGACTTTTTTCACCGGTTTTTTATCCCACTTCAAAGGCAGTTCGCCCGACAGCCCGTGGAAAATATCGGCATCCTGACGTTGAGCATCTCTGCCCATTTTCAGCTGCCTTGCAAACTTTCCTTTCGATGTTTCTTCAAACCGGACATTAGGTAAACCGAGAATGTCTGAGGCCTTTTCGGATTTGTTCTTATTTAATAGAATGTATTCGTTTTCAAGGAAATAGGTTGCAAGGATTCTCACCAGATCCCGGGAGTAATTTCCGAGTCCGGATGTATTGTGGAAAAAACGTTTGGCGTCAAATGCTATCTTCATGCTTCAATCTGTTTTTGAAATTCCTGAAAGGTGCCGAAGGTATGATTTTCGCTTTTTAACCAAGATAAAAAATGATCAAAGCGTTTTACCATATCTTCTCCCGAGTTTTTAACAGTGAATCCCGGTAATCTGAATGCTTCGTCTTTGATCTCTGCGAATTCCCAGGGATGAAAGTAAACATTCAGGTATTGATCTTTTTTCAGTACGTCTGAAGCCAGTTTTTTGTAAAATGATAATGGGAAATTATGAAAGCTCAGCCAGAATAAGGGTATTCTGAAATTCGGAGAAACCGAAGCCGGAATCTGCGTGACGGCCCCTTCTTTAAAATAGGTCCGGGAAACTTTCAGATTATTGTATCTTCCGGGAATAATGGTCGGATTTATCGACGAATTGTATTGATATCCAGCATCCTGAACCGCATTTTTTCTCACCGGCATCATTCTTGGCATTCTCAGGCCTGTAACCTCGGTGCTGAACAGCTCTTCAAGCCGTTCCTTCGACTGTTTCAGATGTTCTTCCCTAAATTCTGAATGAAACCAGGTGTGCGAGGCCAGCTCATGTCCTTCATGGAGTAATCTTTCAATTAAAAGCCTGCTGTTTTCTGCGAAGACAACGGTGGAAAAAAATGTCGCTTTCGCATCGTGTTTTTTGAGAATGTCCAGGATTTTTTCCAGTCCGGACTGAGAAATGGAGAGCTGTTCTTCAAAAGAAATCTCACCTTTGTATTCCAATGGCATATCAAATTCCTCAATGTCAAAACTTAATAAAACCATGCTAAAAATTTTTGTTTTTGATAATATAATTGGGTCTTTCTTTTACCTGCTTGAATATTTTTCCTAAATAAATCCCGATAATTCCCAGGATGATCAACTGTAAGCCACCGAAAAAGACGATGGTCATAATGAGTGATGCCCAGCCTGAAATTTCCGTTTTGGCAATGAAGGAATTGATCACATAAATACCATATCCGATGACCGAAATCCCTGATAATAAGAATCCCAGATAAGCGGCAATGTATAAAGGTTTCACACTAAATGCCGTAATGCCGGTAAACGCGAAGGTGATCATTTTTTTCAGGTTATAGCTGCTTTTCCCGGTAAGTCTCTCATTGGCGACAAAACTAATCCCGGTCTGTTTAAAGCCCATCCAGCTTGTCAGTCCTCTCAGGAAAAGGTCATCTTCATTAAGATTTCTCATGACCTGTACCGCACTGGCATCCATCAGCCTGAAATCTGAGCCGCCCCCTTTCGTTAAATTAACATCCGATAAACCTGAAAGAATCTTATAGAAAAAATCAGAAGTTTTTCGTTTAAATAAAGAAATTTCTTTGGGATAAGTGCGCACTGTAAACACAATATCATATCCTTCTTCCCATTTCCGGATCATCTGCGGAATAAGCTCGGGCGGATGCTGAAGATCGCCGTCCATCGAGATGACCGCATTTCCGTAAGCATGGTCCAGACCCGCTTTCACGGCAGGCTGATGTCCGAAATTCCTTGAAAATTCAATGAATTTTATTTCTTCATGCTGTTCTGATAATTCTTCCAGCTTTTGCTGCGTATGGTCCCTGCTGCCATCATTCACAAAGATAATTTCAAAACTGTAGTTTTCCAGCCCGCTGAAAACCTCTTTGATTTTCTGATAAACCAAAGCTACATTTCCTTCTTCGTTATGTGCAGGAATGACAATTGAAATTTTCTTCATACCATTATTTAAGGCTGTAATTTTTTTCAAAATCCTTGGTCAGCAACTCGTAAATTACTCTTAGCCATATCACAATGCAAGGTACGGCTTTTAAAGAATATTTGATGATATAATTCTCTTTTACGAATTTCGGGAAAAGATCTGATGTTGAAAAACAGGTGAAGATGATCACGAAAACCAATAATCCTATCACGACAGGTGTCCTTTCTTTTTGCATGAAAAACCAGATCATTACGCCCACGACGGCTATGATGTAAGTCGGCGATTCTGAACTTGAACTGAACAACACCAGAAATAATAAGGTAGATGCCAGGATCATCAGCTGGAAAGCGTAATGTCTGTATTGATTTTTTCTAAAATACGGTGCGGCAAAAAGCGGCAGGCCGAATGCCAGAAATACGAGATTTGAAATGGATGCATCACCAAGGATCCTCCTGAAAAATCCCATCAATGAAATGTCCTGCATATTTCCCAAAACCTGGTTCTCATTGTTTTTTTCTACAATCGACTTGAACCAGTCGGAATAACACTGAACCACAAATGCGGGGCTTGAATAGGTCATAGGCAGAATGAAAAAGATCACCGCAATGGCTATTCCTGAAAGAATAAATTTCAATTTATTTTTAATGAAGAAAAATTGTGACAGCCCTACGATTCCATAAATTTTTACAAAAACACCGACAAGTATTGCTGTTACCGATTTCACTTCTTTTTTTTCATAAATGTAAACCGCAGAAAGCAGTAAAAGACCTGTAAGAGCTACATTAAACTGTAAGCTCAGTGCTGCTGTGATATATTCCTGCAGGCAGAATAAGCCGAAAAGGGCCTTTTTAGCATCGGAAAACGGCAGCTTGTAGATTCCATAAATAAAAATGAAGGTGTTTGCAGCATTCCAGAGCGAAATTCCCAGCCAGTCGGGCATTACGGCAAAAGGTGCAATAAGCGCGCTGAAAAAAACACCGTAATGGTTCAGGTCAAAATAAAGCTCAGGATAATGGACAAACAGGTTTTTCTGATGAATGGTGTTAAAGAAAACATTTTTAAAAATCAGATAATTGTTGATCGCGTAATCCCCTCTCAGGTATTTGGAAACTGCAGTAACGACGGCTATAATAAGATAAACCCCAAATATATATTTAGGGTTTAGAATTATTTTAAGAAGTTTTTCTTTCAAAATATCGGTATTGGTTTAAAATGTACTCTTAAACGGCAACATTATTCTCTCTCAAAGCATCATTCAAAGACGTTTTTTTGTCAGTAGATTCCTTTCGCTGACCAATGATCAAAGCACATGGAACCTGATATTCTCCGGCAGGATACTGCTTCGTATAGCTTCCCGGAATCACTACGGAGCGTGCCGGAACTCTTCCTTTGATTTCAACAGGTTCAGGACCGGTAACATCGATAATTTTTGTAGAGGCCGTAAGGACAACGTTCGCTCCCAAAACCGCTTCTTTTTCTACGTGAACACCTTCCACCACGATACACCTTGATCCGATGAAACAGTCGTCTTCAATGATAACCGGAGCAGCCTGAAGCGGTTCCAGAACTCCACCGATTCCCACACCACCACTCAGGTGAACATTTTTACCGATCTGCGCACAGCTTCCCACTGTCGCCCAGGTATCTACCATTGTCCCGGAATCAACATAAGCTCCGATATTCACGTAAGAAGGCATCATGATAACACCCGGTGCAATATAAGCGCCTTCCCTTGCCACAGCATGCGGTACAACTCTCACTCCTTTTTCAGCATAGTTTTTCTTTAAAGGCATTTTATCATGAAATTCAAACGGACCTACTTCAATAGTTTCCATCTTCTGAATCGGAAAATACATCACCACTGCTTTCTTCACCCATTCATTTACCTGCCATCCGTTTTCCGTAGGCTCAGCCGTACGCAGTTCTCCTTTGTCTACCAAAGCAATAACTTCCCTGATCGCTTTCTGGCTGTCTTCATTCTGCAATAATTCTCTGTTGTCCCAGATATTTTCAATTGTTTGTTGTAACGACATGTTTCTAGTTTAAATTATTCGCTTCAAAGATACATAAAACCTTATAAGCTGGAAAATTTGAAATTGATTAAATAAAGCGGCGCACCGATTCTATAGTCAGAATAAAGACTTCCGTGCTTTTTTACCGGGAATTCTTCTTCCAGCCTTATCTGAATCTGCATTGATAGTATTCCTTTCAGCAAAAATGTAAAGGATATAATAGTTAGGCAATGACTGTAAAAATCCAGCTTGCATTTATGAGTGAAACTATTGTAAAATTTGCAATTACAAGACTCTTTTTGCGTGCAGATATGCTCTGTTCCAGTATTTTTCGTTCAACGACGAAATAATAACCCCTTTCGTTGTCGATGCATGGATGAATTTTATTTCGCCGTCATTTCCGATATCGTGAACGATTCCCACGTGGGAAACCCTTGTACCACCCGCCGTAGCAAAGAAGAGCAAATCTCCGGGTTTGGCGTCTCTGATATCTATTGTGCTTCCTGTTTCTGCCTGGTCGGATGATCTTCTGGGAAGTTTATAATCATTTTCCTCAAAAACCTTTACTGTAAAACCGGAGCAGTCGAAACCCGCAGAGGTATTTCCTCCGAATTTGTATGGAGCTCCAAGGTATTTTTCAGCATCTTTCAGGATTTCACTGATCGATCTTGAAATTTTGCCGTCGAATTTAGAGTTGAGATTGCGAAGATTTTCTGCTGTAGCAACAGATTTTGTGTACGTTTTCTTACCGGAAGAAACCTTTTTTGAACTTCCGCAGGATATTGTGATTAAAGAGGCAATGAATAAAGCATGAATTGTTTGTAAAGGTACATTTTTAAAATTCAGACAGTTCTTCATAATTCTTTCATTTTACGGCTGGCCGTACAAATATAAATAATTTATAGATTCTTCACACTGAAATTGTGGTACGAAATGGTTTTAAATAAAAAAAGCTATTCGTCTGAATAGCCTTTGTGTCATATGTTGTTATCTTATTTTGATGTTTTTTTGCCCCGCCATGTTCCTGACTTGGAAGGCGTAGGAACTTCATTAACCCAGGTTCCGCTTCCGCTTTTAGTCCTGTAAAGCTTTCCGGTGAACTGCCCGTCCGCCGGTGAACCGATGGTAGCATTAAGGTCTCCCGAATCACTCAGCTGTCCTGAAATCTGGTAGTTTTCCGTTGTCTGCTGGGAAGATAATGTTCCGCTCACTTTTCCGTCAGATGCCACGACTATATTCCAGGTTCCTCTCTGCGTTCCCGCATATGTACCGGACCATGTACCTATGAAATCATAAATCGTGTCTTCATCTTTGCAGCCCATAAACAAAAAAGCGGTAAATAAAAGTAAAAATATTTTCTTCATAGTTTGTTAAATAAACACATTGTGGAGAATGCAGCTTTTGTAATAAAATTCTTTGTCTCCTGATTAATAGTTGGTTGTAATTTAATTTTATTATAAAAATAGTCAGTTTTTATCTGTTTTATTCTATTTTTAATTATTGCCAAAGATAATAAAATATCTGTAATTACGTGTTGTCCATTGAAAATTTAAAAAAAATATGTTTTTGAGATAAGAAATAGATAAAAAAAAGTCTTCTATTTAAGAATCCCATTATTTAGAAGTATATAAAATAAAAAAGGATGAAAAAAAATTCCATCCTTTATTTTAAATCCTGTATACTGAGCTTATCTTAAGCTCAATAAAATTTTTGTGGAGAATACGGGGATCGAACCCGTCACCTTTAGACTGCCAGTCTAACGCTCTAGCCAGATGAGCTAATTCCCCATTGTTTTGAAGCGGTACAAAAGTAAGTATTTAAACCATATCTACAAACATTTTATTAAAAATTTTTCTATTAAAAGTAAAGTTGTATAGCTAATAGTCAATCTTTCAGTAAGTTTTAATTAACAAAAACGCACATTAAAAATTTTAATGTGCGTTTTTTAATGAATTTTAAGCAGGATTTTACTTCCATCCGCCTCCCAGAGCCTGATAGAGCTCTACGGCAGCTTTCATTTTATTATATTCTGCGTTGGCAATATTAAGCTCGGCATTCAGTGAGTTTACGCTGGCATTCAACACTTCGAGGTAATTGGCCATCCCGTAATTCACCAGTTCCTGAGAATATTCAACAGAGTTTTTATATGCATTCAGCTCTTTTTGTTTTAATTCAATAAAAGAATCCTGAACGGAGAATACCCTGATCGCGTCAGAAACCTCTTTTCCGGCAGTGAGCACCGCTTTTCTGAAATTCAAATAAGCTGTCTCCTGATTGGCCAGGCTTACATCATAGTTGGTCCTGATCGCTCTTCTGTTCAAAATCGGCTGTGCAAGACCTGCCACAACATTGGCAAATAATGAATTTACGCTGAATAAGTGATCGATATCCACCGACTGAACTCCCCCGCTTCCCGTCAGTTTTAAGGTAGGATAAAACTGGGCTTTAGCCGAATTTGTCAATTCAAAAGCATTCATCAGGTTAAATTCTGCCCTCATTACGTCCGGACGGTTGGCCAGCAACTGCGCCGGGTATCCGAGTTTAACATCAATAGGAAGCTTTTGGCTTTCCAGTGTTGAGCGTTCTATAGCGTGAGAAGGTTCTCCCATTAGCAGGCTCATGGTGTTTTCCAGAAGCTGGATTTGGGTATCGATATCAATCAGTAGAGATTTTGCGTTGAAAACCAAGGCTTCACTCTGCTGTACGGCAACTTCCGTTAATGTTCCCGAAGTTTTTAAAGCTCTTGTTGTTTCCAGGTTTTTTTCACGGACTGCGATGGTCTCATTGATGATCTTTTTTTGCTCATCAAATGTCAGCAATTGATAATAGGCTGAAGCAACAGAAGCTACCAGATCACTTTTTACGGCTTTATGAGCCGCGATCGTTCCGAGGTAAGCGGCGTATTGCGCTTTTTCCTGAGACTTTAATTTACCCCAAAGGTCAGCTTCCCAGCCAATGCTCGCGGTGATGTCAAACTGATTTACATACCTTCTTTCACCGATAATCTGCCCAAACTGGGTGTTGATCGACTGGGTCTGGAAAGTATAATTGGGGCCTACAGCCAACGTGGGCTGATAAGCTGCCTTACTTTGCTTTAAATAGGCTTCTGCAGAAGCAATACTCTGCAGTGCGATCCTGATATCGAGATTGTTTTCCAAAGCTTTGGAAATGTGTTTCTGAAGGATCGGATCGGTAAAAATTTCTTTCCAGGAAATATTGGCGACGTTGGTGCTGTCGGAAGGAAGCATGTCGGTCCGGTACAGCTTTTCATCGGCCACCTTATCGGGTCGATGATATTCTTTCCTTGCCATACAGGAAGATGCCACGGCAAAAAGCACAACTGAAAAAGAAAGTCCCTTTATGATGTTTAAAATATTCTTCATTTTATTTAAATAGTAGTTAGAAATCAGTAGCCAAAGTCAGATTCAGGAATGGAATCCGACTTCTGGCCGGTCTGATTAATTTTATTCTGCTAAATTGATTTCTTCTTTTTTGAGAGGTTTTACTTTTTCCTGCAGGTATTCGAAAATGACATACAGTACCGGAATAACGAAAAGTCCTAAGATGGTTCCTATCAAAAGTCCGATGGCTGCACCTGTCGCGATGGAACGGTTACCCACAGCCCCGATTCCGCTTGCCAGAACCAATGGAAGAAGCCCGAAGATGAACGCAAATGACGTCATCAGGATAGGTCTTAACCTCGCTTTTGCCGCATTGATGGCAGACATAACGATCGTCTCCCCGTGATGTCTTCTCTGAACCGCAAATTCTACGATCAAAATCGCATTCTTAGCCAAAAGTCCTACCAACATGATCAGGGCAATCTGGAAATAAATATTGTTCTCCAGCCCCATAATTTTCTGCCCGAAATAAGCACCCATCACCCCGAGAGGAAGGGAAATGACCACGATCAGAGGAAGAATATAACTTTCATACTGGGCTGAAAGAATGAAATAAACGAAGATCAAACTTAAAGCAAAGATCAGAACCGTCTGTGATCCGGAATTTAATTCCTCTCTTGTTAATCCGGTAAATTCCACATCATAGTTTTGATTCAAAGTCTCCTTGGCTACCTGCTGAACCGCTGTAATCGCGTCTCCTGAACTGAATCCCGCCGAATTGGCACCTGTGATTTTCACAGACGTAAATAAGTTATATCGGCTTACAGACTGTGGACCATACGCTTTTTTCAGGGTGACAAACTGTGAGATCGGAGACATTACCCCTGAACCTGTTTTCACATACAATTCGTTTAGGTTGTCGATATTTTGTCTGTTTTCAGGAAGTGCCTGAACCATGACCCTGAACTGCTTCCCATATTTGGTAAAGTCAGCCGTGTAGATTCCTCCGATATATCCCTGCATGGTTGCCAGGATGTCGCTTACAGAAACGCCCAGCTGTTTTGCCAAAGGTACGTTGATCTGCATTTCGTACTGCGGATATTTTGTGTTGAATGAAGTCTGCGCAAATTCAATTTCCGGTCTCTGCATCAGTTTCCCGATGAATTCGTTGGTTTTATTATCCAGGTCGGCATATTCTCCACCGGATTTATCCAAGAGAACCATCTCGAAACCTGCACTGCTACCAAAACCAGGTACACTCGGCGGCTGAAAGAATACTACTTTCGCATCAGGAACCGCTCCGGTAATACCGAATAATTTTTTAGTGATATCTTCCGATGTCTGTCCGTCTTTCTTCCTTTCGTCAAAGGGTTTTAATTTAACAAATGCAAGACCATTGTTGCTTCCGTTCCCGGAAAGGAAACCTCTACCTGTGGAAATGGTAACGTTTTGAACACCAGGTACCTTTAGGGCTTTTGCCTGAAGTGTTTTCAAAGCATTATATGTTCTCTCCATAGATGCTCCGGGAGGAAGCTGTACATCGGTAAAAATGATTCCCCGGTCTTCTGTTGGTACGAATCCTTTTTTCATGGTCGTACTGGCCCAGTATAAAATTCCACCTGTAATGGCAAAGATGATCAGGGTCACCCATTTATGTCTTAAAAGGAAAACAAATCCTCTTCCGTAACGTTCCGTCGTTGTTTTGAAAGCAATATTAAACTTATAGAAAAACTTCTGAATGAAATTTAAATTTTTATATTCCGCATGATGAGCATCGTGAGGTTTTAAGAATAATGAACATAAAACCGGACTCAGCGTCAGGGCGTTAATGGCAGAAATGATAATCGCCACAATCAGCGTGATTCCGAACTGCTGATAGAAAACCCCTGTAGGGCCCGTAATAAAAGTTACCGGAATAAATACGGATGCCATAACCAAAGTAATGGAGATAATTGCTCCTGTAATCTCATCCATTGCCTCTACGGTCGCTTTTTTCGCATCGGAAATTCCGTGTTCCATCTTGGCGTGAACGGCCTCGACGACGACAATAGCATCGTCCACCACAATACCGATGGCAAGTACTAAAGCAAATAGGGTTAATAAGTTTAATGAATAACCCAATAAATTCAGGAAGAAAAAGGCTCCGACGATTGAAACCGGAACCGCAATAGCCGGAATAAGGGTCGACCTGAAATCCTGGAGGAAAATATACACCACAATGAATACCAGGATAAATGCTTCAATCAGTGTATGAACCACCTTTTCAATCGAAGCTTCAAGAAATTCATTGGTGTCAAAGTTGAAGGTATATTTGATTCCTTCCGGAAAGCTCCCTTCCGACGACTTCAAATAATCTTTAATATTTTTAATAATCTCCTGAGCATTAGATCCCGGCGTCTGGAAGATCCCCATACTGATCGAAGGATAATTTCCGTTTTCCCCGATACCGGTGTAAGACTGTCCCGCAAGCTCTACTTTGGCAACATCTTTCAGCATTAAATTCTGCCCGTCTCCAAGAGATTTGATGATAATATTATCGTACTGTTCCTTATCGTTAAATTTACCTACATATTTAATAATGTATTCGAAGGAACTTCCGCTGTTTTGTCCGATAGAACCGGCTGCAGCTTCCCTGCTCTGCTCATTGATCGCATTGGTAACATCGGTTGGAGTAACACCATAAGCTGCCATTTTTGCAGGATCCAGCCATACTCTCATAGAATAGTTTTTCCCTCCGAACACGTTGGCATCACCTACTCCGTTAATCCTTTTTAAATTCGGGATAACATT
>JBMDXW010000058.1:0-11677 GCA_048594965.1 Chryseobacterium sp.
AAAATCACGAAACAGAAAATGACCGGAAATACGATTTTATAGATACTGAAATCATTAAGTTCCCAGACTTTCAGCAAGGTAAGCACCGGAGCAAGAAGAAGATCCTGGAATATCAACATATTAAGCACCGTTAATCCGAAAGTCGTTTTCAGCTTGTGATGCTTATTTAAAAACTCGCTGACAACAGCAGTACTATTAAAAACAAACAGCACAGTGATGAGTACTATACTTTTCATTGAAAGTTCCGCAAAATATCCGATGATCCAAGCAAATCCTATGCTCAGGATAATCTTAACCGACTGTGCTACTACAGGTTTTACAAGAACACTTCTATTGTTCGGAACATTAATTTCCATTCCCAAAAAGAACATCAGCAGCAGAATCCCTATTTCTCCTATTGTCTCTGTCTGTTCAGGATTTGTAAATACACCGGTGATATGCGGCCCCAGGATAATTCCAACTAAAATATAAGCGATAAGATACGGCTGATTAAACCTTTTAAGAATAAACATCATTCCTAAAGTGGTAAGGCATAAAATGCTTACTGACCAAAGTAATTCATTCATAACTTTACGATATTTAAGAATAAGTATACGGTAAGAAAATTAATTTTCACTTAGGAAAACCAAGATACATAATTGTCGATTACTAAATCTCTATGATTCGTGGTACCAGTTTTCTGCCGGTCTTTCCCGATTTGCTGTTTCTTCTTTTTCTTTTAACGACTGACATAACTAAGGAGTTTCTACAGGTTAAAAAATACATAAACGATCACAACGCATTCATTGCAAGCAATATACCATTTGAAAATCGCGAAATTTTGTCATTTTCTTATGGAAAAAATGACATTATTGGGAAAGAAGAACTTTTTCAGAATCTTAATGCCGCTAGTGGAAATGTTTGTTAAAATTTATGGAACCCGATATTATGTTAATAAATCTTAGCCTTTCATATTCAGTCTTTCTTCCTGTAGATCCAGCAGTCGAAGATGTTTTCTGATGATATCCTCATCCAGTAGGAGCTCTTCCCGGTTTTTATGGATAAGCCAGCTTCTCTGAGTATCGAGGATGTCAATATAAATGCGTCTGTATTCGTCATAATTTAAAATAATTTCAGAACTGTTCAGTTGGTTTTCATATTTCTGCAACTGATCTTTCAATGCCGGAAAACTTTCTATTTTACCGGCATAATCGGTCTTTATTTTATCAATGGCTATTTTCGCCAGACTGTTTAGGATTTCGTAATCTATTTCTTTCACGCTTTTCGTAAAATCGCGGTCTACCGGCGGAAATTTCCTCAGTAAAAAAGGGAGTGTAAGGCCCTGAAACAGCAGCGTCAGTAAAATGACAATAAAGGTAATGAACAGGATCATATTTCTTTGCGGAAACGGAGAACCATCGTCCAAAGTAAGCGGAATGGAAAGTGCTGCTGCTAAAGAAACAACGCCTCTCATCCCGGTCCAGCCTATTATTAGAGGAGTCTGCCAACCGGGCGACTGCGCATCCGCAACAGTGATGAAATTTCTCATAACTAAAGTTGTAATGACGGCAGCGTAACCTGCTAAAATTCTGACAATAATAAGGACAGCGGTCACGGCAATTCCGTAGCCGATCGCCGTGAAAATGTCAGTATCACCCAATCCGGAAACAATTTCCGGCAAATCTAAACCGATAAGCATAAAAACCACGCCGTTTAGCAGAAAACAAAAACTGTCCCATACCGTTACGGTCCGTATCCGCGATGCGCTGCTTAAAAAATCATGACTGCGATAAGAGAGAAACAGCCCACCGGTTACCACAGCCAAAACACCGGACGCATGCAGCTGCTCTGCCGCCAGATACATGGAGAATGGCGCAATGAACGTTAATAAAATATCTATATTTGAATCAGTTGGCAACAGTTTGTGCATTTTAAGAAAAGCGTATGCAATGGCAATCCCGATCCCTAAGCCTCCGAAGCACATCCAGACAAAACTTCCGGCTGCCTCATGCCAGACAAACTGGCCCGTTGCAGCGGCAATCATAGCAAACCTGAAAATAATCAGAGAAGAGGCGTCGTTCAGCAAACTTTCCCCTTCCAGAATAGAAGCCAGTCTTTTGGGAACTTTTACAAATTTTAAAATCGCTCCGGCACTCACTGCATCTGGTGGCGAAACGATTCCTCCCAATAAAAAACCAAGAGCCAGGGAAAAGCCCGGAATAAAATAATTGGCGAAAACAGCTACTGACAGTGCGGTAAAAAAAACGACCACAAAAGCAAAGCTGAAAATGATCCTGCGCCATCGCCAAAGTTCTTTCCATGAGGTAGACCATGCTGCTTCGTAGAGCAACGGAGGCAAAAAAATCACAAAAAGCAGTTCGGGTTCTACTTTAATTGGCGGTACACCGGGAATGAAACTTATCAGGAGACCGGCCAAAACGAGCAATACCGGATATGCAACCTGAATTTTATTGGCCAGCATGATAAGCATTGTGATCAGGAAAACCAGGAATAGATAGAATTCAAAGTCTTTAAGCATATAAAAATTTTAGATAAATAAATATATTAAATTTTTTAAAACCTCCTTTGTTTTCAAGATCGTTTCAAAGTACACAGGAAAACCAGTTTTGCATTATTCTATATCTTTTAATTTTACCACTGCTTCCGTCTGCAGGTCCTCTGTTAAGTTCAGTGTTTTTCCCAGCTTTTGTGACGCATTTACAAAGGCGATGAAAACACATAATTCCGAAATTTCTTCGTCCGAAAAATATTCCCGGAGCATCTCGAAATGTGCATCTGAAACAGAACGGTGGTCCATGCAAAATAATTCAGCAAAAGAGGACGCTGTGGAGATTTTAATTTCTGATTCGTCAAAGTCAGGTTTTCCGCCTTTTACCATGCAGTATTCGCAACCGTTTCCAAAGGCCATCGTTCTGCGCACCTGTTCCAGTAAATCCAGATCCAGCAACGTTTTCTTCCATAAAGTTTCCTCCAGATCATTCCAATTTTCAAGAATGTCATTATTGTGGCCGATAAGCCTTTCAAATGGAGTATTTCCATTGTCCGAAAATCTGATTCGTGTCATATTTTTTATTTATATCACAAATTTCCCTATTTAAAAACACATGATAAAACGGAATTAATGGAGTTATTTATTACTTTTGATCGATTTAACTGCTGATATTTAATTTTAAAATGAAAATAACTTTAGATGCTTTTGACCAGAAGATTCTTCAGATCTTAAGCGAGAATTCAAGGCTTAGCTATGCAGAAATCGGAAGACTGATTTCGCTATCACAATCAGCGACCAAAGAGCGCGTGATGAATTTGGTAGATAATGGGATCATACGCCGGTTCAGTGTTGAGATCGACCATCAGAAACTAGGTTATGACCTGAAGGTGTTGATCAGTATGAAATTTAAAAATGATGATTTCAGAAAATTCATTGCTGATCTGGAAAAATTTCCGGAAGTTGTCCATTGCAAAAGGATAACCGGCGAATATTGTCTTATTACCGAATGTATCTTACGGGACAGCGCTCACCTTGAAAACCTGATAGACAGGCTAATCCCGTATGGCATCCCAACGACATCCATTCAGCTTTCAGAAATAAACCGGCCGAAAATTTAAATAGGAGAAAGACTAAAAAGGCAAGATATATGAAGTATCGCTCAACCTTTTAATGATTTTTCTGCCACAAGACTTTCGGTACAGGAAAGAAACCCCACCGCTGACACCGGATAGATCAATATCATTGAGCATTTCCGGATCCAAGCCTAACCACATCACATTAAAGATGCTCAGGGTATCGCCGTGCGAAACAATGATGATATTTTCATTGTCACTTGACATGATCTCATCGTAGAAAGGTAGTAGTCTGTTCCAGACATCGAATCTGGATTCCGCATCGCTGAAGCACTTGTCGTAGATTGTTTTTTCTTCGTTTTCGATGTTTTCTTTCAGCCATCGGACCGATTTTCCGATCGCCTTACCAAGGCTTCTTTCTTTCAGCGCATCGGTCAGCCTGGAAGTGCTATGCAAATCTTTCCCAAGAATCTCAGCAGTTTGTCTTGTTCTTCTGAGAGGTGATGAATAGATTGCAAACCTCATGTCCTGAAATTCTTTCTTCAGGTGACATGCAATGTTTTCTGCCTGAATGATTCCCTTTTCAGTCAGTTCCCAGTCAGTCCATGATCCGATCATGCCATTTGTGTGATGGATGGATTCCGGATGTTGGACTGTGATTATATTTTTATTTAAAAGCATTGATCTATTACCATTTAAAACAAGATGAATTACACAGAGTTTCTTCAGGCCAGATAAATTTCGATTCTTTCTTTATTCTTTCCCTGCCCGCTTCTCTTTAATTTTAAGGAACCTAGCTCACCGGTTTTTCTGATATGCGTTCCGCCACACGGCACCTGGCCAAAACCTTCAATATTCCAGTATCGCCTTTCTTCCGCTTCGTCACTGAATGCGCTTAAAATGACCTTGTCTGCAAGAATGATCTGTTCCAACTTTTGTTCCAGTATAGGGAACATCCCGGAGATATTGCTGGGCCATATAAAGTCGATCCTCGATTTTTCTGAGGTGATGTTTGCGCCTATTTTCTGAGGCCTGTCGAACTGCTGATTGACAAGTTCCAAAACGAGTTCGGCAGCAAAGTGCAGCTTCATAATTCTATAACGCTTGTCCCAGTCTATTTTTACCTGTACAATGTCGCCAGGTTTCAGGTGATGTCCATCATCGATCGTGTAGAAGATTTCTTTGCCGGATTTTTCGGCCTTAATGATCTTAAAGCCGTTGATCGTTCCGTCGTCCGACTGTTGCCCACCGGAAAATGCATAGGCAATGGTCTCCTTTAATGTCACCACATTACCGGATACGCCGGTAACAGTTGTTGTCAGTTCAGTCTGATAGGGATCTTCCCAGAATATTTTTCTTACGGTCATGGTCAGGTTGTTTTTTGTTAAACTTGATTCTATCTGTTTGTGAGATTAAAAAACCTTTCAGGCATTATCATACTTTTTATAAAAATCATACAGCCCGTCGATATTGCTGTCGCAGAGTAAAGGTATTGCTTTCTTCAGAAGCTCTTTATCCCAATGCCACCACTGCATCTCCAGAAGCTTACTAATATGTTCTTCTGAAAATCTTTTCCTGATCTGTTTTGCGGGATTGCCGCCGACAACCGAATAAGGTTCCACATCCTTGGTTACTAAAGCCCTGCTTCCGATGACGGCTCCGTCTCCGACCGTTATACCAGGCATGATCATGGCTTCACTGCCGATCCACACATCATTTCCGATGACGGTATCTCCCGATCTTTGAAATCCGTCAGCAGCATATCTGAAATTTTCTTCTTCTGACATATAGAAAAATGGGAATGCTGAGATCCAATCGTGCCGGTGTCCCTGGTTTCCGGCCATGATAAAACTGGCCCCGCTGCCTATCGAACAAAAGGATCCTATAATGAGCCTGTCCACATCGTCCCGGTCGGGCATCAGATATCTTGCACAATCATCAAAAGAATGGCCGTGGTAGTATCCCGAATAGTAAGAATATTTACCTGCGATGATATTCGGGTTTTTAATATGATCCTTAATGATTTTTCCCTTAAAAGGGCTCTCGAAGAAATTTTCCATGATGAGATCTTTTTACGATACTTATTCAGATTTATAAAAACAAAAAATAGGTCCCGCCCGGACTGCCGGTTCCTTGAGGACATTCAGCATTCAATTTATAATGCTTAGCTAATGTGATTGTTATTCTTTCGTGACGTTGACCCATCTCACGTATTCTGAAACCTGTTCCAGTTCTGCGATTGAAAGTTTAATAGCAGAATTGCCACTGCCGCACGCAGGATAGACCCATTCAAAATGCCTGAGAGAATCGTCGAGATAAACCTCAACTCCCGGCTTCACGCCAAAGGGGCAAACGCCGCCGACGGGATGGCCGGTTAATGGCTCTACATCTTCAAAGGATAGCATCTTCGGTTTCAGACCAAACTCGTCTTTAAACTTCCTGCCATCTATTCTCACAGTGCCGGAAGCGACAATAAGAATGACACCGCCGGTTTTATCGTAAAAGCTGACCGACTTTGCAATTTCGCTGTCCTTCACGCCCAATGCTTTAGCAGCAAGGCCGACGGTTGCACTTGACCCGTCAAGGATCATGATACCGTTATCTTTCTTCCACTTCCTTAAATGTTGTTTTGCTGTTTTTATACTCATTGCTTTAATTAGAATTTAATTTTGCCTGTTGTTTTAAATAAAGCATTGTTCCGGATTGCTAAGTATCTCAGTAAACAAAAATAGGGAATCGATTTGTGAAAAACCAGTCTGACTTTTCCATGATACTCATCTTTATATGGCTTTCCATTGTCTAAACATAGCTTAGAATATCATCAATACTTTTTAAAACCAGAAAATGTTCGTGCTTGAGAACAGGCTCATGCTGCTCGTGCGCCCAGGTGACATTGTAAGGAATATGCGCTGCAAAGCCGCCCAGCTCAAGAACGGGCAATATGTCGGATTTGATGGAATTCCCCAGCATCAGGAAGTTTTCCGGCTTGCAGTCGAGATGTTTTAATAGCTTTTGATAATCGCTGACTTTTTTATCACTCATGATTTCGATATGATGAAAGTACCCTTCCAGCCCTGAGTTTTTCAGTTTCCGTTCCTGATCCAGCAGATCACCTTTAGTAGCTACGATTAATCTGTAATTGCCTTTCAGCTTATCCATAGTTTCAGACACGCCGGATAGTAATTCGATGGGTTTCTGCAATAGTTCGTGCCCGATGGTGAGGATTTCATCAATTAATCTGACCGGAACCGTAGCGTTTGAAATTCTGTTTGCAGTCTCGATCATGCACAGAACAAATCCTTTCACCCCATATCCGTACAGGTGCAGGTTTTTCATTTCAGTCTTAAACAGTTCCTGGGACACGGAATGCCGCGGCAGGTAATCTTCCAGTAAGCAGCAAAATCGCTTCTCGGCTTCCTGAAAATAAGGTTCGTTGATCCACAGTGTATCGTCCGCATCGAAAGCTATTGTTTTTATCTTGTCTTTCATTTCTTTATTTTTGTATTTTGAAAAAGCAAAATTCAGAAAAGCAATAACCTGAAAAAAGGACATTTGTCCCGACCGCTATATGTTACGAACCAATCAATCTTTTTTAGCCTATATCCGGAAGCTCTACGAACAACAGGAACGTAAGGAAAATATTATCGTAAAACAATACGCCAAAGGGCAGAAATTATTTTCCCAAAATGAAACCGCAACGAAGATAATGGTCATCAGAGAGGGCATTACCAAATGTTTTTTTACGGAACATAACGACAGGGAATATATCGTTGAATTTTTAGGAAATGGAGAGATCATCGGTGAAATTGAGTTCATCCGACAGATCGAATGCCTGTGCAATATTGAGGCATTGACAGAGGTCACGGTCTATGCCATCGCCCCTGATCATTTTTCGCAGCTTATTAATAACAGCCTTGAACTGAACAACCTGCTGCTGAATGTTTTCGCAGAACGCATTATCAATACGTCAAGCAGAGCTTCCTATCAGCAGGTCTACACGATCGAGCACAGCCTGGGTAAGCTTCTGGAGCTGCAGACCAGACAGGAAATTTCCATCTCAAAAGAAGATATGGCATCTTATCTGGGTGTTGCCGTCAGGAGTCTGAACAGGGTTTTAAAAAACATCTCTCATTAATAAAATTGAATCAAACCTGTTTTTTACCTGTGTTAATCAGCTGAGTTTCCTTAAATCGTGTCAGATCAATCAACCTCTTTATTTTGTAAATTTGTTGAATTCACGTGAGATTCTTATTGAACTGATGAGATTAAAAATATATTTAATACAATAATGAGTAAAATTCTAAGAGCACATTTATCAAAATATATAGAAATTACCGATCATCAGTTTGAATATATTTTGAGCCATTTCACTTACAAAAAACTCAAAAAGCATCAGTTTCTTTTGCAGGAAGATCAATGGGCAACAGATGATTATTTCCTGCTGTCAGGCTGTGTAAAATCATACTATACCGATACATCCGGAAAAATGCACATTCTTCTTTTTGCCGTTCAGGATTGGTGGATCACAGATTATGAAGCTTATTATTATCAAAAAAAAGCAAAAGTAAATATTGATTGCATGGAAGACACTGAAGTTCTGTGTCTGAGCAATGAAAACAGAGAAAAACTCTGCGGGGAATTACATGAGATTGAACATTTTTTCAGAAAAAAAACCAATCGGAGGAACGTGGCTCTGCAAAACAGAATCCTTTCTCTCTTAAGCAGTACCGCAAAGGAACGATATGAAAAATTTATCCAGGAATATCCTTCACTGGTACAAAAACTTCCCAAACATATTTTAGCAGCTTACCTCGGCGTCAGCAGGGAAACACTGAGCCGCTTAAATTCTTCAAAAAATTGATCTATCTCACATTTTTTTTGTGAGGTAGGTCCTTTCTGTCCTTCAGGATTAAACTGAATTTTGTCTTGTCAAAATAAAAAAATAAATAGCAATGACAAGATTTAACATTCAAACAGAAAGCAGCACTGTCAACTGGACAGGCAAGAAGGTCCTTGGCCTGCATACAGGAACAATCCAAATCAAAGATGGTTTCTTAACTTTCCAAAATGACCAGATCACCGGCGGAAAGATTGACATTGACATGACTTCCATTGTCATCACGGATATTGAAGACAAAGCAGTCTACAAAAGTTTTTTCGACCATCTGAACAACGATGATTTTTTTTCGGTCGATCAGTTTAAAACAGCCTCTTTACAGATCCGAAACGGCAACAGGGAGGGCAACCAATATGCAATTAACGGTGATTTAACCATCAAGGACATTACGCACCCTATTGATTTTAAGGCCAGTGTAGAGACATACACAGATTTCCTACACGCCCTGGGTGAAATGAAAATTGACAGAACACGGTACAACATACGGTACGGGTCCGGAAAGTTTATCAAAAACCTGGGTGATCAGCTGATCTATGATGAATTTATACTACAGTTCAAACTTATCGGCAAACGTTAAAACGTATACTTATGTGGACAAAAACAAAATTTACTAAACTCCTGGGAATTGACCTGCCTATTATCCAGGGGCCTTTTGGCGGCAAATTATCGTCTGTTGAACTTACTGCCGTGGTTTCCAACACCGTAGGCCTGGATCATATGGTGCCCAGCCTTACAGTGCCGGCGAGATTATCGAAATTTCAAAGAATATCAGAAAAAGAACTTCAAAACCGTTTAATATCAACTTATGGGTCAGTGACCGGGATGAGGCAGCAGATGATTTTGATCTCAATACTTTTCAGAAAGTCCTTACAATTTTTCAGCCTTACTTCGAAGAGTTGGGAATAGAGCCTCCTGCTTTTCCATTGTCGCCAAGTCCAAAGTTTGACCATCAGATCGAAGCTGTATTTGAAATAAAGCCTGCTGTATTCAGCTTTGTTTTCGGTATACCATCGGAGGCTATCCTGGAGAAATGTCGTCAGCTGGGAATCATCACCATCGGAACTGCTACTACGGCAGATGAAGCTATTGCCATTGAAAATGCCGGAATTGATGCCGTGGTCGCTACAGGATCTGATGCAGGTGGTCATCGGGTTTCTTTTTTGGAGCAGGCGGAAGAAAGTCTGGTGGGTACATTTTCTTTAATACCACAAGTGGCAGATACCGTCAGACTCCCGTTGATTGCTGCAGGAGGAATTACTGACGCACGCGGAGTTAAGGCTGCCATGACATTGGGTGCAGATGCAGTGCAGATAGGCACTGCTTTTCTTGCGACCCGACAGTCCGGAACAAGTGAAATTCACCGTGAAAAATTGTTCTCAAAAGAAGCCCGCTACACAACTCTGACCAAAGTATATACCGGAAGGTTATCTCGTGGGATCAGAAACCGCCTAACCGAGGAACTGAAAGAATTTCAAAACAGTTTTGCGCCCTATCCTCTCCAGGGAAAAATTGTCGGTAAACTGGGAGCTTACCCAGCGAATTCCGAGTCAAACCCGGAATTAAAATCTTTTTGGGCAGGCCAGGCAGCCCCGTTGCTTCAATATCATGATGCAGAATCTTTAATTGCAGCAATTATTGCCGGAATGGAAAGGTAATTACCGTTAGTTTATAAGATTAAATTTTCTTTCGGACTTATGTTTGTACAATCATAAGTCTTTTTTTATGTCTAGAATTTAAAACATGGTCTTACTTGCCGTAAATCCAGCATTTCAATCTGATAACTGAAGATGATCGTGAAATCAGGCAGTATTTCATGCAAAATCAGCTGTATATCAAATGAGTTCAATACCTGCAATTTTCTATAAATTTTCCCCTTCGAAAAAAAATAAAACAGGTTCTTTCTTTTTGATAACGAAAGGACCTTATGTAACATCTGACATCGATTCCGGAAGCAAAGAACGGAACGCGTACAAAACCTGCGCAGGTTTTACCCCAAACCTAAGCAGGAGTTGATCAAAACCTGCGCACCTTTTGCCTGAAAGCTGCGCAGGTTTCTGTTTGATGGTAACGACCGTTATTTTGCGCCAAACCTTCAACTGGATCTCTTGGAAGCTCTATCACGTCTCGTTGCAAAGGAAGTATTATAAGTGAAATTTCTAAATTGGTTTGCAGAAATTCTTCATCGTATTGAAAACAGAATATACCATCACGTATCGCCAGACGCCAGCGGGTTGAATTCCAGAACCAAAATTCAATCCTACTCTTATTTCTTTGATAGCTGTTTTCATCTTCAGCTTCCTCTTCTTTAATGGGCTTTTCCTCTGATTTTAGAACATCATCGATAGATTTAAAACTCTGTTCCTTAGGTTTTAAAACATCAACCATTTCTTTTAATCCGCCAACCACAGAAAGCAATTTTAAAAATGAATCCAAAGAAATCAAGCCTTTTTGCTCAAATTTTCTAAGAGTCGGTAAAGATAAAAATAGAGACCCTGCAGACAATACACATCTACTTTATCCGCAATTTCCGACAGAGCTTGCAAACTGTGACCGATATGTGTAGAAGCCCCTTTGCTGGTAGGGAAAGCATCAAAACTGGCGTAGTAGGATCTCATGGTCAAAAGTTAGAAATTAACTTTCACCACCTCGCGCTCACTCGCATTCTGAATTTCAAAAAATTCCGCTTTCTCAAATTTGAAAGCATTGGCAATCATATTGGAAGGGAAAACCTCAATCGCAACATTGTTTTCCTTTACTTTTCCGTTATAATATCTTCTCGCCATCTCGATATCATCTTCGAGGGCGTTCAAATCCTGCTGAAGAGAGATGAAATTACTGTTGGCTTTCAGGTCCGGATAATTTTCTGCCACGGCAAATAGGTTCATCATTGCATTTTACATCGTAGATTCCGCTGCTCCCTGTTCTTTGGCCGTCTGCGCTCTTCCGGAAAGGTTTCTGGCTTCCACTACATTCTGTAAAACTGAAGATTCGTGTGAAGCATAACCTTTTACCGTTTCTACAAGATTGGGAATCAGATCATTTCGCTTTTTCAGAAATACATCTATCGAGCTCCAGCCTTCCTGCACATTGGCCCTTTTGTTTACCAATCCATTGTAAACCGAGATGGCCCAAATGATAGCAATAGCCAAAATGGCAACAATAATTCCGATTGTAATCATGATTTATTTTTTTACAAATTAAAAAAAAAACAAAATG
>JBMDXW010000059.1:0-1867 GCA_048594965.1 Chryseobacterium sp.
AAAATATAAAAAATATAAAAAATATAAGATGTTAAATATTGTATCCTATATTATATTCCTGGCCGCCAGCTTTTATATAACCATAGATGTCGGAAGAAGATGCTATCACGCGGGAAAGTCGTATCTGGAATATCTTATTCATGATACAGATCTTTGTCTCACGATCAACAGAATACTTTTAGGCTGCTATTATCTGATTAATCTCGGGTATATCGCCATCAGCCTGACCAGCTGGGAAAAAATTGCATCTTTTGAACAGGTTCTGACCGTAAGCGCAATCCGCATCGGAAACATCATGCTGATCCTTTGTGTGTTACATTACATCAACATTTTTACCCTTTATCTTTTAAGAAAAAACTTAACTCTAAAATAAATTATTATGACAGCAACGATCTTAACCACCGCCACGTACAATTTTTCAGCGTACATGATTTATTTACCCATTGTTATTGCACTGACTGTTTTGGTAACGCAGTTTCTCTTTAAGAATTCAAAAACTTTTATGGTTGATATTTTTCATCAGAAGGAAGATATTGCCATGGCAACGAACTCATTGTTCAAAATAGGATTTTACCTTCTGAACATCGGCTTTGCCCTGTGCATCATTGAATTTTATAAAATTGAAACGGCGGAAGAACTTGTGGTAAACATGAGCGAAAAGATCGGTAAGTTCTCCATTTATCTTGGTATCATGATGCTCTTTAATCTGCTCTTTTTCCTGAAAGGCCGCAAACATGCCATGAATAAAGAAAAATCTTACAAAAATGAAAACACTCGTATTTAAAATCTGGATGTTTTTTACATTCAAAATACAAAACAAAAGGACAAGAGGCGATTTTTTAAACCTTTAAAAACAATAATCATGAAAAATTTATTAAAATATGATTTCCGGATTCAGCTGGTTGCTATCCTTATTTTTGCCACAACTTTGGTCCTGATTGCAATCACGAAAAATGAAGTTCTGATGACGTTGATCAAGATTGAATTTTTTATTCTGGCGATTGTTCAGTTTACATTTAATATCGCAAAATTTTACAGTAAAAATTATGTAAGAAGGCTTTCCAGGATTATTTATATTTCTGTTTCCAGCTATGTTGTTGTGTCTTTTTTACTGTTTTTTCTGGGGATTAAACTGAATTACAGGATTGTCAACGATTTCTTTGAATGGATGCCTATTTCCTGGCTGGCTGCCACACCGGTTCTGATCGTACAATCGTTGTTAATGAGCTTTTATGACCGGGATAAGCAAGAACCTGAAGACAATTGACATGGCGATCATCCATCTAAAAACAATTATCAGGGCGGATATCGGAACAATCCTTCGGGAGTTCTTCGGAAGCGCTTCGGAAAAAGTACCGTTTTTCCGAAGCCTTCCCGAAGCTTTCTCGAAGGAGACCCGAAGAAAACCTGTCCGAAACCGGTCAAAACCGGTCAGAAGATGTCATATCCTGTCATAGCTTTCATAAGCAATGGAAAATAGGCAATTTCACCCTATCTTCGTTTTTCAATCATGAATGCGTAAGAAATAAGAACGTACTATTTTGAAGTAGCTGAAACATCAGTTTGCGGATTCATCGAAGGATGATTAAATTAGCCAAAACTAAACCTCATGTTCATTAACCCAAGAATGAAAACCCTATTCCTGTCGTCACTGCTTATTTCGTCCGTTTATTTTTCCCAGGCACACAATGTTTCAGAAGGCTATCAGAAACCTACGGATCCTTTAGTTATTGAAAATCTTGAAAGCTGGCAGGATCTCAAATTCGGTTTATTCATGCATTGGGGAACCTACAGCCAGTGGGGAATTGTGGAAAGCTGGAGTCTTTGTCCTGAAGATGAATCATGGACTCAGAGAAAACCTGAGCAC
>JBMDXW010000006.1:0-3560 GCA_048594965.1 Chryseobacterium sp.
AGCCCAGCCGGCTGGCATCGTCGTGCCGGCATCAAAATTTTCCGTCCATTGCCCAAAGCCTAAAGCCGGCAATCCCAGAATAAGGAATAACAGTTTTTTCATTCGTTAGTAATTAAAATTAGGCGATAAAAGTATTAATAAATTATATAATATAAAAGAATATCATCATTTTTTTACTAAAAAATTACTAAATATGTTAAATAAATAATTAATAATAAACAATTATCATTATTAAAAGAAATATTATCAATTAAAACACGTAAATACATAATTGATTATCAGCAATTTATCCGTAATAACATTAAAAATACCGCATATTTTTATAAAATTTTAACACAACATGTTTTTTAGCAGATTTTTATCACAAAAAAAAGTGACCATCTGGCCACTTCATATTTCAACAATATCTTTACTTTTAATTTAAATAAAATTCGTATTTGTTCAACAGTTGAATTTCTTTGATAAGGTCACCACTCAGATTGACCGAATGCTTCATCGACTGTACTTCAAGATGTTCTGTCCTGGAGTCGTCATCGGTATTTTTAATATAAAATTTCAATTTCTGATTCCCCTGATTTCTTTCAAGAACCGTTCTGAAGAAAGCAAGATCTTCCGGTCTGAAATCCATGACGTCCATAACGAGGGAAATACTTTTTGCAAATCTCTCGAACGCTTCCTGAAGCTCGATCACATCATTTACATTCACAAAGACCCGTCCGTCTTTCACCTGGGCAAATTTAATCTTAAAGATCACGAATCTCTGCACTTCCAGTTTTTCTTTCAGACGCATATAGTCACGGTCACCAAGCCTGAAAGAGTAAGAACCCGAATAATCTTCCAGGGTTACAAAGGCAACTTTTTCCCCACTTCTGAAACCGTCCTGAACACGATATTCGGTGATAAGCCCTGCCACCGTATACTCCTTTCCGCCGCCTCCGTTTTCTCTTTCTTTCTGGATCGTTTTCCAGTCTTTTTTCTTTTCTTCAAACAACTCTTCCTGCTTATTGGCAAAAGCCTGTTCTTTATAAGCATCCACCTCATCAAGGTTCAGAAAGTGGAAAATCCCTTTAGGCTCAGCTTTTTTTGTCACTTCCTCTACAATCTCTTCTTCACCGGTCAGCAATTCATCAGAAATGATTTCAACAAGATCAGAAACATCTTCCGGAGTATCCTGCTCAAGAATCGGAGCTTCATCTACAACCAGTTTTACCTCCTCTTCTTTCTCTAAAACCGCTTTTTTAGAAAGCTGCCCCTGCATAAACTGATATTGATATTTAAATTCATCAAGCGGGTGCGCAGAAAGATAAAACCCTATAGTTTCCTTTTCTTTATTAAGCTTATGCATATTCGGCCATTCCGGACACGGAGCCAGCTTCGGCTGCTCGATCTGAACTTCTTCCGCAAAATCCGCAAAAAGGGAATTTTCCATTTCGTTTTTACTTTCCTGAAAGCTCTGTCCGTACCTGATGAGTCTTTCAAGATTTGTTCTTCCCGCCATATCAATATCAAAATACTGACCTCTGTGAAAAGAATCAAGCTCATCAAAAGCACCCGCCAGCACCAAACTCTCCGCCACCCTTTTGTTCATTTGGGAAGGAAGAATTCTTTCAAAGAAATCATAGATATTTTTAAACCTGCCGTTTGCTCTTTCTCTTGTAATGGCTTCACTCGGTCCTTCCCCAATACCTTTGATCGCTCCTAATCCAAAACGAATCTGTCCTTTTTCATTTACCGAAAACTTATACTGTGATTCATTAACATCCGGCCCTAAAACATCGACTCCCATACTTTTACAATCCTCCATAAACATGGTGATCGAATCCGTATTGTTGATGTTATTACTCATTACACTTGCCATATATTCCGCAGGATAGTTGGCTTTTAAAAATGCGGTCTGATAAGCAATAAACGCATAACAGGTCGAGTGGGATTTATTGAAAGCATATTCTGCAAACGCTTTCCAGTCATTCCATATTTTCTCAAGCCTTTCTTCATCCAGATTATTTTTCCTTCCGCCTTCAATGAATTTAGGATACATTTTATTAAGGACATCGATCTGCTTTTTACCCATCGCCTTTCTCAGCGTATCGGCTTCACCCTTTGTAAAATTGGCCAATTTTTGAGATAAAAGCATTACCTGCTCCTGATAAACGGTAATTCCGTATGTTTCCTTTAAATATTCTTCAGTTTCAGGTAAATCATATACAATTTCTTCTATGCCATGTTTCCTGTTGATAAAGTTCGGAATGTATTTAATCGGTCCCGGACGGTAAAGCGCATTCATCGCAATAAGGTCGGCAAAAACCGTTGGCTTGAGCTCCCTCATGTATTTCTGCATACCGGGACTTTCATACTGGAAAATTCCGATTGTTCTTCCTTCTTTAAATAGCTGATACGTTTTGGTATCGTCCAGAGGAATCTCATCAGGATCAATATCGACGCCATGTCTTTCTTTAACCAACTTGAGAGCATCTTTAATGATCGTCAGCGTTCTTAAACCGAGGAAGTCCATCTTCAGGAGACCGGCACTTTCCGCTACAGAGTTATCAAACTGGGAAACCAGAATATCTGCATCCTTCGCTGCGATCGTGACCGGAACAAGATTACTCACATCTTCCGGGGTGATAATTACCCCGCAGGCATGGATTCCCGTATTCCGGATACAGCCTTCCATTTTTCTGGCACTGGCCAATACATCATGCCGGGGATCACCGGGACTGTCGAGAACAAATCTCATCTCGTCGACCAGCATCTGCTCCTCAGGCTTTAATTTATCGTACTTCGCCAAAGCTTTCGCAATGTTCATCCCAGGCGTGGAAGGAATCAGCTTGGCAATATTATTCGTATCGGGAATCGGGACATCAAGTACCCTTCCGGCATCTTTAATGGCCGATTTACCTCCCAGCACAGAATAGGTAATGATCTGAGCCACCTGGCTTTGGCCATATTTATCAATTACCCATTTGATAATGCGGTCACGACCTTCGTCATCAAAGTCAATATCAATATCCGGCATGGAAACCCTTTCCGGATTAAGGAATCTCTCAAAAAGGAGATCATATTTAATGGGGTCTACGTTTGTGATTCCGATACAGTAAGCAACGGCAGAACCCGCTGCAGATCCACGACCTGGACCAACCCAAACTCCCATTTTACGGGCTTCGTTACAGAAATCCTGTACAATAAGGAAATATCCCGGATATCCGGTGTTGGCAATTACTTCAAGCTCAAAATCCAGACGCTCCTTAATATCTTCAGTGATTCCGTGCTCTCCGTATCTTTTTTTCGCTCCTTCGTAAGTAAGATAGGTAAGATACGCCATTTCACCGCGTTTCCCGCCGTCTGCTTCATCTTCTTCATGAACGAATTCCTGCGGAATGTCGAATTTAGGAAGGAGAACATCTCTTTTAAGCGTGTACGGTTTAAATTTAGCGGTAAATTCTTCGTAAGCATCAAAAGCATCAGGATATGCTAGAAAAGCTTCTTTAATTTCATCTGAATTCTTAATGTAATACTCTCCGGTTGCAAGCCCTCTTCTTTTACCGAATCCTTTACCGACC
>JBMDXW010000060.1:0-6019 GCA_048594965.1 Chryseobacterium sp.
CCTGGTTTCTGAAACCTGCGGGCTTACTGAGCCCATCGCTACCGGCACAGGTGCTTTGGTAGGTTTCCCTTCCGCAAGATGGGTAATGACGATAACAGGGCAAAACTCGGTTTTAGGAACCACCGAGGTTATCAATTCTCCGGATCTTCAGATTTATCCAAATCCTGTTAAAGATATTCTTAAGTTTAAATTCTTTAATAACCTCAAGTCTGAATCTATTGAAATTTATGATCTTAGCGGTAGAGCAATTACTACGATCAGCAACAGTAAAAACGTTAATGAAGTAAACATGTCTTCTTATCAGAAAGGAAATTATATATTAAAAGTAAAAGCTAGTGACGGTAAAGTGTACATTCAAAAACTAATCAAAGATTAATGTCTAAATAAAACAAAAGAAAATTTTAATTAAAATAAAATATTCTAAGAGATTTAAAGCGCTTCAATTAGGGAGCGCTTTTTCTTTGTAGTTTTTTAAACTTACAAATGTTAGTTAATAACGAACCTACTTTAAATCGTTTTTCTTATTTTTAATAACTAAATCCAAAATTATGATAAAAGATAAAGTGGCCTATATTACAGGAGGAACCAAAGGGATCGGCTTTGGAATTGCAAAAATTTTACTTGAAAACGGTGTTTCTGTGGCATTTTCCGGGAGAAAAAGAGATGATGTTGAAAAAGCGGAAATTGAATTGAAAAAATATTCTAAAAATGTATTAGGGGTCGTGTCGGATGTCAGAGACCTTGAAAACGAAGAGGAAGCGGTAAAATATGCCCTGGAGAAATTCGGACAGCTGGATTTTGTCATTGCCAATGCCGGTTTAGGCGTATTCAAGCCTGTAGATGAGCTTACCGCTGAAGACTGGAATGATATGATTGAAACAAATTTAACCGGCGCTTTCTTTACATTAAAAGCTTCTGTGGAAGAACTGAAAAAAACAAAGGGATATTATATCACAATCGCAAGTCTTGCCGGAGCCAATTTCTTTGAAAACGGCTCCGGATACAATGCTTCCAAATTCGGCGTCGTAGGTTTTACACAGGCGGCCATGATTGATCTGAGAAAGTATAATATCAAGGCGACGGTGATCATGCCTGGCTCGGTAGCTACCCATTTCAACGGGAATATTCCTTCCGAAAAAGATGCATGGAAGATTCAGCCGGAAGATATGGGAAATCTTGTACTCGATATTTTAAAGATGAATCCGAGAGTTTTGCCCAGCAAGATTGAATTTAGGGCAACAAAACCAGCCAATTAAATACTTCTAATGCGCTGAATAATAAATTCATAAGTATTATGCATGCATAATATATTTTTTAATTATATTAGCACATGAAACTTTAAGGCTTTTAAAGCAAAAAAAATTAAAACAACATATGAAAATATTAGTTTGTATTAGTAGTGTGCCTGATACTACTTCTAAAATTAACTTTACGGCGGATAAGTCCGCGTTTGACAAAAACGGAATTCAATGGGTCATCAACCCGCTTGATGAGTTTGCCTTAACAAAAGCAATCAAACTTCAGGAGTCCCAGGGAGCGACCGTAACGGTAATCAATGTAGGTGATGCTACCACCGAACCCGTAATAAGAAAGGCATTGGCGATTGGTGCTAATGATGCCGTAAGGGTAAACCTTGATCCGAAAGACAGCTTCTCAACCGCTAAGGAAATCGCTGCCGTGGCACAGAACGGAGGGTATGATTTAATTCTTTGCGGTAAAGAATCCATCGACTACAACGGAGGTTCTGTTCCGGGAATGGTGGCGCAGTTATTAAATCAGCCGTTTGTAAATGCATCGGTAGGATTAGACGTGAATGGAAGCGAAGCAACAGCGGTAAGAGAAATTGAAGGAGGAAAAGAAACTATTTCTGTGAAATTACCAGCTGTAATCGCCGGTCAGAAAGGATTGGTCGATGAAAAAGATCTTATTATCCCAAATATGAGAGGCATTATGTCTGCAAGAACAAAACCTCTACAGGTGGTAGAAGCTACTTCTTCAGAGGTGAAAGTTCAGGGAGTATCGTATGACAGTGTACCGCCAAGAGCTGCTGTAAAGATGGTTTCTCCCGACAATCTGGATGAGCTGGTAAGATTACTTCACGAAGAAGCAAAAGTGATTTAATCTTTTAATCATTAAATTTTTTAATCTTTTTAATTTAAAAAAAATGGCAGTATTCGTATACGCAGAAAATATAAACGGAGTTTACAAAAAAGCGGCTTTTGAAGCGGTTTCTTACGCTAAAGCTGTGGCAGACCAGGCTGGAGATACCGTAACGGCAATCTCTGTAAACCCAACAGATTCTTCAGATTTATTATACAAATATGGAGCATCGAACGTAATCAATATCAAAGATGAAGGGCTTAAAAGCTTTTCGGCTAAAGCTTATGCCCAGGCAGTAAGTGAAGTAGCAAACGGAAATATTATAATTTTCCCTCATACCACTGATGCTTCTTCTATCGCTCCGATGTTGGCCGTGATGAACGGACATTCTTTAATTACCAATGCGCTGGATGCACCGGAAAGTATTTCGCCGTTTCAGGTAAAAAGAAGGGCTTTCTCAGGAAAAGGCTTTATGCACGCAAAAGCTGAATCTGCGGGTGTCATCATCACTGTTTCTCAGAATGCTTTCGGAGTGAAAGAAAATGCTGTTTCAGGATCTGAAGAAGTGAAAAACCTTTCGGTTGCCAATGAAGATACCAAAGTGATTTCTCACGAGCAGAGTTCAGGAAAATTAGATCTGAAAGAAGCTGAGATCGTAGTTTCTGCAGGAAGAGGAATGAAAGGCCCTGAAAACTGGGGAATGATCGAAGATTTAGCTAATGTGTTAGGCGCTGCTACGGCATGTTCTAAACCGGTTTCCGATATTGGATGGAGACCTCATACGGAGCACGTTGGACAGACTGGTAAAGCGATTTCTCCGAATTTATATATTGCAGTAGGTATTTCAGGAGCCATTCAGCACCTTGCCGGAGTAAACTCTTCAAAAACTATTGTTGTTATCAACAGTGATCCGGAAGCACCGTTCTTCAAATCTGCCGATTACGGTGTGGTTGGAGATTCTTTCCAGATTATCCCAGCATTAACGGAGAAAATTAAAGCTCTTAAAGGATAAGAAAGGTCAGTTGTGAAAGGTCAATTCGCTTGTCAGTTTGGATTAAAATTCACTTACAAAGCAAAATTGGCTTATAAAATAAAATTCACAGTCGCCTTCACGATAATTCACCGATAAAAGCCCGCTTCGGGCTTTTATTTTTGTCTAAAAAGTAAAAAAAACTTTCAAAAATTAATCTATATTTGTAGTTATGGATTATAAACAGCTAATTATTCGCGGAATATCGTACAGCCAGACCCAATCAGGGGCGTACGCTTTGTTATTGGAACATGAAGAGACACATATAAAATTACCTGTTGTTATAGGGAATTTCGAGGCACAATCCATTTCTCTTGGTCTTGAAAAAGATATACATCCGCCGCGTCCTCTTACCCACGATTTATTTACCAAATTTATCGTTTCGGCCAATTATGAACTGGTTTCTGTAATCATTTACCAGATTGTGGACGGCGTTTTCTTTTCAAATATCAATTTTAAAAATAAGACCAACGAAGAAGAACTGATTCTTGACGCCAGGACTTCAGATGCTGTAGCCATGGCCGTAAGGTTTGATGCGCCTATTTTTACGACGCAGCAGGTATTGAACGAAGCGGGAATTCTTCTGGAGCTGGAAGATGTCGCTAAAGAAGAACAGTCATTTTCAGAAACCGTTAATACGGAAGACAGCCTGAGATCCGTATCCATGGAAGAACTTCAGAAATTGCTGGATGAAGCAGTGAAAGAAGAGGATTACGATACCGCCCTGGAAATCCAGGAAGAAATCAAAAGAAGGAAGAAGAAAATCGATTAGAGATATTATAAGATGAATTTAAAATTACGACTTACCATTCTTAGTTTTCTTCAGTTCTTCGTGTGGGGCGCATGGCTGATTACAATGGCCAATTTCTGGTTCGGAACTAAACACTGGGACGGTGCCCAATTCGGAGCGGTTTTCGGAACGATGGGGATTGCTTCCATATTCATGCCGACCATTACCGGAATTATCGCCGACCGCTGGGTGAATGCGGAAAGGATCTTCTCAATATTACATATTTTGTACGGAATCGTTCTTTTCTTTTTGCCCCATTCTGCCGATCCGGACTCGTTCTTTTATGTCATGCTTTTGGCGATGTGCTTTTACATGCCCACTATTGCTCTGGCGAATTCAATTTCCTACACGATCTTGAAAAACAGTGATCTGGATGTCGTTAAAGATTTTCCTCCAATCCGTGTTTGGGGAACCATCGGTTTTATTGTCGCTATGTGGATTACCAATCTTTCAGGAAATAAAGCCACGGAAGGACAGTTCTATATCGCAGGAGGTGTTGCCGTTTTCCTTGGAATTTATGCATTGACGTTACCGAAATGTCCTCCTCAGAAGCTTATTGACGAAGAAGCACCGCTTACACAACAGCTGGGCCTTAACGCATTTAAGTTGTTTAAAGATTACAAAACCGCACTGTTTTTCCTCTTCTCAATGCTTTTGGGGGCAGCCTTACAGCTTACCAATGCTTACGGAGATGTATTTCTGAGTGAGTTTGAGCATTTTCCAAAATACGCAGATTCTTTTGTTGTTCAGAGGTCAACGATCATTATGTCGATTTCACAGGTCTCTGAAACGTTATTTATTCTTGCTATTCCTTTCTTCCTGAAGAAATTCGGAATTAAAAAAGTAATGCTCATGTCAATGATTGCGTGGGTGCTGAGGTTTGCATTCTTTGCTTACGGCGTTCCTGAAGGATTTGGCCTGAGCCTGATTATCCTTTCCTGTATTGTTTACGGGATGGCATTTGATTTTTTCAATATCTCGGGATCACTTTTTGTAGAAACAACAACGGATAAAAAAATCCGTTCTTCTGCACAGGGGTTATTTATGATGATGACAAACGGTTTCGGAGCGGTATTCGGAAGCTATGCTGCCGGCTGGGCTATTGACAAATTCTTTACTCATCAATTTACAACTGCCTCATCTCTGTCAGCTTATCTTGAAACAACTCCTGAAAATCCTACATTTTTGGAGATTTTAAAGAAAAGTTTCAACTCCGCTGTTAATCCCGACGGAACCTTATCAGCAGTTGTTATGGTAAAAGACTGGCATAATATCTGGCTCACTTTTGCGGCATATGCTCTCGTTCTGGCCATACTTTTTGCGATCTTATTCAGACATAAGCACGATCCTGCCAAACTTTCAAAAATAAAACATTAACTTTTACGGTTGATAATGAATAATTTAAATTGCACTTTCAAAAAAGGTGCAATTTTTTTTATCTTTCGGGCAACCTTTTCAGGTTTTTTTTGTCTTATAGATAGAAACAGATCCATGAAGAATTTAGAAACGAATTTTAAACTGGCAAAAAAGCACGACCGCAAAGGGCAGAAAGCCCTTTACGAAATGTTTTCGGCAAAGATGCTGGCCATCGCAAATTCTTATGTAAATAATATTCCTGATGCTGAAGATATTGTCATGAATTCTTTTTTTACCTGTTTTTCTAAGATTCAGGAATGCAGGGAGTGGAAAAGCTTTCCATTTTGGCTGAGAAAAATTGTGGTTAATAATTCCATAAATCTTATCAGAAAAAGTAAAAATATTCTCTATTCGGATGTAGAAATAGACAGCCTCGACTATTCCGAAGATACATGGGATGAGGATATGATAACCATTGACCTTGATGAGATTTTCTCCAAAATGCCGGATGGATACAGACTTGTTTTTAACCTGTATGTTTTTGAGGAAAAAAAACACTACGAAATCGCAGAAATGCTGAACATTTCTGAAGGAACCAGCAAAAGCCAGCTAAGCAAATCCAAAAAATGGATCAGTGATTTTTTAAAACAAAAAAAAGATGAAAAACAATATGCTAAATAAATTGAAATCCGACTACGAAGAGCTTGACCTGAAGCCTGCGCCTGATCTTTGGAGCAGATTGG
>JBMDXW010000061.1:0-14808 GCA_048594965.1 Chryseobacterium sp.
TATACAACCTTTAGGGTGGTTTTAGCGGTGGGGCTCACCTGTTCCCATTCCGAACACAGAAGTTAAGCCCACCAGCGCCGATGGTACTGCTAACGCGGGAGAGTAGGTCGCCGCCAGTTTTTTTTTACAAACCTCATACAGTAATGTGTGAGGTTTTTTTATGCCCCTACTCCAGGGAAAAAGAGACAAGGGAAAAGAGCCAAGGAAAAAGTATAAAGAACCAAGGGAAAGAGGCAAGTGAAAAGTAGAAAGAGCCATGTCAAGCATAAAAAGCAGGTTAAGAAAGGAGGAAGAGAAAAGCGATGTAGATTTAAGGTTTAAAATTCCGGATTTATTTAAGCAAAACTGCCATCATTACGGATCAGTACCAAAAGTTGGGGACTAAGCAAAAAGTTTGGTCAATCTGAATAAAAAGAAAGTCCGGTCTTTTACTCCACGGAGCTGCATCCTGAAGTTTTTGATTTTGGCATTGAATGATTCGGCAGCTGCATTGGTGCTTCTCTGATCAAAGTAGTTTAAAATATCCCGGTAATGATTTTTTATTGTTTTTGTCAAGGTTGAAAAAGATTCAAAGCCTGATTCCTCAACCTCGTTGAACCAGCGCGCAAGCTTGGTCATGGCTAAAGATTTTGGAATGTTCCGGTTGTAAATCTTGCGAAGCCCATCGGTCAGTTGATAGGCTTTCTCCAGATCCGGATATTGTGAAAACAGGATAGAAGCCCTTTGGCTTTGGGAGAAGGTCCATTTTTCACGGCTTTTGTAAAGCAGATACCTGCTTCTTGCCAACAGCTGTTTGCGGGAATCCCCGTTTTCGAATACTTCCGGGGTTGCTTTTTTGTCTTTATCCGCTCCTTCCATTTCTTTGTTTTCCATTTCAATAGCTTCCCAGCGGTGCCTGATCCGGATTTCCTGAAGAGCTTCTATAGCCAGCTTCTGTACATGGAAACGGTCAATCACCTGATCCGCACAGGGAAAACATCTTTTTGCAATCCGTTTCATCGAACCCGCCATATCCAGGGTAATCTCTTTTACCGCCATTCGGCGCTTTCTTTTGATTTTTAAAAGATGGGAAATGACCGAATCACTTTGTGTCCCTTTCACAATAGCTACAGTACTTCCTTTTCTGCCTTTTGCCTGCTTTGAGGTAAGGACCGTGTAGAGCTCCCCATCGGATAAAGCCACTTCATCCAGGGAAAGCTGCCCCGAAAGGTTCTCAGGATAAATGATCCAGTCCTCTGCATGGGGCTTTTGTTCCCAGTCCTTAAAATCGCTGAGGCTGCTTTTATACTGCCGCTGGAATTTCCTTCCGTCAAGGCCATACAGATCACCGATGGTTTTGCAGGAAAGGGCTTTAGTATCGGCAGATTTTTTTTAAGAACTCAGCAAAATCCTGAGTCATGCGGGTTCCCTTGGCAATAAGATTCCAGTCTCTCTGGAGAATTTTACCGGATTTTACGTCGGTCCACCGGCGGCGTTTAATATGAAGCTTTACGGATTTACCGCGCAGAGGAAAATCATCCACCGTAATTTCATCATGGAAGCCCTTGGACTGTAAGTGCAGAGATGAGAATTCTTTGGGCACCGTGCTTTTTTCTTCAAAGTAAATATGCAACAGCTTGTCTTTCTCTTCAAAGCGGACAATATCAAAATGGGAAATTAAATATTCGGGAAGCAGTAATTTCAAAAGTTCGTTCTCTCCAGACATTCAACAAAATTAACACTTATCTTTTTTCTCCCCAACTTTTGGTACTGATTTGAAAAAGTAAACTAGGAGCCATGTCAAAGTATAAAAAACAGGTCTAAGAAAGGAGGAAGAGAAAAGCGATGTAGATTTAAGGTTTAAAATTCCGGGTTTATTTAAGCAAGACGGCCATCATTACTTCCCGGTTCTGTAATTTTGCTTACTGCTTACTGCTTACTGCTTACTGCCTACCGCCTGTACACTTGTCTGCCACCCTAGCCCCGATAGAAACGGTTACCCCACAGCACGCCCGGGAAAGAGATGGATTTAAGTCAGGAAAAGCTTGGCGCGAGGAGTAAGAGTGGATAGCGGGAAGCAGCTCCTGAAAAATTGCATTATTCTGTAATTATTCTTAATCATAAAAACTAAAATAGACGAAATCTTTCGGGCTATCGTAGATTTATATCGTAACTTTAGATTATGAAAGAGCATATTGTGAAAGGTTTTAGGTTTGAAACCTACAAAGCACCGGAATTATCCGTATTCGATCGGTTGCTGGAAATCTTCACGGATCTGTTGACGCACACTTCCGGGGATTTTGATGAAGCGATTGACTGGCTCAGAATGCTGGACGAGGAGTACCAGCTGACAACCCCTGAATATACCATTGACGATTTTATTGAAGATCTTAAAAAGAAAGGCTACATCCGTGAGGAAATCGATCCTAACGGGAGTGGAAACGGAATTAAGCTGAGTTCAAAAATGGAGCAGAACATCCGAAAGCAGGCTCTTAATCAGATCTTCGGAAACCTGGCGAAAAGCGGAAACGGAAACCATAAGACTAAAAAGAGCGGAACCGGTGAAGATACGACCGGCGAATTCAGAAATTATAATTTCGGGGATCCTGTTGAGAAAATTTCCATCACGGAAAGTTTAAAAAATGCACAGATCAATAACGGGATCGGTGATTTTCATCTGACGGAAAATGACCTGATCGTGGAAGATAGTGTCCACCAGTCGCAGATGAGTACAGTGTTGATGATCGACATCAGCCACAGCATGATCCTGTACGGAGAAGACCGTATTACCCCTGCGAAGAAAGTAGCCATGGCGCTGGCTGAACTGATTACCACCCGTTACCCGAAGGATACCCTGGATATTATTGTTTTTGGGGATGATGCCTGGCCGGTCAAAATAAAGGAACTGCCTTATTTGCAGGTGGGGCCTTATCATACCAATACTGTTGCAGGACTTCAACTTGCGATGGATATTTTGAGGCGGAAAAGGAATACCAATAAACAGATCTTCATGATCACCGATGGGAAACCAAGCTGCGTACGCGAGCCCGATGGGACCTACTATATGAATTCTTACGGCCTGGACGATTATGTGGTGCAGAAATGCTACAATATGGCTGCGCAAGCCAGGAGGCTGCATATTCCGATCACCACCTTTATGATTGCCCAGGATCCTTATCTTCAGCATTTTGTAAGTGAATTTACGGAAGCCAATCAGGGAAAAGCATTTTATACAGGACTTAACGGACTTGGGCAAATGATATTCGAAGATTATGAAGCCAACCGTAAGAAAAAAATACGTTAACCGTTTATATTCTAAACATCAATCAAATATTATAATTACATTTAAGTACAATGACTGCAAAGCCAGAGATAAAAACATTAGGCTCGTTAAAAGCATCAGGTTATCAGACCAAAAGTATTAAAGACGAGTTAAGAGATAATTTAAGAGACAAAATAAAAAATAAAGAATCTGTATTTGAAGGGATTTTTGGTTACGAAAATACAGTAATCCCTCAGCTGGAACAGGCTATCCTGAGCCGGCATAATATTAATCTGCTAGGATTAAGAGGGCAGGCTAAAACCAGATTGGCAAGAATGATGACCTCACTGCTGGATGAGTGGATTCCCTTTGTACAGGGAAGCGAAATTAATGACGATCCTTTGAACCCGATTTCGCGGTATGCAAAAGAACTCATCAAAACAGAAGGCGACAATACGCCGATCGAATGGCTGCACCGGGACGAACGATTTTTTGAAAAGCTGGCAACACCGGATGTAACGGTAGCGGATCTTATCGGAGATGTCGATCCCATTAAAGCAGCTAATTTAAAGCTTTCGTATGCCGATGACAGAGTAATCCATTTCGGAATGATTCCAAGGGCAAACCGATCCATCTTTGTCATTAATGAATTGCCCGATCTTCAGGCAAGAATTCAGGTTTCGCTGTTTAATATCCTTCAGGAAGGCGATGTGCAGATTCGTGGATTTAAGGTAAGGATGCCACTGGATATCCAGTTTGTGTTTACGGCAAACCCGGAAGATTATACCAACCGGGGAAGCATTGTAACACCTTTGAAAGACCGGATTGGATCGCAGATCTTAACGCATTATCCTGAAAACATACATATTGCGAAAGAAATTACCAGCTATGAATCAAGTCTGGATAGCCGTCAGAAAAATGGAGTATATGTTCCTGATCTGGCGAAAGACCTTTTGGAACAGATCGGATTTGAAGCCCGGGAAAGTGAATATGTGGATGCCAAAAGCGGGGTAAGTGCCCGAATGAGCATTACCGCTTTTGAAAATTTACTGAGTACCGCAGAAAGAAGAGCATTGCTGACGGGAGAAGAAACCACATCGGTTCGCCTAAGCGATTTCATAGGCGTCATCCCTGCTATTACCGGAAAAGTGGAACTGGTGTATGAAGGTGAGCAGGAAGGTGCCGAAGCAGTAGCGCAAATGTTGCTTGATAATGCGGTAAAAACATTATTCATGACCTATTTTCCGAAAGTCGAAAAGCTGGAAAAAAAGAATGTGGATGGACCGTTCAGCCAGATTACGGACTGGTTTATGGAAGACGACGGATTCCTGGAAATCACCGATGAATCTTCGGATGAAGTGTATGCTACAAATTTAAACAGAATCGGTCCGCTGGATAAAATCATCGAAAAGTACCAGCCTGATACAAAGCCGGAAGACATGCTGTTCCTGAAAGAATTTATCCTTTGGGGCCTGGCCGTCAATAAAAAACTGAATAAAGAAAGATTCAGAACGGGGGTGTTCTTTTCCTGATTCTATTTTTAGGAGCTATTTCCCGCTTTCTGCTATATCTTTTTTTTCCTTGCCTCTCCCACTTCAAAAAAAGGATGCCGCGGCAATCGGGGCTATGGTGGAAGACATATCTTAAAGGGTAATAGCAGATAGCAGTACAAGTAAATAAAAATATGTTACCCTTGGTAACAATAAAAAAGATGTGAAGAAATAATTTCACATCTTTTTTATTTTGTAATCAATTATTAATTATCAATTATCAATTATCAATTATCAATTATCAATTATCAAACCTGTATCACTCCCAAATTAAATTTTTCAGTAATCGGTGAATGGTTCGCTGCTTCAATTCCCATAGAGATCCACTTTCTGGTGTCTACCGGATTGATGATGGCATCCGTCCAGAGTCTTGCTGCTGCGTAGGTCGCTTCGGTCTGTTTCTGGTATTTTTTAGAAATGGTATCTAAAATTTCGTTATGTTCTTCTTCCGTAATTTCCTTACCTTGTTTCTTCAGGGTGGATTCCTGGATCTGAGCCAAAACTTTTGCTGCCTGTGCGCCGCCCATTACCGCAAGATCTGCCCATGGCCACGCTACAATCAGCCTCGGATCATAGGCTTTTCCGCACATGGCGTAGTTTCCGGCTCCATAAGAGTTTCCTGTAATGATGGTAAATTTAGGAACTACGGAATTGGAAACGGCATTCACCATTTTTGCACCGTCTTTAATGATTCCCCCGTGCTCGGATTTGGAACCGACCATGAAACCGGTAACATCCTGTAAGAATACCAATGGAATTTTTCTCTGGTTGCAGTTGGCAATAAACCGGGTTGCTTTATCTGCAGAGTCTGAGTAAATTACACCTCCGAACTGCATTTCGCCTTTCCCGCTCTTTACCAGCTTTCTCTGGTTGGCCACAATTCCTACGGACCAGCCGTCAATCCTTGCCGTGGCGCAGATGATGCTTTTACCGTAATCAGGCTTATATTCCTCGTATTCCGAATGATCAACCAAGCATTTGATGATTTCATACGTGTCGTATTGTTCTGCCCTAGAAACCGGCACGATTCCGAAAATATTTTCCGGCTTTTCTTTCGGCTGGGCACTTTCAATTCTGTCAAAACCAGCTTTCTCGGTACTTCCGAGAGACTTCATGATATTTTTGATCCGGTTCAACGCATCCTTGTCGTCTTTTGCCTTATAATCGGTAACCCCGGAAATCGAGCAGTGTGTGGTTGCTCCGCCCAGCGTTTCATTGTCGATACTTTCTCCGATTGCCGCTTTTACAAGATAACTTCCCGCTAAAAAGATTGATCCTGTTCCTTCCACGATCATTGCTTCGTCGCTCATAATCGGAAGATAAGCCCCTCCGGCCACACAGCTGCCCATCACTGCGGAAATCTGGACAATTCCTGCCGCACTCATTTTGGCATTGTTCCTGAAAATCCTTCCGAACATTTCCTTATCAGGGAAAATTTCATCCTGCATTGGCAGGTAAACCCCGGCAGAATCTACCAGATAAATGATCGGAAGCCTGTTTTCCATGGCAATTTCCTGGGCTCTCAGGTTTTTCTTTCCGGTAATCGGGAACCATGCACCGGCTTTTACCGAAGCATCATTGGCAACAATGATACATTGTCTTCCTGAAACATAGCCCATTACTACAACAACGCCGCCGCTTGGGCAGCCGCCATGCTCTTCGTACATTTCATAACCGGCAAAAGCACCGATCTCTATGGAATCTGAATCTTTGTCGAGAAGATATTCTACTCTCTCCCTGGCTGTCATTTTACCTTCTTCACGAAGCTTCTGAAGCCTCTTTTCACCACCCCCTTTTTTTATTTCTGAGAGCAGGCGATTGATTTCGGATAATTTTAATCTGTTCTGATCTTCTCTTTTGTTGAATTCAATGTCCATAAAAATTTCAATTTTTTCCCTTTAAAGATACTATTTTTTGGATGGAATAAAAGTTGATGTAAACAATTGTTTAATAAATTGGTTTTCAGAAATTTATGAAATTTTTAACAAAAAATATATTTTTTATGGTTCGTAATTTGCTAACTTTACCATAGAGAAAGTGAGAGTGATATCTCACCCTTCTCTAGTTCCTAGTTTATTTTTTTAATAGTTTATTATTTGAAGGCCCTGAAAGTTGAACAAATTTTCAGGGTTTTTTTTATATATCCATATAAAGGCTTTCCGGAATGCTCCTGGAAATATCAGAATCCATGTACTGGAGGACTACATAAACCTAACGGATTTCAAAATTTTTCGGTAATCATTAAAAGATAGTTTTAAATAATATCCATTGTTATCATTTGCTGAATGATATGCCTTAGCGCCCGGAAAATATGCGGATAGAATGTAACCTATTCTTAGCGTCGTTAGCGTTAAAAACTTTTGTTGTTATATTCTAAACTTTTGCTAATAATACCTGTCAAACTTTCTCAAAAAAACCATCGTTTTAATATAAATTTATTATGCTATTTGTAAAACCTATTTGTAAATTTGCAAAAATAGTATAAGAAGGTAGGATATGCATAAATTAGCTCTTTTCAGGTTGCATTTGATTGTGTTTTTATGGGGATTTACGGCAATTTTGGGAAAACTGATTCATGCGAATGCGGAAATCCTGGTTTTTTACAGGATGCTGTTTGCGGCCATCTGTCTGTTTGTATATATCCGTGTTTTCAGAAAAGACAGCATTAAGGTTTCGAAGAAAGTATTTTTTCAGTTAGCAGCCATCGGTCTTTCGATGGCGTTGCACTGGTACTGTTTCTTTCATTCGATCAAAGTCTCCAACGTCTCGATTGCCCTGAGCTGCCTATCCCTGTCGACGCTGTTTGCTTCGATTCTGGAACCGGTTATCTTTAAAAGGAAGATTGATATTTCGGAAGTTATTATGGGCGTGGTGATCGTAGCCTGCATTTTATTGATCTTCAAAACGGAATTTCAGTATAAAGAGGGAATTTTCTACGGAGTACTCTGTGCCGTTTTCGGGACGATATTTTCGGTTTTCAACGGGAAGATGTTTGGGAAAACGAGCTCCGGAAACATTATTTTTTACGAAATATTCTCAGGATGGTTTATTTTGATGCTGTTTTATCTGTTCAGCGGGCAGATTTTTAAAATCAATGAAATAAGTTACCGTGATCTTGCGTTAATAGGCTTACTGGCAAGTGTTTTTACGGCTTTCCCGATGCTGGAATCGGTGAACCTGATGAAATATATTTCGCCGTTTACGTTAATTTTAACAGTTAATTTAGAACCGGTCTACGGAATTATACTAGCTTTTTTTATCTTTGGAGAATCAGAACACATGAGTCCGGTTTTTTATATCGCTTCAGGAGTTATGATACTGGCAATCATTGTTAACGGATTGATAAAAGCTAAGAAACAAAAAACTTTAAATTAAGCATCAATTGATATGATGAAAAAATATCTTTTATTTGTGTTCGCCCTGGTTTTTGGGATGTCGCAATCCCAGATCATCAGGAAATACTCCAACGAATTCCTAAACATCGGAGCGGGTGCCCGGGGACTGGCCATGGGAGGAGCGGTAATCTCCAACCAGGATGACGTCTATTCACCGATGTGGAACCCGGCGGGTTTGATGGGCGTGGAAAGAGACTGGCAGGGAGCTGCCATGCACGCCGAATATTTTGAGTCTATTGCAAAATACGATTACCTTGCTTATGCCAAAGTGCTGGAAACAGGCGTTTTCGGAGTTTCTGTTGTAAGATTGGGAGTCGACAACATCTTAAATACAACCCAATTGATCGATACCGAAGGAAATATTGATTACGATAAAATCACGAAATTCTCTCAGTCCGATTATGCGGCGATCCTTTCGTATGCTTTTAATCCTGGGGGAAATACCAAGCTGGATGTCGGGATCAACGCCAAAATCGTCTACCGGAACGTTGGGAAATTTGCCAACGGATACGGCTTTGGTTTCGATGTCGGAGCCATTTACAAACTGGACAACGGCTGGAAGCTGGGAGGGATGTTAAGAGACGCTACGACTACGGTAAACTTCTGGAGTGTAAACCAGAAAGAACTTTCCACCGTTGTGAACGGTGAGGAATTCAACCCGGCCCCGAAAGACAAAATGGAGCTTACCATGCCTAAACTGAATGTGGGCGCCAGCAAAATGTTTGAAATCAATAGCAGTGTGTATGTATTGCCGGAAGCGGGGATCAATGTGGATTTTGCGAAAACGGCGGCTTTGGTTTCCACGGATTTCGCCAGTTTAACGCCTTACGCCGGAGCGGAACTCGGCTACCAGAAAATGATTTTTGTACGATTAGGGGTCAACAGATTCCAATCCATCACCGATATTGAAGATCTCAGAAGAAAAGTTTCTTTCCAGCCGAGCGCAGGGATCGGGATCCGTTACAGAGGGCTTACTTTAGACTATGCAATTACCAATTCAGGAATCGGCGGATCGAATTTCTATTCCAACTTCTTTTCTCTGAAACTGGATATGGGACAATTCAGAAATGATTAAATCAACGAAATGAAAAAATTATCTATTGCAATATTGACAGTTTGCTCAATGCTGGCATTCGGACAAAAAGTTTCCGATTATAAATACATATCACTTCCTGCCAAATTTGAAACCTTTAAGGAAGATTTCGGACTGGCAGATCTTCTGACGAAAACGTTACGTGCAAAGAATTATACCGTAATTCCTGCCGATAAATTACAGTGGCCGACAGAAGCGAAGGCTAATCCCTGTGATGTTCTTATGGCCGATATTCTAAATGACAGCGGTTTCCTTAGAAATAAAGTAATGCTTCAGTTTAAAGACTGTAATGATAAGGTCATTTCCTCTATAAAAGGCGCTTCAAGTATCAAGGAATATAAAGAAGGTTATCAGGATGCTTTAAACAGAACTTTCGTGTCAATCGCTACTGCCAATCCGGTTGCTCAAACAGTTAAAACTTCGGCACATGCAACAGTGGTAGACCCGACAACATCAGAAGCTCAGGCTGTAACGACTTCGCAGGTCACATCGTCGAATAACACTACCGTCCGGTTTACCAATGGAAAAACCGAGCTACAGAAAATTCAGATCGATGATCGCCAGTTTATTCTCGTTGCTCAAAACAGTTCTTCACCATTTGCGACCTTCAAGGCTACAACCAAAGCGGATGTTTTTAGAGTGAAATTGCAAAATGGAGAATCTACTTTAGGGTATTATGAAAATGGAAATATCGTAGTAGAAATTCCAAGGAGTGACGGAGAATTTACGAAAGAGATTTTCTTAGCTAAATAAAAAAAGTAGCCATTAATTTTTAATGGCTACTTTTTTTTATTATCAAATTTCTTATGTCAGACTATTAATAAAATCAACAAGCTTAATCAAACCTTCTTCTTTATTAAACTTCACCTTATTGGATTTGAAAAAAGTATTCAGTTCATTCGTCTTATCAGGATATAGGGCAAGTACGTCTCCTTTATCCTTAATCTCACTAATCCTGCCTGTAGCAGTCTTCAGGTAGTAAATAGGGTTTACCATTTTAAAAGAAGCTTTTTCACCTGCTTTAGCAGAAGAATAAGCCGCAGGATTCCTGTTAAGAGCAGTTGTAGCACTGTTTTGCTGAATTATAGATCCTACTTTCTTAAGTAAAGAATTTTTTCCGTCTGCTAATAGCACAAAATATTTTGGCTCACTGTTTTTCTCAACATTTTCCAAAACAAGAGTGGTATTTGAATCCTTAAAAATTATTTTTGTATAAGGTTGTTCTTTTGCTAAAATATAGACTTGTCCGTCTTTTGAATATTCGACTTGATCTGCGTAGGTGTCGTATCTCATTGGTAATACTTCATTACAGCATGCAACTTTCGCCGTCGTAAAACCTTCGCTCAGGTAAGGTGATCCCTTGATTTCCGGATAATTTAAAAGTTCTGCTTTGGTGCTGGTCGTAGACAGCTCATATTTAGCACCTACACGTTCAAAAAACTGAGAATAATAAAAATTTATACTAATCAGTAAAATAAGAGAAATGGTTTTTTTCATTTTTTTTAAAATATAGGCTAAAATTAGTAAATATTTCAATATAAATCAAGGAGTATTGAAAAATTCCCAAACAATTTTCGCCTTACTTTTCCCTATGATTTCCTCAAGGGTTTCCATACTCGATTCTTTAATTCTTTTTACTGTTTTCAGCCTCAACAAAAGCAATTCGATTGTCTTTCCTCCCACGCCGGGAATTTCCTCAAGCTCAGATTTTATGGTGGAGTTCTTCCTTCTTGTTCTGTGATGTTTTACGCCAAACCGGTGGGCTTCGTCCCGAACCCTCTGCAAAATTTTAAGGGTTTCCGATTTTTTATCAAGATATAAAGGAATGGAATCTTCAGGAAAGAAGATTTCCTCCAGCCTTTTTGCAATTCCTACAATGGTAATCTTACCGTATAGGCCCAATAAGCGCAGGCTCTTTACCGCTGATGACAATTGTCCCTTTCCTCCGTCAATAAGGATCAGTTGGGGTAAACTTTCTCCCTCATCCAGCATTCTTTTGTAGCGGCGGTAGATCACTTCTTCCATCGTCGCAAAGTCATTGGGGCCTTCCACGGTTTTGGGATGGAATATTCTGTAGTCTGCTTTGCTTGGTTTACCATCTTTAAAAACGACACATGCCGAAACCGGATTTGTCCCCTGGATGTTCGAATTATCAAAACCTTCGATATGACGCGGCTCTACAGGCATTCTCAGCAGTTTCTGCATCTCGGCCATGATGCGGTTGGTATGTCTTTCAGGATCTACGATCTGTACCTGCTTCAGCTTTTCAAGGCGGTATTCTTTCGCATTCTTTTCGGAAAGTTCTACGATCCGCTTTTTATCGCCTACTTTAGGAACAATCAGTTTCACATTAGGAATTTCTATAGGCAGATGAAACGGTAAAAGTACTTCTTTGGAATCCGAATCAAACTTCTGGCGGATCTCAATTAAGGCCTGTTCCATGATTTCCTCATCGGTTTCCTCAAGGATTTTTTTGATTTCGGTCGTAAAACTCTGGATGATATTCCCATTCCTGATTTTAAAGAAGTTTACGTAAGCCGCTGTTTCATCACTCGTCATCCCAAAAACATCCACATCATCGATACTGGGGTTTACAACGGTATTTTTGGCCTGGTAATCTTCCAGGGCATCCAGCCTTTCTTTAATGATCTGCGCATTTTCAAACTTCAGGTTTTGGGCATATTTCATCATCTGGTTTACCAGGTATTCTTTTGCTTTCCGGAAATCACCTTTAATAATGCCCCGGATGGCGTCGATTTTCTCATCGTAATCTTCCTTACTTTCGAGTCCTTCGCAGGGTCCTTCGCAGTTTTTGATGTGGTACTCCAGGCAGACCTTGTATTTTCCTTCTTCGATCTTGGCAGGAGCCAGATTCAGGTTGCAGGTTCTGAGTTTATAAATATGTTTGATCGTATCCAGTAAAATCTTTGCCGGCCGCACTTTCGCATAGGGGCCATAATATTCGGAGCCGTCTTTTATCTTCGTTCTTGTCAGAAAGATTCTGGGGAAATCTTCGTTCTTGATGCAGATCCATGGATAGGTTTTGTCATCCTTTAGCATTACATTATAAAACGGCTGATGTTCCTTGATGAGATTGTTTTCTAATAAAAGTGCATCGTATTCGCTGTTGACAATCGTGGTTTCCAGACGGTTGATCTTTCCGACCATAATTCTTGTACGGTAACCGGAAAGGGTTTTATTAAAATAGGAGAGAACTCTTTTCTTTAAATTTTTAGCTTTACCCACATACAGCAGCTGATCGTTCTTATCATAATAACGATAAACTCCCGGTTCAGATGGTAAAGTTTTCAGCTGTAGTTCTAGAGAAGGATTCATATTCCAAATTTAAGGAATTTAAAGCCATAAAAAAAAGCCCGCAAACTACCACATTTTCAGAAGTCTGTATGCTGGTGCAGATTTAAATGATTTTTAGCTGTTATTTAACCCCATCATTGCTTTCATTAAGGTTTTATTTAATAAAAATCTGTTCAGATAGAATAAAAGGACAGATATCCGTATAGTGGATGTGTAATGTGTTGATTTTCAGTCGCTGTTTCGTCCTGGTAAAAACGTCCCGACGTTTTAGGTAAAACCTTTCGACGTTTTATAGAAAACCTTTCGACGTTTTCCTCAAAAGGTCCCGACGTTTTAGGTAAAAGAAGCCTACGTTTTGCCGTGAACCTGCGCAGGCTTCCCGATGCGGTATAAAAAATGCTGCCCTGGAAAAAGCAGCATGATTATGATGGGCCGGTAAATTATCCGTTGGTCATTTGCGTATATTCATTCACAAGAAAGCTGAAATAGTCCCATTCTGCGGACTTTTTCGGGTATTTTTTCATGAATTCCGCATTATCGCCGAAAAGAAAATCGTAATTGTCTTCAAAATCATCTTTATGAAGCCACATTACTTTATCTCCCTTCTTTACATAATAAGATTTAATAACACCACCCCCAAGTTGAGGTCCGTATCCGAAAGAAACCCCGCCGGTCTCCTTGGCCCGGGGATCATGATAAACGGAAATGATGTCGTCGAACCCAGGATTGATCACCTGCATCAGGAATTCTTTATCGTCTTTTTTGTTCTTTAAAGAAACCGTTTGGTTTACGAAATAGATCCGGTCATTATTGGTAGTCTTCGTAAGCTTTCGCGTGCTGTAGTTTCTGATATTGCCCATGTACTTGGCTACTTTAGCCATTTTCTCGGCATTGCTTGGGTAGATGTACATCTCTGCGATCTGGTCTGCTTCAAAAGTCTGGCTTTTTTTCGTGATGCTGTCTTTAAGAGCAACCTCAAAGATCTGTCCTTTTTTTGTATCCGTCTTGCTGCAGAATCCTTTGTGGATGCTTCCGTCTTTTAAAATAACCGTTGAGGTTTTCTTTGGCGATGGCATGTTAAAACCTTCATTGAAAAGGTACTGTTCCATCTTTTTGATTTCTTCTTTGGAGTATTTTACTTTCTGAGCGAAAGAAGCGGTGCCTGTCAAAACCAGGGCAAGCATTAAAGTTTTTAGTTTCATAAGGATATTAATTTTTATTTCGGCGGTAAAAATAGGAAATAAATCAGCTTCTTTCCAGAAAATCTTCAGTCCGGAAAATTAGTTTTCCCAATTATGGCTAAATGTGTAATTTTAAGACAAAATTTAGAGAATGATATACGGTGTAGATGTTTTGAGTTTCCATGATGTTCTGGAGATTTGTAAAACTCCCAATAAAGCTAAACTTAATAAAGCAGCGAAAGAGCAGATTTTAAAATCGCAGAGGAATGTTCAGCAGATTGTAGAATCAGACCGGTGCGTGTATGGAATCAACACAGGGTTCGGACCGCTTTGCGATACAAAGATTTCGGCGGATGAAACGGCACTTTTGCAGTACAACCTGATTATCTCACACGCAGTAGGCGTAGGAAAGCCTATCGATAAAGAACTTTCAAAGATCATGATGATTGCCAAGGTGCATGCCTTATCAAAAGGATTTTCGGGAGTTTCCCTGGAAGTCATCGAGAGAATGATCCTGATGCTGGAAAAAGACATTATTCCCGTGGTTCCGGAGCAGGGATCTGTAGGAGCATCCGGTGATCTCGCACCGCTGGCCCACCTGGTGCTGCCCCTTTTAGGATTAGGAAAAGTATGGGTTGGAAATGAAATTTTCGATACGGCGGAAATATTAGATAAAAACGATCTTTTACCATTGTCATTAGGCCCTAAAGAAGGACTGGGACTGATCAACGGGACACAGTTTATCCTTTCTCACGCCATCAAAGGCCTTGAGAAATTTGAATACTTACTGGATCTTGCAGACATGACGGCAGCCATGAGCCTTGAAGCATACAGAGGTTCGGCCAGTCCGTTCAGGAAAGAACTGCATGAGATCAGGCCTTTTGAAGGAAGTAAAAAGGTAGCTGCAAGAATGCTTAAATTCTTAAAAGGTTCGGAAAACCTGCAAGCGCATGAAGATTGCGAGAGGGTACAGGATCCGTATTCAATGCGATGTGTTCCTCAGGTGCACGGGGCCAGCAGGAATGCATTCGAG
>JBMDXW010000062.1:0-5930 GCA_048594965.1 Chryseobacterium sp.
TGGATTACGATTTTTCTTGCTTCACTTTTAGCATTAAGCTGAGCTTCTTCCATAATGCTCTGAACATGCGCCTGAGCTCTTGTTTTGGCTTCTGCTTTCATGGTTTCCACCAATTCTGCTTTAGCTTCTTCTGCGGTATAATTTGAAATCTTCTCAAGGATTTCAACTTTCTTAGCGGTCGCCACATCTAATTCCTGCTGTTTTCTTTCTAAGATTTCGGTCTTTTTAGAGTAATCAGCGATCTGTCTATCCAGATCTTTTTCCAGCTTTCCTACTTTGCTAAGCTCGTCATTAAGCTTGTGCTCTTTATCCTTAATTCTTTTTTCAACCTCCTGCATTTTCTTTTCGCGTCCCTGAATATCTGCATCGTGCTGGGATTTAAGCTCTAAAAATTTTTCCTTTGCCTGGAGATTTTTCTCTTTCTTTATGGATTCTGCCTGTACATTGGCTTTTTCTATAAGATTTTCGGCATTTTTCTTTGCATCGTCTATAATGAATTTTGCTTTAGTATTCAGTGAACTCCTGGAGAAAAATACTCCTGCCGCAGCTCCGATTACCAAACAAACAACGCCGACTATAACTTCTATCATAATTTATATTGAGTTTTAATTGTATTTACATAAAAAAGCCCACAATAATCCAGAGATTGAGAGTAAACTCCTAATCAACACGATTTGAACTGATTTCCACTGTCTGTAATCCGGACGGACCGGCACGCCATTCAATGGACATTTGTTCGGTAATTGTTTAGCGTTGAGTTTACCTTTAATGTGTTAGAATTATTGTAGGCAGCACTTTCCGGGAAAAAAAATCTATTTCCCTGTTTCGTTCAACGACTGATTAATTTTCACTAATCTTTCGTTGGTAGATTGTATTGTTTTTTCGTAATTCATCGATACTACTTCTGCATTAGTTCCCAATTTAAGGGCACACATCGCCAACGCATCCTGTTTATCTCTGACATCGAAATTCTGTTCAAAATCTTTAATCATATTTTCAATCTGCTTCCCGACTTTACGCAGCGTTTCTTCTTCTGCTGCCGGTACGTTCAGCGGATATACCCTTCCTGCAATATTAATGGTAATTCTTCTTACTTCCATTATAATCCACTGTTTTGAAGCTGTGCAATACAGAAATCTATTTCTTTAACGAGTCTGTTGATGTGATTTTTCATCAATCTGTTATGTTCAGGATTTCCCGATATTGCTGAATAAAGTTTTATATTTTTTTGTTCTTCTGCTAATACCTGATTCTTTCTCCTTTCTTCATCATATTTTTTCTTCAGGTCTTCATGCTCAATACTTAATTCCGAGAATTTTTCAGTAAGATTTTTATAATTCTTTTGTAATAATAAAATCTTTTTTTCTAATTCTGAAAAATTGTTTTCTAAATCTTGAAGCATTTCAGGTTTTGTATATTCTAACTAATAGCAAAAATAACAAAATATTAACACTAACAAAAATAAAAGTCCTTATATTTTGATTTCAACAGAAAAAGGAGACGCAGAATGCATCTCCTTTCAGGTCTTATGACTATTTTTTTTATTCGAATTTCAGTACAAAAAATACGGCTCTGGTCTGTAAAGTAGACATTGCGGAAGTCCAGTACGGCGGTGTGGTCGCGTTATCAGCCACAATCTCATTATTCATGATGAATGTACCTCTGATTGCCGGAGTAAGTTTAAATTTATTAAAGTAAAACTGGATTCCCATTTCTGCCGACCATGCAAAATTGTGTGTCGTCGATCTGAAAACCTGCTGAAGGTTGTCGTCTGTAGAATCTGAATTTGACTGAAGGTTAACAATATAGTTTACCCCTGCCGCAACATACGGTCTGGAGTTATACCATCTTCTTCCGTGGAATTCCAGCAACACAGGAACGTCCACCAAGGTCGTTTTTACTTCTCTTACACGGTCTTTTTCCGTTAAAGGAAAAGGAATAAAGGCATCATTTGTTAAAGTACCTGCTGCGTATTGGTCATTCGACTGTGTATTGAAAGTAAGCTGTCTCTGACCGAATTGTAACCCTGGTTCCAATCTTACATCAAGATAATCGTTCAGTCTCCATTTTGCGATCAAACCGGCACCGAAGCTGTAACTTTCCTTAGCTGAAACAAGATTCTGATTATTATTCATTCCATATCTGGGATTCAAAACGATACGGTAGTCTAGTCTGTTACCATTCAGATAAAAACCCCAGCTGAATTTCTGCTCGTCGAAATCTTCCAGCTTATCCATCCTGTTTCGGGTTCTGAATTGCGCGTTTGCTAAAACGGCGATATTTACTGAGGTTAAAACCAGTGCTCTTAATAAAAATTTACTCATAGGTTACTTTGTTGCTTTATAAATTGTGGCTATACCTAAACTTAGTTTTTTATATTCAACTTTTTTAAATCCTGTATCTAAAAGAATTTGTCTCATCTTTTCCCCGAAAGGAAAAGCATTTACAGAATCCGGAAGGTATGTGTATGCCCTATTATCCTTGGAAACCAGTCTGCCGATGGCAGGTAAAATGTTTTTGAAGTAAAACATATAAAATGGTCCCAGGAAACCCTCAACCTTTGAAAACTCCAGTATGTAAACACTCTTGTTATCTTTAACCACTCTTCTCAACTCTGCCAAACCTTTGGTAAGGTTTTCAAAATTCCTCACTCCAAATGCAACGGAGACGGCATCGAATCTATTTTCCTCGAAAGGTAAATTTTCCGCATCCCCTTTTTGCATGGAAATTTTGCCGTCTAATTTAAGTTTTTTTATTTTAATAACGCCAACATTTAACATTTGTTGCGATAAATCCAAACCAACGACTCTGGAACCGGTTCCCTTTTCAATAGCAATCGCCAGATCTCCCGTTCCTGTAGCTACATCCAGCACTTCCTGCGGGCTGTCATTTTTCATCCATTTCACCAACGTATTTCTCCATAAAACATCTATTTTCAGGGAAAGCACACGATTAAGAACATCGTATTTCGGTGCAATATTGTCGAACATATCCTCTACCTGGCTCTTCTTCGTAGCATCAGAATTGTAGGGCGTAATTTTGGTAATATCTTTTGTCAAAACTTAAAACTTGTAATATTCTTTATAATAATTTAGGTAATCCTGTTTTCTGAAGATCTTTGATCGGGATTCCACCTGCTGGATATTTTTGATCACTTTGTCATAATCTTCATCTACATTGTAATAAAAATCGTCCGTAAATAATTTGTTGAAGCGTCTTGCTCCTCCAAAGTATGATTTTCCGTCGATCACGGTTTTATCAAGCGCCAAAAGTAGTGAATCTTTTTTTAGGTTGTAACCGTAATACTGATCATTGATATAATAATCCTGATGTGCTATATTAATAAGTCCGCGTACCTTATTTACTTCAAATGCAGAATCAAACAGCAACTTCTTGTTCCCGTCGAAAACCTTGATAGAATTTTCACCTTTGTTAAGGTCTACCTGAACCGTCTGTCCACCTGCAATCGTGCCTTCGGATCCATTATTGATCTTATAATAATACGTAGCGGAAGTAGGATTGTCTACGACATAGTAATTTTTTTTGGCTAAAAAGAGGAAGTAAATCCCAAAGGCAAATACAAAAGCCACAATTGCAATAAGTAAGCCCTTTAAGGATGGATTATTTTTCATAGGATTGTAAAGTACAATTTTTGCAAATTTAATAATATTTTTAATTCTCTGTTATTAATATTAATTATTAACTTTGCATCTTTAAAAAATCATTTAAACGAATGCCGAATACGATCATTATTGGTTCTGGATCTTATCTTCCCAGCAGAATTATAGGGAGAGACTATTTCTTAGATTCAGAGTTTTATACAGAAGACGGGGTAAAGATTGATAAGCCTGCTGAAGAAACTATTGCAAAATTTGTAGAGATCACAGAAATAGAGAACAGGAGATTCATAGAAGACGATCTGTCTAATTCTCAAATCGGGTATGAGGCTGCCAGAATAGCGATTGAAGACGCAAAAATAGATCAGGAAGATCTGGATTATATTATTTACGCCAGTAATTTCGGGGAAGTAACCGTTCACGGATATGCTGATTTTATGCCGACAATGGCTGCGAGAGTAAAAAACAAACTCGGTATCAGGAATAGAAAATGCGTTACTTATGATATGCTTTTCGGATGTCCGGGATGGGTGGAAGCAATGATCTTAGCCGATAATCTAATCAAAGCTAAAGTTGCCAAAACAATCCTTGTCATCGGTGCTGAAACCCTAAGCAGAGTTACAGATCCTCACGACAGAAACAGAATGATCTTTGCAGACGGAGCCGGAGCAGTGGTGGTAAAAGCAACCGATGAGGAAAATGTAGGAATCATTGCCCACAATACGATCTGTGACAACGGTCTTGAACTGGATTATCTTGCCAACGGGCCATCCATCAATAAAGAATCCGACCAGACGCGTTTATTCGTAAGAATGCAGGGAAGAAAGATTTATGAATATGCCCTGAAAAATGTTCCTGCTGCGATAAAGGAAACCATTGAAGATGCAGGTCTTTCTATTGAAGACATCAACAAAATCCTGATTCACCAGGCCAATGCCAAGATGGATTATGCGATGATCGAGAGACTTCATAAGCTTTATGACGTAAAAGATTATGACCATTCTATTTCACCGATGACGATCCAGGATTTCGGAAACTCTTCGGTAGCAACCATTCCTACGATGTATGATTTAATCATTAAAGGAAAAATGGGCGGTCAATCGTTTAAAGAAAAAGGTAACATTGTAATGACTTCGGTAGGTGCCGGTATGAATATCAATGCTATCGTATACAGATTTCCTTAATCGTAATATTTAATTTTAAAATACAAAAGCACAGGGAAATGATTCTTTGTGCTTTTTTTAAACCTGTCATGCAAAAAAACTTTTTAATCATTGCAGCCATTTTCCTTTTTCTGGAAATATATATCTATCAGGCCATCAAAACCCTCACCGATAATTTCTGGATCAGGACTGTATATTGGGTGATTTCGCTTTCGGTATACGGCTTTTTTGTATATGAAATCATGAATTTCAACAGAGCCGACAGAAGCATGATGAGGGCCCAGGTTATGATATCACTGTTTCTCATCTTTATTCTTCCTAAGATTTTTGTCGTTCTCTTTTTGCTGATTGACGATATCGTAAGGATCTTCGGCTATCTTATCGGTTTGGCAGGACCTTCAGATAATCATTTCCCGGAGAGAAGAAAGTTTTTAAGCCTGGTTGGCTTGGGTCTGGGAGGTGTTCTTTCCGCTCTTTTTATTGATGGGATCACCTTCGGAAAATACCGTCACAAGGTAAGGAAAGTACGAATCAATTTCAGCAGTCTTCCAAAGAGTTTTAAAGGCTATAAAATTGTGCAGATCTCAGATGTTCACAGTGGAAGTTTTTCCGATCCGGCTAAACTTGAGCATGCTGTTGCCCTTATCAACGAACAGGATCCCGATCTGGTTTTGTTTACCGGTGACATGGTGAATAATGTAGCTGAGGAATTCAAGCCGTTTATTCCGCTGTTTTCGAAAATAAAAGCTAAAGACGGAAAGTTTGCCGTTCTCGGAAATCATGATTACGGTGACTATGTACAGTGGACTTCCCCTGAAGAAAAGAAACAAAATCTTAAAACACTGATCGATTATGAAAGACAGGCAGGCTTTGATATGCTTCGCAACGAACACCGTATCATTGAAAAAAATGGTGAGAAGCTTTACATCTTAGGCGTTGAGAACTGGGGATTAAAACCATTCCCTCAATTCGGAAGGCTGGATGACGCCCTTAAAAACGTCCCGGAATCTGCGACAAAGATTCTGATGAGCCACGACCCTACCCATTTTGATTATGTGGTTAAAAAGCACCCCGGAAACGTTCATCTGACACTTTCGGGACATACTCACGGTATGCAGTTCGGACTTGATCTTAAAAATATTAAATGGTC
>JBMDXW010000063.1:0-7871 GCA_048594965.1 Chryseobacterium sp.
TAACATTTTTACTAAAAAATCTGTTGGCGACTATTACAATTCGAACTTTGTAAATGCAAGATTCGACATGGAAAAAGGGGAAGGAAGAGAAATCGCCGCAAAATATGCCGTGCGTTCCTATCCTACTTATCTTTTCCTGAACGGTGATGGAGAACTCGTTTCGCAAAATTACGGGTACATGGAAGAAAGCATGTTCCTTTCAATGGCCCAGGATATCAATTCTCCGAACAACAAAAAAGGTTCTCTAAAAGAACGTTTTGAGAAAGGCGAAAAAGATCCTGAATTTCTCATCAATATCATGAGGCTCAACTCATCTTCAGATTTTGATTTTGCAAAAAGAGCTTCAGAAAGGTACTTCGAAAATAAAGAAAAAACTTCCGAATTCACGAAAGATGATGTCGGACTTTTATTATACTTCCTGAAATCTTCAGAGGATAAAAATTACAAAGTATTTACACAGAGAAAAACGGAAATCATCAAATTCTTACCCGAACAAACCTACCATGAGTTTGACAATCAGATTAAATTGGGAAAGATCGTGGAACAATCCATTGACAATCAGAACAAAAAAATCAACGATGATTACTTCATGAAGGCCGCCGAACCGCTGGTAGGGAAGCACGAAGCAGAAGTAAAGCTCAGCCAGACCAAACTGAGCTACTATGAACAGAATGCCAATTTCCCGGAATACGAAAAAGCAGCAATTTCTTATTATAAGAATTCTGAAGCTTTCGAACCTAATGAACTGCTAAAAGCCGCATGGATATTCTCTGAACACATTACGACACCTGCTTCTCTGAAAAAAGCGACGGAATGGGCAGAAAAATCCGTCATGCGCGGTGAAACCTCCGAAAACACATACATTCTTGCAAAACTGTACTACCTGACAGGAAATAAAGAACAGGCTACCGCATTTGCAGAAATGTCAAAAAACCTAGCCGATAAAGCACAGAAAGACTCTTCCCTGGCAACTGCATTACTCCAACAAATAAATAACAAATGATGAAAGCAAAACTGTTATCAGGATTTCTTGCTCTGTTTTTAATAGGAAATCTTCAGGCCCAGGAAGAGGGGCAAAGTAACGAAACGAGTGTCTATGTTAAAGGCAATGCCCTCCTGATTCCCATCGGAATTGTTAATTTAGCCCTCGAGCACCAGCTTACAAAAAAAATTACGGTACAGGGCGATGTATTCGTTTCGCCATGGAAATCATTCGACGGGCATGAGTTACAGTACTACTCACTCTCAGCAGAAGGCAGGTATTATTTCAATGAAGCCTTTAAACACTGGTATGTAGGAGCTAATGTTGCAGCAACGTCATTTGTACTGCAAAAATGGAATTATTGGCCTGATGAACCGTATTACAATGACTATGGTGAGGTTTTTACAAGCTCAAACCTCTATCAGAAAGGATATTCCGTGATATTTGGGATTACGGCAGGATACCAGTTTAAAGTGTCCGACCGGTGGAATATTGATGTTTACGCAGCTGTCGGAACATCACAGGACTTTTATAAAGGGTACGACAGGACTACAGGAGAACGATACGACAGAAAAGACAATAAATTCAACAGAAGTGGTGAGATTCTTCCTTACAGAGGAGGTGTCATGATTTCTTATAAATTAAAATAACCCCAATGAAACTATTCGGAAAAAATCACCTGATCATCTGTGTGATCACCTTTACCATTCTTTTTCTGATGAATTATCTCGGAAACAATGAAGCAGATAAACTCGAAAGAGCCCTGATGATCGGAGCCGCAGGAGTAATCGGGCTTTCAATCGGGCTGTTCATCATGAACAAAGGAAAAGACGATAAGGCTCCGCCACAGGATTTTGATTAGTATAAGTATACGGTCAATGGTGAATTCTCTAACGCTTGTGAATTTTAAGATTGACCCGCGAAGCAAAATTGACGATTGACCATTCACCTTATTTTTCGTAAACAATATATTTCTTCCGGATCTTTTCAAATGCGTCCAGACCGGGTTTCCAGGAAGCTCTGATCTCGGAGACGGATCTTCCGGCAATAATCTGCTTTCTCAGTTCATCGTTGCCTGCCAAAGTGTCAAACCAGAAATTCTTACCGGCCGCAGGCTGAAGAAAGAAATCAAGCTCAGGATTTTTGTAGTTTTTATAGGCTTTGATCAACCATTCCAAATGTAGCGACCTTAAATCTTCGGGGTATTCTGAAAGGTTTTCGCCGTAACAAAGCTTCCCGTTCAGAAAAGGATCTTTCGCGCCAAAATTAGGTTTGGGGGTAAACTGATAAGACAGACCTTTCGTCCATGGTGAACCGTAAATCCGGAACGGAAGCTCCGTTCCTCTTCCTACCGAAACCTGGGTTCCTTCAAAAAAGCAGAGGCTCGGATAGAGGTTAATGGATTTATCGTTCGGAAGGTTGGGCGAAGGTTTTTCCATCATGGGATACCTCAGGCTTTTGTGATAGTTTTTCATCGGAATGAGCGTATATTTGGCCTGAGCTTTATTTTTCAGCCATTTCTCTCCATTTACCATTTTCCCGTATTCGCCGATCGTCAGTCCGTACACTACAGGAACTTCGTGCATTCCCACAAAGCTTGTCCATTTTTTATCCAGAACAGGGCCGTCCGTATAGCCGTCGTGTGGATTCGGGCGGTCGAATACCATCACCTCAACGTTATTTTCCGCTCCGGCCTCCATCAGATAAGTTAATGTAGAAATGTAAGTATAAAAACGAACGCCGACATCCTGAATGTCAAAAACCACAACATCAATACCTTTCAGCTGCTCAGGTTTTGGCTTTTTATTGCTGCCGTATAAAGAAACAATGGGAATTCCGGTCTTCACATCTACCCCGTTCTTTACCTTTTCCCCTGCATCGGCATCACCTCTGAAACCGTGTTCCGGTGCGAAGATTGATTTTATCTTAATGCCGTTTTTCACTAAAAAATCAACGACATGTGTCCTGTCGCTCATCAAGCCGGTCTGATTGGTTACCACCCCTATCGTTTTGCCCCTGAGTAAAGAAAGATAGATCTCCGGCTGATCGGCCCCCGTTTTAAAACCGGCTGTAGCTTGAGTCTGAGAATAATATTGATGGAATACTCCTAAAAAAATTAGGCAAATAAGAAGTAAATTTTTAATTTTGAAATCTAAATTCATAAGCTTGAACTTTCCTTTATATTTCTCTAGAAAAATAGCGTTTTCCAAAGATAACAAAAATAACCTTTCACGGGTGATTATCTTCATCGGCAGGCTTTCTGTAGCATTGGGGATCATTGTTTCTTTAATTACCGTTTCCACAGGATTCGGTTCCAAGAAAGCCATTAAGGAGAGACTGGCAGATTTCAGCGGACACATTACCGTGCGGTCGACCCGATCCAATTCTTCCTACAATACCTCCGTGCTGGATAACCAGGGACTGGATGTACAAAAGATCCGCCAGCTTCCTGATGTAGCATCCGTACAGAAATATGCGATGGTGACGGGCATCATGAGGAATGAGCACAACTTTGCCGGCATCATCTTTAAAGGAATAGGAAGTGATTTTGACAGCTTACGGTTTAAAAAATTCATGGTTGCCGGAAGCTTACCGAAAGTCACAGAAAAAGGCTATAACAACGGCGTCGTGATTTCCCAGAAGATTGCCGGTGACCTCCACCTGAAGGTAAAAGACAGTATTGTTACGGTATTTTCAAAGACCGACCAGCAACCCATTTACAGGAAATTTGAAGTATTGGGAATTTACAGAACCGATATTAAAATGATCGACGATCAGTTTGTGATCGGCGATATCAATCACGTAAGGAAAATCCAGGATATGAAACCGGATGAAGCCGGCGGTATCGATATTTTCTTTAAAAACGTCAATGATGCCGATGCCGATTTCCCGGAAATCGAAAAGCTGATCGGCTATAAGAATTATGCGGAAAAAGCGACCGAGAAATTTCCGCAGATCACTGACTGGATCAGTATTTTCGACACCAACATTGCCCTTATCATCATCATTATGCTGATTGTTGTAGTGATCAATATCATTATGGTCCTTCTCATCCTTATTATTGAAAGAACCAATTCCATCGGACTTCTTAAGACCCTTGGCGCAAGCAACTCGCAGATCAGGGCAACGTTCATCAATTATACGCTCATCATCATGATTCCGGGGCTTTTGTATGGGAACATGATCGGACTCGGCCTGATCCTGATCCAGAAGTTCTTCGGCGTGATCAAGCTGAATCCCGAGAATTATTACGTCAGTACCGTTCCGGTAGACCTCAACCCGCTGCTGATCATCTCGATCTCTCTTGGGATACTGCTTATTTCGGGGCTGGCCCTTATTATTCCGAGCTACCTGATCAGCAAGATCTCTCCCGTGAAAGCGATTAAATATAACTAAGAATAGATTGGTCAATGGTGAATGGTCAATTTTGCTTTGCAAGTAAATTTTAGAGTCATGAGAAATTGGCCACTGACCCGGAGGAGTTGACCATTGACATTAAAGGCAAATCGTGAATTTTGCTTCACAAGTAAATTAAGACCCACAGGAAAATTGACCATTGACTCGCAGAAATTGACCATTGACATTAAAAGTAAAAGCTCAATAAAATTTAAAGCCGTATCTTTGCCATGCTTAAAAAACATTTATGAAATACGCAAACAACATCCTCGAAACCATAGGGAACACACCATTAGTTAAGCTTAATAAAGTTTTGGGTGACGATTTCCCGGCATTGGTTTTGGCAAAGGTTGAAACCTTCAATCCCGGAAATTCCGTGAAAGACCGGATGGCCGTGAAAATGATTGAAGACGCAGAAAAGGACGGAAGACTGAAGCCGGGCGGTACGATCATCGAAGGAACCTCCGGAAATACAGGAATGGGGCTGGCGCTTGCAGCGATCATCAAAGGATACAAATGTATTTTTGTAACCAACTCAAAACAATCAAAAGAAAAATGTGATATCCTTCGTGCCGTAGGTGCTGAAGTTATTGTTTGTCCTACAGACGTAAAACCTACCGATCCGCGATCTTACTACTCCGTATCAAAAAGACTGGCGAAGGAAACGGAAAACGGATGGTACGTGAATCAATACGATAACTTATCCAACAGAGCGGCGCATTACGAATCGACTGCCCCGGAGATCTGGGATCAGACCGAAGGAAAGCTTACCCACTTTGTGGTAGGAGCCGGAACAGGCGGTACCATTACCGGATGCGGAACCTTCTTTAAAGAAAAAAATCCGGACATCAAAGTGATCGGGGTCGATACCTACGGATCTATCCTGAAGGAATTCCATGAGACCGGCGAGCTTCATTACGACCATGCCTACACCTATATTACGGAAGGCATCGGCGAAGATATCATTCCTGAAAACTACGATATGGCGGTAATTGATCATTTCGAAAAAGTAACGGATAAGGACGGCGCCATCTATGCCAGAAAGCTGGCCAAGGAAGAAGGAATTTTCTGTGGATACTCTGCCGGAAGTGCCATTGCCTCCCTTGTGCAGATGAAAGATCAGTTTACGAAAGACGATGTGATCGTTGTTCTCCTTCACGACCACGGATCCAGATACGTCGGAAAGATCTACAATGATGACTGGATGAAAGAAATGGGATGGCTGGATTAATCAGCTTGTATCATCCATAAAAAACTCAGAGCGTTGCTCTGAGTTTTTTGTTTCTATTCGGTGATATTCTTTTTTAAAACCTGTTTTAGCAAGCTGCAGTCTTTCTCGCTCATTGATTTTCTCGGGAACATATAGTTGTATTTACCCTCAATGGTGATGAACTCGTTGTTGCTGTCGAAAAACTCAAAATCCTTCCATTCGCTGGTTTCTTTCTCGCCGTCAATATTCACGGTAAAAAACCGGTCGTCAAATCTGATTTCGTAGATGCTGCAGTTTTCAAGCTTGGCCAGATAACGCCCGACCTGCTTTTTCCATCGGGAAACCTTATTAATGCTAACCGAAAGAAAGACGGCACAAAGCAGGAACAGAAAGCTCACAAAATACAGAATGCCTGCTTTTTCTTTGCTGAAATCATCCCTGAAAACCAATACGACGGCTAAGATCAGGCCGACAACAAGCGTGGTTATCGTTTTTCCGCGGGTGGTTGACGAAAAGAACAGGCTCCCCTGGTTTCCACTGAAATAGATTTCCTCGAAGTCCTTTCTCTTCGGTTTCAGAACGATCACTCTTTCTTCACTCATATTGAATAATTATGGATACAAATATAAGTTTTCCCCTCCAACCTTCATACTCTAAAACCCAAAACCCTCATCCAATAAAGCTCTGTAAGCCTGAAACTCTCAAACCCTCAAACCCTTTCACTCTAAAACTCCCCCTTCCTCATACGGGTTACCGATCGCGGAGAGTTTATTCATCAGCTCGCGGTTCCTCTGCTTCAGCTCGTCCATTTTCCGGAGCATATCGTGGATCACCTCAAGTCCCGGAAGATTGATCTCCAGGTCATAATGCCAGTTGGCAAACCGCTCAAAGGACGGCAGGTCTTCATACATCAGGTACCGGATTTCATTTTCCGTGTGGATATGCAGCAGACCGGAGTCTACCAGCTCATCAAAAAAAGTAATCTCAATATTGTATATTTTAACGAGTTCTTCCCGTGATATTCTTTCATTCATGACTTAGGAATTTTTTAGTTGTTCGAAAAGTTGCTTCTGCTGCTCCGTCAAATTGGTCGGCAGCTTCACATCATAGGTCACAAACAGGTCACCGAACTGGCCCTCCCTTTTGTAGACCGGGAAACCTTTGCCTTTCAGCCTTACCGTCATTCCGTTCTGTGTTTCGGGTTTTACCTTAAGGTTGACGTTTCCGGTCAGTGTATTTACCTTTACGTCTCCTCCCAGCACTGCGGTGAACAGGTCTATCGGAACCGTCGTCTTCAGATCGTCGCCTATTCTTTCGAAATTCGGATCGGCGGGAATGTTGAAGGTAATGTACAAATCTCCGGCAGGGCCACCGTTGTATCCAGGGCTGCCATGCCCTTTCAGCTTGATCTGCTGCCCGTCGTACACCCCGGCAGGAATGGTAATTCTTACTTTTTTTCCGTTGATATCAAAGGTCTGCTGATGAGTGGTTGCAGCATCTCTTAATCCGAGATTGAGCTCTGCGTGGACATCCTGCCCTTTGAACTTGCCGGACGCGCTGCCTCGTGAGCTTCTGCCAAAGCCTCCTCCTCCACCGAACATGCTTTGGAAAAAATCTGAAAAGTCTTCCCCTTCACCGAAATCCGCACCGGAGAAACCGCCGCCGAAGCCACTGTCCTGGCTCTGGTAATGCCTTTGCTGCTGTTGTGCTTTTTCATATTCCTCGCCATGCTTCCAGTGCTCGCCGTATTTATCATACTTCGCCCGGTTTTCCGGATTACTGAGCACCTCATTGGCCTCATTGATCTCTTTGAATTTCCTCTCCGCTTCCTTATCGTCAGGATTCAGGTCAGGATGCAGTTTTCTGGCCAGCTTTCGGTAGGCTTTCTTAATATCATCCTGGGTTGCGTTCTTATCTACGCCTAAAATTTTATAATAGTCTATATAAGCCATATAGCAACGTTTTTACTCAAATTTAAGGATTTTAGAGAGGAAATTTATATAAGGAAGTGTTAAAAATAAAGCTATCTTTGATCAAAAAGCGCCCTATGAAAGAAGTCCTGAAAAATTACTCCGGCATCCTGCTTCTGCTTGTCGGCATTGCGGCCGGAAGCATCATCGGAATCGTTGCCCCGCAGGTGGTCGGTTATCTGAAGCCTTTGGGAGATATTTTTCTCAATTTGCTTTTTGTGAGCGTTGTCCCCCTGGTCTTCTTTGCGGTGTCCAACTCCATTGCCTCTCTCGAGCAGCAGTCGAAGTTCGGAAAAATAATGATCACGATGGC
>JBMDXW010000064.1:0-4467 GCA_048594965.1 Chryseobacterium sp.
TCGCAGTTAAATTTCTAAGTTGACAACCAAAAATGTGAATTATTAATTTTCTTACAATAGTCAATTTCAGATTTAACCATTAAACCTTGAAACTAAAAAAGCCTTTCATCACTGAAAGGCTTTCTCTTATTTATTGTAGTAAACTTTATTTTGAAGCAAGGACTTCCTTATCTGAAGTCGACTTACCGTGAACTTCTTCCTCCTTACCTGTTTTCAGGAAGTCGTAAGCGATCGCCGATGCAATAAAGATCGATGAGTACGTACCAAATCCGATACCGATCAACATCGCAAACATAAATCCTCTTAAGTTATCCCCACCGAAAATGAAGATCGCTAAAATCACAAGGATCGTTGTAAATGACGTGTTGAAAGTTCTACCCAACGTACTTGAAATAGAATCATCAAATAATCCGGCAAGGGTCAAAGATTTCTTCTCTCTTAAGTATTCCCTGATTCTGTCGAAGATGATTACGGTATCGTTGATTGAATATCCTAATACGGTAAGGATCGCCGCCACAAAATCCTGGTTGATCTCCATATTGAACGGCATGTATTTGTGAAGTAACGAATACGTTCCTAAAATAATAACCGCATCGTGGAATAATGCTGCAACAGCCCCAAGTGAAAACTGCCACTTTCTGAATCGCACAAGGATATAGATAAAGATACCTGCCAAAGCTGCAACAACCGCAAGAATACCATGCTTCTGAATATCATCAGCCACCGTAGGACCTACTTTTTCGGAAGAAATAATTCCCGCATGGTCTTTGTCAGCAGATTTAAATGCATTCATTGTCATATTGGCCGGTAAGCTTGATTTCAGGCCTTCGTAAAGCTTTTTCTCAACCGCCTGATCTGCTTTCAGCGATTCGTCATCGATCAGGTAATCCGTAGAAATTTTCAGCTGCTTGTCGTTCCCGAATGTTTTCGCTTCCACAGAAGAGTTCTTACCGTCTTCAGTCTGGAACATTTTCACAAGATTGGCTTCAACATCTTCAGCATTGACCGGTTTATCGAATCTTACGATATAGTTTCTACCACCGGTAAAGTCGATCCCGTATTTGAATCCGTGGATGGCAATCGATGCGATAGAAATTACCGTTAAGATCCCGGAAACGATGTATGCATATTTTCTTTTCCCGATAAAATCGATCCAGGTATTTCTGAAAAGATTTTTCGTTGCCCCAGTCCATACGGAAAGGTGTTTTCCTTTATTAAGTCTTGAGAAGATCATGACCCTTGAGATCAGTACCGAAGTGAAGAAAGTCATCAGGATACCGATTCCCAGCGTTAAGGCGAAACCTTTGATCGGTCCTGTTCCGAAAAGGAAAAGTACCCCTGCGGTAAGCAATGTCGTCAAGTGACCGTCGACAATCGCGTTCAATGCATGTTTGAAACCGTCTTTATAGGCTTCCAGAATGCTTTTGCCGGCGAAAAGTTCTTCTTTTGTTCTTTCATAGATAATAACGTTGGTATCCACCGCCATGGCCATAGTCAGTACGATACCCGCGATCCCCGGAAGTGTAAGGGTAGCATCCACGGAATCCATAATTCCGAAAATATAGAATAAGTTGATGATCATGGCAATCACTGCATAAACACCCGCTCCTCCGTAATAGAAAATGATATAAACGATAATCAGAAGGAATGCGATACCGAATGAGATCATCCCGGCGTTGATCGATTCCTGACCCAATGAAGGTCCTACTACCGTAGCCTGAACTACTTTGGCACCGGCCGGTAATTTTCCTGCTCCCAATACATCTACCAGTTCTTTGGCTTCTTCCTGAGAGAAGTTTCCTGAGATCTGCGTTCTACCGTTAGGGATAGCACCCACCACATTCGGTGCAGTATACACTCTGTTATCAAGGGTTACAGCAACTGGTTTTCCTACGTTTTTCTCCGTCAGGGTTTTCCATTCTTTGGCTCCTTTGGAATCCATCTGCATATCTACCACTACTCTGCTCAGCTCATCGTAACCGATGCTTGCAGATTCTACAGCACCGTCTACAGGGGCTTTTTGGTTGATATTTCCTCTGATAGCGTACAATACAAGGCTTTCCGCGTCGGTTGCTTCAGGCTTGTATCCCCACATGAATTGGGTATATTTAATGTTAGCCGGACGTAAAGACTGTGCCACTTTGCTGTTTAAAATTTTATTAACAGCGGCGGTATCAGACAGTTTCACATTGGCAACACCATTGGTTCTCAGTTTATCAATATGTAAAAGGTTTATGAAGTTGGTTGTTTTCGCAACCCCCATGGAATCACCTTTTGCAGCAACGGCTGCCGTTAAGCTTTGGAAATAAGGCGCTATTTCAGGAACCTGCTGCACTTCCCAGAATTGAAGTTTTGCAGAAGTCTGAAGCATTTTTTTCACTTTATCGATGTCTTTCATCCCCGGCATTTCCACGGAGATTCTTGCAGTACCCGGCACTCTCTGAACGTTTGGCTGCACCGCACCCATTTTGTCGATCCTGGTTCTGATTACCTCATAAGCCGTTCCTACAGAAGCATCGATTTTTCTTTTCACGATACTTTTTACCTGCTCATCAGGCGTGTTGTACTTCACTTCGGTAAGCGTGGTATTTCCGAAAATTTCCGGATCTGCCAGCTTCAGGTTGGTCCCTTTTGCCTTGTTGATTGCATCGAACTGCTCAAAGAAATTGTCGATGTACGATTTTGTAGAATTCTTCTGAACTTCATCGGTTTTGTTCAAAGCCTCGATAAGAACAGGGTTGGTGGAATAATTGGTAAGATCGTTTACCAGGTCTCTCTGGTTGATCTCCAAAAGAACGTTGATCCCGCCTTTAAGGTCAAGACCAAGCTTCATTTCCTTGTCTCTGGCTTTGGTGTAATAAAGTTTTGTGAATCCAAGATTCAGTGTATCCTTAGAAAGTCTTGCGATTTCTTTGTTATACTTCTCCTGATTGTCTCCTGCAATAGCAGTCGCCTGCTTTTCAATTTTGCTGGCGTACCATGTTGGTAATAGCTCATTTAAGCAAATCAACCCTAGTACAATAGCAACAATTGTAATAAGTCCTTTTCCTTGCATTTTGTTATAACTACGTTAAATTAAGTCGGCAAATATAATCATTTTCTTCAATTTTAGGAATTTTTAACAACAGAAATCATTTATTTTCAGATATATCGGCAATCTTATATTTATTTAAGATTTAATAATTTTTTCGTACTATTATGATGAATTTTATAATGTTTTAATGGTACGAAATTTTCATTCTGATTTAATACATTAAATATCAAAATATTATGAAAAATCTACTTTTTTGTGCAGGCCTTCTTTCTGCAACCTTGTTTAATGCGCAAAGCATTAACCTTGAAGAATTTGCAACGGGATTCACGGCTCCTGTGGAAATCGTGAATGCCAATGACAGCAGAATGTTTGTCGTTCAGCAAAACGGAATCATCAAAATCGTGCAGCCGAACGGAACGGTCAACGCCACAAATTTCCTGAATATCAGCTCAAAGATCACCTACGGCGGCGAAAGAGGCCTGCTGGGACTTGCCTTTCATCCGCAATATGCTACCAATGGGTATTTTTTTGTGTATTATAACGATACCAGCGGAAATATTACTGTTGCAAGGTATACCCGAAGCTCCAATGCGGATATTGCCGATGCAGGCACTGAAAAAATTATTTTAAATCAGCCAAAACCATTTGCCAACCATAATGGAGGAAGCATTCATTTTGCACCGGACGGATATCTTTGGATCGTAACAGGAGACGGAGGAAGCGGCGGAGATCCCAACAATAATGGACAAAACAAAAATTCTCTCCTGGGAAAGATGCTGAGACTCGATATCAACTCCACAGGGCCGTACAATATCCCGCCTGACAATCCTTTCGTAGGAACCGACGGTGCCGATGAGGTTTGGGCTTACGGTCTGAGAAATGCCTGGAAATTCAATTTCGACACGGTTTCGGGAAATGTCATGATTGCGGATGTGGGCCAGGGACAGATCGAGGAGATCAACAGAATGCCCTTGACACAGGCCGGAATCAATTACGGATGGAGATGCTACGAAGGGAATGACTCGTACAATACATCGGGCTGTGCGGCACAGTCTACCATGACGTTCCCGGTAGCCGCCTACGATCATTCGGGTGGAAAATGTTCCATCACCGGAGGATATGTGTACCGGGGAACGCAATATCCCGCTCTGCAGGGAAAATACATCTTTGCCGACTATTGCTCTACCCAGATCGGGATCCTTAATAACGACGACTCTATTACCTGGACCCCTGCTTTTTCCGGAAACAACTTTGCCACTTTCGGAATCAACAATCAGAATGAGCTTTTCGTAGCAGCAGTGAATAACGGTAAGATATTCAGGGTGACGACCTCTTCACTGGCAACGAACGACAGCGAGCTATCATCTCCGATAAAGATTTATCCTAATCCTGCCTCTAAAAGAGTTTTTATTGAAGGAATAAAGGATAAAAAT
>JBMDXW010000065.1:0-5207 GCA_048594965.1 Chryseobacterium sp.
AAACTTTCTGAATTAGACTGTGAAATTTATGTGATAACTTCAAAGGAAAAAATAATTGATATTAAAGACAAATATGATTTTAAAAAGTACAATATTATTTTTTTTTATTTCGAGTTTCCAAGAAATTTTAATTTAATAAAACATTATTATACATCAAAAAAAATACAACGAAAAATTAAAGAGATCAAACCTGATCTTGTCAGCATACATTTTACTACAGGTATATTTACAACATTATTGTCAGGAAAACTTCCTTTTAGAACTATAGGAACATTCCATGGATTGGGTTTTCCGACTATTGATAGATTCCAAAAAAAAATTATTTTTAAATTAGTAGAACTTTTTTGTGCTTGTATGCTTGATGAAATATGGCTCCTTAATAAAACCGATTATAATATTATAAGAAATTATTTTCCAACTAAAGCACAGTTATTACCAACAAATGGTTTGGGATGCGATCTTATGGTGTTTGATCGAAGGAATTTTTCAACAGAACAAGAAAATAATATAAAATTATCACTCAATATTAAAGATAGTGATTTTGTAATAGCATTTACAGGTCGATATGTGAATTTCAAAGGTTATCATATTGTCATAAAGGCTTTTAGGATATTAGAATCCAAATATAATCTAAAAAATATAAAGCTAATAACAATGGGTGGAAAAGATAAAATTCATCCCACAGGTTTGAGTTTTGAAGAAGAAAATTATTTAAAAAATAATAAGAACATTATTGATATAGGTTTCACTAAAAATGTTGCAGAGTATTTGCTAATTGCAGATCTTTTCTTTTTCCCAAGCAAAAAAGAGGGTATTCCGATTTGTATAGTAGAAGCTCTATCGATGTCTGTCCCGGTTATAACATTCGATGCAAGGGGGTGCAATGATTTGGTTATCAGTGGATTTAATGGTCTAACTCTTGATATAAATTCAGAATCTGATGATTTTGCTAGGGAAATATACAACTTTTATTGTAATCCTGAAATATTAAATAATTATATTCAAAATTCATTGAAAAATAGGCAAGATTTATCAAGAGAAAATTTTATTAATTTTCAGATTAATACTGTTTTAAACCCAACTATAAAATGAATATAATTATAACCGGAATTTCAGGATTTGTAGGTAATAATCTTTCTCAATATTTAAAATCCAATAATCATCATATTACGGGGGTTTCTCTAAAGTCTCAATGGGTTTTAGAAAGAGATGCCGATGCTATTATTCATCTTGCTGGTAAGGCGCACGATACACAGAATATCTCATCTGAAGATGAGTACTTTAAAGTAAATACTGAGCTTACAAAAAGAATTTTTGACGAATTTATAAACTCTGACATTAAAGATTTTATTTATTTCAGTAGCGTGAAGGCAGTTGCAGACGAGGTCGCCGATGTTTTGTATGAAAACTATACTGGGGCACCAAAAACGCCATACGGAAAATCCAAATTATTGGCGGAAGAATATTTACTTTCTCAAAAACTTCCCAATACAAAAAGACTTTTCATTATTCGGCCCTGTATGATTCACGGCCCTGGAAACAAGGGTAATCTCAATCTCCTGTACCAAATTGTTAAAAAGGGAATTCCTTGGCCTTTGGCAGCCTTCGAAAATCAGAGATCTTTTCTTTGTATAGATAATCTGAATTTTTTATTGTTAGAATTATTAAAAAAGGAGGAAATTAAGTCTGGAATTTATAATTTTGCAGACGATGATTTTATATCGACAAACGAACTGATAAAAATTATTGACGAGGCGCTTGGCAAAAAGACAATACAATTAAAAATCTATCCATTTGTTATAAAATCTTTTTCAAAAGTTGGTGACAAGTTAAAATTTTCATTAAATTCGGAAAGATTAAAAAAGCTGACTGAAAATTATAAAGTTTCTAACCAAAAAATAAAAGAACATTTAAGCATTAGAGAGCTTCCCATCTCGACTAAAAAAGGACTTATTAAAACCATAAAAAGCTTTGAACACAAATGATAGAAAATATATTAGTTTTAATAACATTATTCATTTTAATATGTATATATTTTAAAATTGCAGTTAAATATAATATTATTGACAAACCTAATCACAGAAGTGCCCATTCGCAGATTACACTGAGAGGTGGAGGAATTATCTTTCCCGTAGCTTTTGTGCTTTTTTGTTTGTTTCATTTTAGAGAGGTGGATGAAACATACTGGTTTTTTGGTATTGGGTTAATGGCAATATGCATGGTTAGTTTTATCGATGATATTAAAACGTTATCGGGAAAGATAAGAATTGCCGTTCATTTTATATCAGTATGCCTGTTGCTCTATTTTACTAAAACTTTCAGCCTGCTACCATTCTGGACATTGCCGATCTTCTTTATCATGATCATCGGAACATTGAATGCCTACAATTTCATGGACGGAATCAACGGGATGACAGGGGCATATACCTTAATAACATTGCTTACATTGTTATATATTAACCATGATGTCATTACTTTTACAGATGAAAATTTCATAATCTATGCCATTTTAGCATCGCTTGTTTTCCTGTTTTTTAATTTTAGAAAGAAGGCAAAATGCTTTGCAGGTGATGTGGGTAGTATGGGAATAGGTTTCTGGGTGATCGCTATAATCACTCTTCTTATTATGAAGACTCAGGACTATAAATATATACTTCTTTTTTCGGTGTACGGGATGGATGTTGTCCTAACGATTATCGAACGCTTGCTATTAAAAGAGAATATTTTTGAAGCGCACAGGAGACATTTATACCAATTACTTGCTCACCAATTAAAGCTTTCTCATCTTACCATAAGCAGCATTTACGCTTTTACTCAGCTGCTTATTAATATATTTTTATTATATTCAAAAATACCTGTAGGTATAGCTGTTTTGATTATATTTATTCCCTTAGGAATACTTTATTTGAGCATGAAGCTTAGCCTGAAGAAAAAAATGAAATCTGTAATTAAATGAAAATATGAAAATAAAGAAAACCCCGCTTAAGGATTGTTACATCATTGAACCAACGATCATCGAAGATGAAAGAGGATATTTCTATGAAAAATTCAATGAAAAGAAATTTGAGGAATTGACGGGAATGAACGGGCATTTTGTTCAGGACAATATTTCCAAATCTTCTTATGGTGTCCTACGAGGGGTGCACCTTCAGAGAGGAGAACATGGTCAGGCAAAGCTGGTTTCCTGTCTGGAAGGCCGCGTATGGGATGTTGCTGTTGATCTCAGGGAAGATTCGCCCACTTATGGAAAGTGGTTCGGAATCGAGCTTACCCCAGAAAATAAGTTGCAGCTGTATGTACCGAGAGGTTTCGGACACGGCTTTTCCGTATTAAGCGAAACGGCCATATTCTCCTACAAATGCGACAATTTTTATCATAAAGAATCGGAGAGGGGAGTCATGTATAATGATCCTCATTTAAATATCGACTGGAAAATTGATGAGAAAGATGCTGTTCTTTCGGAAAAAGATAAAAAGCTGGCCGGCTTTCTCGACAAATAATACCTAACTTATAGTAAAGATCGCATAATAAAGTGATCTTTATTTTTTTAGTCGCACTCTTCATTATTTCGTATCTTTGCAAACTCAAAATCAAAAAGATGCGTACAAAATCTGTAGGAAAGAAGAAAATTAATGTCGTAACGCTTGGATGTTCCAAGAATGTGTATGATTCCGAAGTTTTGATGAGCCAGCTGAAAGCCAATGGTAAAGAAGTTGTTCATGAAGACCGGGGAGATATTGTGGTCATCAATACCTGCGGATTTATAGATAACGCGAAAGAAGAATCAATCAATACCATCCTTGACTATGTAGAAGCCAAAAACAGGGGAGAGGTAGAGAAGGTTTTCGTTACCGGATGTTTGTCAGAACGTTATAAGCCGGATCTGATCAGGGAGATTCCCGACGTGGACCAATATTTCGGAACACGGGATCTTCCGGTTTTATTAAAGCATCTTGGAGCAGATTATAAACATGAGCTTGTGGGTGAGCGTTTAACGACAACACCTAAACATTATGCTTATCTGAAAATTTCCGAAGGCTGCGACAGGCCCTGCTCTTTCTGTGCTATTCCGTTGATGAGAGGCGGGCACATTTCTACACCGATAGAGAAGCTGGTATCCGAAGCTCAGAAACTGGCGAAGAAAGGAACTAAAGAATTAATTCTTATCGCCCAGGATCTTACCTATTACGGATTGGATATTTATAAGAAAAGGGCATTGGGAGATTTATTAAAAGAATTGGTAAAAGTGGATGGGATTGAATGGATCCGTCTGCATTATGCTTTCCCAAGCGGTTTTCCGGAGGATGTATTAGACATCATCAGAGAAGAACCTAAAGTGTGTAACTATATCGATATTCCGCTTCAGCACATCAATTCAGAACTTTTGAAGTCGATGAAAAGAGGGACTACCCATGAAAAAACGAATGCTCTTTTGTCTAAATTCAGAGAAAAAGTGCCTGATATGGCCATCCGTACAACGCTTATCGTAGGCTATCCCGGAGAGACGGAAGAAATATTTCAGGAGCTGAAAGACTGGGTAAAAGAACAGAAATTCGACAGACTTGGCTGTTTTACCTATTCCCACGAGGAAAATACCGGCGCTTATGTATTGGAAGATACTATTCCTCAGGAAATAAAAGAAGCAAGAGTAGAGGAGATTATGGAGATTCAGTCCCAGATTTCCTGGGAGAAAAACCAGGAGAAAGTTGGAAAAATATATAAATGCATATTCGACAGAAAAGAAGGCAATTATTTCATCGGCAGAACAGAATTTGATTCTCCTGATGTAGATAATACCGTACTGGTCTCTGCAGAAAATACCTACATTTCTATCGGAGATTTTGCAGAGGTGAAAATTACTTCTGCAGAAGAATTTGACCTCTACGGAGAGCTCGTTTAAGTCAGGTAAATTTATTTTATTGAAGTGATCAGGTTTTGTAAGAGAAAATGATATAAATTTGTAATAAAAGGTTTTAAATTGTTTTTAAAAGAATATTTAAAACCTTTATTATTATACTTTATGAGCCCAGGTAGGTTTTAGAACAAGTAAAAACTTAATTATAAGCACATGAAAAAAAAATTATTGACATTGGTAATTTTATGGTCTCTGGCCATAAGCATTGAAGCACAGCAGGGACGTGTGGGGATTAATACCACAAGTCCGGCTGCCACTTTGGACCTACAGGCAAATACTTCAAACGCTTCTT
>JBMDXW010000066.1:0-1980 GCA_048594965.1 Chryseobacterium sp.
GACGTTTTCCAAACAAAATAAAAATTGATGAGTTAGCGGCAGGTTATATGAAAAACAGTTGTGGCAGCAAAAATCTATTTGAGTAACTCGATGGGTGAATTTGGAATTCTAGGAATCGGTTCCGAAATGATCGTAATGAGAATTCTGACGAATAAATTGTCGGAATTCTCGGACAAAGCTAGCTAGTGAAATTGTGAAAAACAATCCAAAAGATTGCAATCTTTCTAGATTGAAAATCTGCAAAAAAAACTATTGATTTTTTGAAAATGAACATAAGAGAAATTTTTTTAGTGGCAGTTCAGAGGCATACTATGGTTTTTGAAAGTGAGGATTTCATTCTGGTCCTTCCGCAATAATTTGAAGGATACACGGTGAAAATCATCATGTTTCAGATTCCTTGTACTATATGTATATTCTGTTATTTTTCTAAATTTTGTTTAATATAAATTCCCGTAGATATAGCAGAACGAGAATATCGCCAAATATCATATTATCAATGGGTGCCTTTCTTCATGCTTTTACAAGCATTTTTATATTATATTCCATGCTTAATGTAGAGATTAATGTCGGATAAATCTGGTATTTCTCTTCCCCCATTTACCCTTCCCTCTCTTCTTCATTGTCTGCTTCACTTTCAGGGATACGTTTGAACGATATCGTTCAAATGGCAACAGAAAAAGAAAATATCGAACCTGAATATCGCTTACGTACGATAGAATCCCTATCGAGACATATCGAATCTGCCCTTCGCTATCAGCATACTGCCACCTCTCGAACTACTTACACACTTCATCGGGTTTTTAAATGTTTTAATCTTAGATATTATGAATCATACGTTACTGGACTTTATCTGGTAAATCATTCTCTCACCACGACAAATCAATCTTATCACGAAAAATATATTTTAGGCTACAAAAATAATGTACGTTGGAAACGTTCTAACAAATCTTTTATTAGTAAATAAATTTCTTGAAACGGATGAATACAGTGTTTATGGATTCGGTGTATTAAAAGATTTGTTATTTGGAAGGTCATGGATGGATTCAGGAAATTTTCCAAGAGTAACTCTATGTGATTTCGAAGTTCGAGTGCTGGGAAATAATCAGAGGCATTCGGTGCAATGTGTCCTCGTTATTAATATTTTTAATGAGGTATAACAGCAACGGCTTTTTAATGAATTTTTTACAATCACTTTTTCAATTTTTTTTTTGAATTTTGGAAATTTTTAGAAAATTTTTATATTAGTATGGCTGTGGTTTACGATATTATTCGTTGTTGCCACCTTTGATGCTCTTTATTGGTTCAGCATATCACTCTTTCATCGGGATCGATTTCGTTTTGTTCTTCGACATTTGGAGCTTACATCAGATCCTGATCGGCCTGATTTATTTAGAAAAGAAAAAAGAAAACAAGTTGAACATTTTTTAAAAACGTATCTGAAGGTATATCTTTGAAAGTCACGATAAAATTGAAAAGATGAAAGTTTTAAGGCTGACGGGGTATTAATTCTTCGAATGGTAGCATTACATGCTGGAGTGATGTATTGCACGGAGATAACAGACGCACTATGGCGAAGGTATTTGTCGCAACACCCTGAAAATCTCATAGACGAGGATTCTTCTCTTATCCAATTTGCCAGGTATTTCATAACTCTCTTCAATACATGCACTCATGCTGAAGTTTTAGGTCGCAATCCATTCGTAGAACGCGACGCACCAGTGGAGGCGACGGGGGCCCGGGGCCTCCCTTCTTCGGAGGATCGGGCACTCTTCAACCCAATCACAATGGCTCGCATCAACGTCTTTCACGTTTTTTAAGTCATCATACCGGTTCATTTCGGCTTCACCGTGGGCGTCAAAGTTCATCCCGCTCCCTGAGTAAGCAGCAGAGTGGCCCCAGCCATAGTCGCTCCCAATCACCTGGTGAAGCTCATGCCGTTGGTCCTCTCTCAGCCCCTGTAGCAGGGATTTCCCCAACGGT
>JBMDXW010000067.1:0-6943 GCA_048594965.1 Chryseobacterium sp.
AAGAAAGGCGAGATATTCTCATCCACCTGAAAAATACCTTCAAGAAGATGTTGGGGCTCGATACTCTGGTTGCCGAATTCCATGGCGACCTGTTGTGCGGCCTGGATGGCTTCCTGCGATTTTACGGTATATTGATTAAGATTCATATATGTATTATTTTTGATTTGTTACTTCTTTTATTTCAGATTCAGACATCAGATTCCAGACCATTCCGTGAGACTTTACATTAAAATCAAATTAAAACTGATATCTAAAGTCTGATGTCCTTTATCTGATTCAATCATTTAATTCGGAAGCTATATCGCAAAAAGTGTTCAATTATTGATTTTTCAAAAAATAGCGACAAAATTTCCGAAATATTCATTTAAGAATAAATTATGGAAGACAAATTTTCCGGTTATACTTTGATTGAGTGAAAATAATCGGAAGAACAGTCACAGTCTGAATATTAAGACCATTAAGATTTTAATTAAAAAGGCGGGCATAGTAAGATAGGCCTTGCTTTTAGATGTTACCGTCGCCATATTAAAAATCATAATTGGAAAATCAGCATATTACAATCAAAATAAGTACTTTTGCCATTTACCAGATGGAGCTTAAAGAAAAACAAAAGAAAATATTAGATGTTGCCGTGGAACTTTTCAAGGAAAAAGGCTACATGGGAAGTTCGGTTAGGGATTTGGCGACAAAGCTTAATATCAAGGCAGCTTCTTTGTATGCGCATATCCGTTCCAAGGAAGAGATTTTAGAGTGGATCTGTTTCGGGATCGCCCAGGAATTTTTCGATGAGCTTCAGGAAGTAAAAAACACGGATGTTCCGCCGAAGGAAAAATTAAACCTTTTCCTGGACAGGCATTTATCGGTTGTTCTCAAAAACCGTGATGTGACGCACATTTACTCCAACGAATGGAAGCACCTGGAGGAACGTCTTCCCGAATTTATCACCTTAAGAAAAAGCTATCAGCAGGAAGTGGAAGCATTGATTTCACAGATCTTCCTGGCTGAAAAATGGGAGCTGAAATCACCTGCCTTTACGACAAGATTCATCCTGCACACCCTGAACAATTCCTATTTCTGGTTTAAAAGAAATACAGAATCTACCTCGGATATTACGGATGAAATCAGGGATAAGATTCTGTATGGTCTGATAGGGAATAACGGGCAGCTGTAGACTCCTTATTTAAACTGAAGTTCTGCTAGCACCGGAAAGTGATCCGATGGGTACAGCAGGTTTTCGCGTCTGTCGTTGATATGCCTGTGAGATTTTATTTTAAATCCTTTTACAAAAATATAGTCGATCCTGTCTTTCGGTACTTCGTTGACATTAAAACCTGTGAAAGTGCCTTTCGGGCCGTAATGTTTCGTTTCCGAGTGATAGAAGCTGTCCTGCATATTCTGCGACATGATCTTAATCGGTTCCGAATCTTCCGTTAAATTAAAATCGCCGCTTACGGTTACCGGCAGATTTTCAGGATTCAGCTCTTTGATTTTCTTTAAGATCAGCTCTGAAGATTTTACCCGGGCTACATTCCCGATATGATCGAAATGAAGATTAAGCGCCATGAATTCCTTCTTTGATTTTTTATCCCTGAAAAGCGCATAGGTACAGATTCTGTTCAGGGCGGCATCCCAGCCTTTGGAAGGTTTCTCAGGAGTTTCGGAAAGCCAGAAAGTACCTGATTTTATTACCTGAAGCCGGTTCGTATCATAAAACAGGGCGGAAAACTCACCTTTTTCTTTGCCGTCGTCTCTTCCTACGCCTACATAATCATAGTTTTTCAGTCCGGTTTTAATATCTTTCATCTGCTCCGGAAGGGCTTCCTGAACGCCAAAATAATCCGGGTGATAATACGTCAGCAGATCCGCTACCTCCTGTTTTCTGTTGGGCCATGCATTTTCTTTATCGGAATCTACATTCAGACGGATATTGAAGCTCATCACTTTAAGATCCTGAGAAAAGCCTAAAGCAAACATCATAAGACTTACGATTGAAAATCTTAAATTCATAATCATATATTTTAATTAGCTTAAGCAAAAGTAAGGCTTATCATGAAGACTGCACTTAATTTAAACATAATTTAAAATAAAAAGCTCCGGTATCTTCCTGAGTCTGATGATAAAGTCATTCTATTATTTTACGGCTTTGCGTCGGCTGAAGTCCAGGTATTGTTTGTGATGTTGACATCTGGAATCTGCGATTTCGGGTCAAGCCTTACCTCAACGATTTCTTTTGCTGAATCCAACCGGAATGTCCATTCGGTATTTCTTTTCCAGACTTCGATCGGCAGCTTTATTGTCTGTTGCGTTCCGTCTTTAAATGTCACCTGCACGGTTGTCGGCATAGGCAGCTGACCGATATTCTCAATGGTGATGAGTGCGCCGTTCTTAACATCGCCGTTTACATACTTTACATTTTTCACGGCCTGATCGATCTTCCATTTATTGAAAAACCATCCTCTCCAGAACCAGTTCAGCTCTTCCCCGGAAACATTTTCCATGGTGTGGAAGAAATCCCATGGCGTAGGATGTTTGAAAGCCCACCGGTCGACATAGGCTCTTAATGCTTTTTCAAACTTCTCGGGTCCCAGGACAGATTCCCGGAGCAGGCCCAATCCCAGTTCCGGTTTAAAGTAAGCCAAAACACCGATGCTGCTTTCCCTCATATTATCTGCCCCGGTCATGATGGGTTCAAAGCGATCGTTCATCAGGAAGGAGCCCATCTGAGCCACGTTTTTCTTCTGGTAATACTCCCCTTTGTTGAAAGCCTCTGTAGAAAGCTCATTAATAAAGGAGTTAAAGCCTTCATCCATCCAGGCAAACAGCCTTTCGTTGGAGCCTACGATCATGGGAAACCAGTTGTGTCCGAACTCATGATCGGTAACTCCCCAAAGGTCTGCACCTGCAGAAGTCATGTGGCAGAATACGATGCCGGGGTATTCCATTCCGCCTTCATTTCCGGCAACGTTGGTGGCCGCAGGATAAGTATATTCATACCATTTTGCAGAATAGTGCTCAATCGCCGCTTTGGTGTATTCCGTCGATCTTCCCCAGGCTTTTTCACCCCCACTCTCCGCGGGATAAGCAGAGATGGCCAGTGACTTCTTACCGCTCGGAAGGTTGATTCTTGCGGCATCCAATACAAAGGCTGCTGACGATGCCCAGGCAAAATCCCTCGACTGCTTAATTTTGAATTTCCAGGTTTTTGTTCCGGACGGCTTATTCTTTCCGATTTCAGATTCAGGGCGGATCATCACGGTCTTATCACTGTTCCGGGCCTGTTCCCACCGGTTGTTTTCTTCTTTGGAGTAAACCTGCTTTGCATTCAGGAGCTCTCCGGAAGCTACGACATAATGACTGGCGGGAACGGTAATATCCGCAGTGATATCTCCGTATTCCAGGTAAAACTCGGAGGCTCCGAGATAAGGCAGGGTATTCCATCCCATGACGTCGTCGTAGACACACATTCTCGGGTACCACTGGGCCATGGTGAAGATCTTCCCGTTTTTGGTATCCTGGATTCCCATCCGGTCCGATCCGTATTGGGGAGATACGAAAGAATATTCTATGGTAATCTTAGCAACACCGCCACGGGCTTTAAGTTCAGATGGAAGATCGATCTGCATTCTGGTATCGGTAATGGTATAATGTACCTCCTTACCGTCAAGTTTTACCGATTTTATCCTGTAGCCTCCGTCCAGCTCTTCACCATGGGCTCCGTTTCTGCTCCCGGACATCGGAACAACGGCATTTCCCCTGGAATCTTTTGCGAACAGGTTCTGATCGAGCTGAAGCCACAGAAAGCCGAGCTTGTCCGGGCTGTTGTTGGTATATTTTATCTCGGCTGTTCCGGTAATTTCATTTTTGCTTTCATCGAGACTTACCTGGAGGTGATAGTCTGCCGCATTCTGCCAGTAGGCATGGCCGGGCTGCCCGCTGGCCGATCTTGTTTCTGTACCCGTCTGCGGGTAAAAAAACGGCTTGAAAGCTTCTACGTAATCATATTTGGGAGATTCCTGGGCGTGGGCAAAATGCAAAAATGACATGACAGCAAGGGCTGAGGCAAGATTTCGAAATTTCATTTTCCTATTATTTTTATAGCGGTAAGATAACAAAAATAAATATCCCACGACGAGGAAAAAGCACGATAAATATTCCCGGTTTAGGATCTCTGTGTGAAAGCTTTACCCGCCAAAGAATCAGTAAAGCTTATCGTTTAACGTCTGATTTTAATTTAAATGAAACGCTTTGGAAGAGTTCTAGCGAGATTTGCGATTTAACATATTAAAAAAACAACATAATATTGTTTTACATAGTGATAAAATATTTACATTTGCTGCCTAAATATAGTCTGGGAAAGACTGCTTATTACACACTTGATAAAAAAACAAATCGATGAACCATCTCCAGCTACCTCTGTTCCTGCATTTCTGCTTAAGGATAATGTATTTAGTCCTATTCAATGATAAACCTCTTACTTTAAAAAGCACCACAAGCCACTTCAGCCGCCCTCCGCCTGGTTTTAAACACAAATGGCACGAATGATTTTGCACTCATAACACTAATGTAACAGCCAATCTGTTTAATCTCTGCGAGCTCTTATAAGCGAAGCGGCTTTGTGAAGCTTAAAAGCACCATGCATTAAAGAAATCTTAGTGACCTTCGTGTTCAAAAAAGAATATGGCGCAGAAACCGAGTAATAACATTAAATGATGATGAACAGAAACAATCACCCCGTCAAAAATTCGTTGAATTTTCGCCACCCCTCCGCAGGATGGGAATTCCCGGTTTTCAGTACGAAGAGTGGTCTTTCATCTTCAGTAGCTTACTCTGCGGGCTCTTATAAGCGAAGCGGCTTTGTGAAACTTAACGCGCAATGCATTAAAAAGACCTTCGTGCCCTTCGTGTTCAATAAATAAAGTATCAAAACATTAACAATTTATAATACATAAACAATGAAAAACATTATTACTGGGGCTGTCCTGTTCATCAGCCTTAATCTATTCGCTCAGGTGGGGATTAATAATACAACCCCGAAAGCGACCCTCGATATCAGCCCTAAAACCACCGACGGCAGCAAACCGGAGGGACTTATTATCCCTCAGATAGCCGGTGACAAGATCCGTATAGCAACGACAGCGGGAATATACGGAACATACCAGAGAGGAATCATCGTGTATGCATCTTCTGCCGATCCGTCTGCATCGGGAGCAACGGCCAGTATTACCGCGCCGGGATATTACTATTTTGATGGCAACTTGTGGCAAAAAATCACAGGGGCTTCAGCGGGAGACACTACCAATGATGCCTGGGTAAATGACACCACCAATGGCCTGGTAAAATTAGGAACAAAGACAGATGGTACAGCCAGAGCCGCAGGAACAGACTTTGTGGCAAAAGACAATGGGCAGGTGGGAATAGGAACAAGCAGCCCGGATGCCAGTGCCGCGCTGGACCTCACTTCTACCAATAAAGGGTTTCTCCCTCCAAGAGTAGCCCTTAATAGCAAAACCGATGTTACCACAATTAGTTCTCCAACTGCTGGATTAATGGTGTATAACACAGGTACAGGACTTCTTAAAAGTGCCGGAATGTATTATTGGGACGGATCTCAATGGACAAGCCTGAAAGGAGATGGCGGAACATCTTCCCCCACTGACCTCAATATTGGGGAGACCCGGACAGCAGTGATTACGGTATCTACATCTTCCTTTGCAACAGGATCTACCGGAGCTAACCGTACCTGGATGAACGGAAGGGCAGTTAATAATACACAAAGTGTCAATTATAAACTTTTGTCAGATGCTGCCGGAAGTACTGCTGGTTTCGTGAATTTTGGACCAAATGGGGCATTGAGAATGGATTTTGCTTCAGGTGGATATGCCGGATCACAATATGTTGCTCCTAAGTTTGTTAATACGTCTTCTTCTGCTATTTTTTACAGCATCAACGGCTTATCAACATATGATGCCAATATATACTCGGGAACAGGTATGTGGTTAGCAGCCGGAGCTGTATGTAAACAAATCGACGGTAATGATGGTTTTTCTTACTCTACCAATGATGCCAGTGAATATGTTAATGCTAATATTATAATTCATAATACTACTGACGGTAGTGTGCAATTCTATATCGGAACCTGGTCCTTAATGTCTGCCAATGACGGGTTGGGACATAATAATACGTATGGACTATTTACCATTACCCGATATAAATAAGATCAAATTAATCAAACAAGAACAACGCATCAAAGTACATCTCTGTGATAAAGTTTAACAAAAGACAATCCCAACGATTTCACGGTGCGAACGACGAGCGAGCACAGCCCCAATGTTCATTAGTGATCTTACAGGTTACGGATGTGAAGAGCGGTTCGGTGAACGACCTGCTCACCCCGGGCAGAAACCTGAAGATCGCGGGCAGCAAGATCAAAGTAACAGGTGAAGATCCTTCGGTCGGCGTGTTCTTTGTCAACGTTGTTACGCAGGCCCGGACGAAAGTAGAGGCTTCGGATATCGTTACCAATAATCCTTCGGAGGTTATGGTAGTGATTCCTGAATTAGCAGCAGGAACTTATGCTATAGAATTGCTGACGCAGTATTCAGGCAGTCAGACTTTAAAAGAGCCCCGTACAGCTACCCTGGATAAGCAATTGACGGTAGAGTAAGAACAAGAGGTTTGCTTCGGTGCAAGCAAGGTGATTGTTAGGGAGCAAGCAAGGGTCTTACTTCGAGGCTAACAAGATGCTTGTTTGGTAGCATGCAACCGGCTTGTTCTAACAAACCTATCCTAATACTGAAATTATATTATACCGTATTGAGGTTTAGGTTAGCACAAAAATATTCCATCCTGGAGATGGTTTTTTCATCAAGTGTGTTGACTCCGGTCCGGGAACTTTCCCGGCCGGAGTTTTTTTGTGGCTTCGGCTCCGCTCAGCCACCGGGAG
>JBMDXW010000068.1:0-6079 GCA_048594965.1 Chryseobacterium sp.
CTGGCAGCCTCTGGAGGCAAATTCAAAACTGATGGACCCGATTCCCGCAAACAAGTCCAATACGGATACCGACTGCATATCATAGGTATTTTCCAGAATGCTGAACAGCGCTTCCTTGGCAAAATCCGTGGTCGGCCTTACATCAAAATTTTTCGGGGCGGCTATTTTCTTGGCTTTCCATTTGCCTGAAATGATTCTGTACATAGTTGTTGGGTTTTAGATTGTAGGTAGAAGGTCGCAGGTTCGCTAAAACCTGATATCTGATCCCTGTAACCTAATTTAGGATAAAATTTTTATTCGGAATATTATCGAATATGATTTTTAGGTTTTTAACGAATTTCTGCAATTCCGAAATAAATGTTTCATTTTCAGTAGTTTCTCCGTATGCAAAGAAATAGGTTTCATTGATGCCAAAACCGATCTTGCTTAAAGTAAACATGATAAAATAAAGAAAATCGACTTCAGAATTAACGTCCAGATTGTTATATAAAATAACTTTCCTGTTGTCGATCGCAAAAAATTCACACTGGTTGTGGTAAAGATTGATATGAATTTCTTTATGGCTTTTATTATGGATAGAATTTAGAAACTTCTCCCCTGAAAAATTGAAGCCGACAGGAATCGCCGGATCTTTAATCTTTTTGTAAAAATTCTTCGGAAACGTATAATAAAACTGTACTTTGAATTTTTCATTGATCGACAGCATCAGCTCTTCTTTATCCTTGTCTACCGGCGCATTGAAGGCGATCAGGTCGAATCCTGCTTCGTGCTGTGAAAAACCTTCCGGCATCAGCGTAAAATGGTTCAGGGCGGAAATTACCTGGATTTCATCAAATCTCTGTTTGATGAGTACTTCCTCAAGAGTATCCAGAATATAGTTTTCCGGGGATTCCTCGTTTACGAAATACGATTTTTCTTCCACAATGCTTTTGTTTTTAGCAATCTGGTAGGTCAGTCCGTCTTTGGTGAAAAGTAAATTAAGTATATTCATAATCTGATTCCTGCAAATTTAGTGAAATTCTACCATTACCGCACCCGATTGATGATGAAGTATTTCCTTGTTGTAAAAATCGAGCCCGGTCTGGCTTTCCAGGACCTCCCAAACCATTCGCTGAAGGATTCCGTCACCAATTCCATGTACGATCTCTAATCTTTTAAGATGATTTTTCCTGCAGAAATTCAACGTTTCGATCAATCTTTCCTTCTGAATGAATAACCTTTCAAAACTATCATAATCATTGGGATTTTTTACCAGATGATGAAAATGGAGATCCAGGACCAATGCATTTTTCTGATGCTTTTTAGAAATATTTTTTTTAGGTTCTGCTTTTTTTACAACTTTAATATTTTCGTATAGATCCGAATTTTTCGGAACCAGTTTAGTTTTCGGATATTGGTAGGTAAACCCGTATTCATCTTTAAAAACAACAATATCTCCGTTGACCGAAGTGATTACTCCACCCAAATCTTCATCTACCACCGAAACTTTATCGCCTATTTTCATAACTGTTTTTGTAAACCACAAAAAGCACAAATAATTTCACAAATTTCAACCAATTAAATTAGTGATATTCGTGAAATATTAGTGAGATCCGTGTTTAAAATTTAGGTCCCAATTCAATCACTTCCAGATCCTTGATTTCCGCTCTGTCGATTACAAAACGCATCATCGTTCTCATTTTATGCCATCCTTGCTTTCCACATGCTCCCGGATTGAGATGAAGCAGGTTGTTTTTCTGATCAAACATCACTTTCAAAATATGCGAATGGCCTGAAATAAATAGCTTTGGAGCTTTTCCCGCAATTTCCTGTTTTGCCAGCGGAGTATATTTCCCGGGATAGCCGCCGATGTGGATCATCAGGACTTCAACGTCTTCACAGGTGAAACGGTTTACTTCCGGAAATTCCGAACGGATCTTCGCATTGTCGATATTTCCGTACACGCCTTTCAGCGGTTTGATTTTTTCAAGCTGCTCAATCACCTCCATGCTCCCGAAATCGCCGCCGTGCCATATTTCATCGGCCTCTCCGGCATATTCTACAATACGGTCGTCGATATAAGAATGGGAATCGGAAAGGAGCAGGATTTTGGTCATGAAAATGATTTATCCTGCAAAGTTATGAAGATTTACTTTTTATATCAGCATCATCTAATATTTAATTAAATTTGAAAAAATTAAAAAATGAAGCAGAAACTTTCTTTTTTCTTTCTTTTGCTTGCTGTCGGTATTGCGAACGCACAGGTGGAAGAGAAAAAACTTGATGAACTTGTACAAAATACCCTGAAAGCATTCGATGTGCCGGGAATGTCAGTGGGAATTATCAAAGATGGCAAAGTGATTTATTCAAAAGGATTTGGTGTACGCTCTCTAACGACCAAACAACCGATGGATGACAATACACTTGTTGGAATCGCCTCCAATTCAAAAGGTTTTACGTGTACGGCTTTGGCTATTTTAGCCGATGAGGGAAAACTGGATTGGGACGATAAAGTTTCCAAATATATTCCTGAATTTCAGATGTATGATCCGTATGTTTCTCAAAATGTTACCATTAAAGATTTGGTGACGCACAGAGCCGGACTAGGACTGGGACAAGGAGATTTGATGTTCTTTCCGGAAGGCGGAAATTTAACGGTCAATGATATTGTGCACAATGTACGGTATTTAAAACCTGAAAACCCTTTCAGAACAACATTAGATTACAATAATATTATGTTCATCGTTGCCGGTGAAGTCATTCACAGAGTTTCAGGATTAAGCTGGGCAGAATTTATCGAGCAGCGGATTATGAAACCTGTAGGAATGACTTCAAGTTTCGGAAGCTACAACAGGGCAAAAGCTATTGCCAATAAAATCGATGCGCATGCTCCTGTTGACGGAAAAGCCATCGCTGTTCCTCACGACTGGAACGAAACAGGCAATGCTGCGGGAGGAATTTTGAGCAATATTAAAGACATGACAACATGGGCAGAATTTCTATTGAATAATTTCACCACGAAAGATGGTAAAAAATTAGTTTCAGATAAAAATGTTCATCAGCTTTGGAGCTTACAGATTCCAGATGCAGTGGCGGCGAAAAATCCTTATGACACCAGTTTCTACGGATATGGAATGGGCTGGTTTTTAAGTGACGTGAAAGGTCGTAAACAAATTCAGCACACCGGCGGATTGATCGGAACAGTTACACAGTTTACGCTGATCCCCGATATGAAACTGGGAATTGTCGTTTTGACAAATCAACAGTCCGGAGCTGCTTTCAGTACGATTACCAACACCATAAAAGATTCTTATCTCGGCATTGCAGACCGTAACTGGCTAAAAACGTATAGCGACAGAATGAAGAAAATGGAAGAAGGTTTTGACAAACAGAAAAAAGAAGCCTTTGCCAAATCAGAAACCTTCCGAAAGGATAAAAATCTTCAGCCAAAAGCAGAACAATTCGTCGGAACCTATAGCGACAAATGGTTTGGCGATGTAGAAATCTCACAGCAGGGAAGTGCTTATAGGATTTTCTGTAAAAATTCTCCAAGATTGAAAGGTGAATTACTGCCTTTTTCCAATAATTCTTTTATCATCAAATGGGACGACAGAAGCTATGATGCCGATGCCTACATTATTTTTGATTATGACGAAACCGGAAAAGCACAGTCGGCGAGATTAAAACCTATTTCCGATGTTACGGATTTCAGCTTTGATTTTGATGATCTGGACTTGAGAAGGAAATAATTTATAAAAAATCATTCACGGGATGGTTATCAATAGGGACGGGCTTTAGCCCGTCCTTTTGTTTTTGAAGGGAGAAAAAAGGCTTTAGCCAAAAATTACGGGGTAAGTTGTTTGAACTTTTCATGTAACTACAAAAGTCACAAAAGCTTTTGAAACACATAAGTCACATCAGATTATAGGATAAAGTGTTGCGCATATTTTAGAACACAAAAGTTTTTAAAAATCTTTGATTTTTTACATGGTAAGATGAAAAGATCCGGTGGCTGAGGCTCTCGAAGCCATTGGATCTTTTCATTTTATCTTCCCCGGATCATAAAAAAACAGCAGCCTTTTCTTGGCTCCGTCGAATTCAGACCACGAGTTGCAATCGATCTCAAAACCCGCCACGCCGCAGGTTGGGAAGTGGAAGATATCTTCAGAAATAGAATTAGCAAAATTGGAAATTCCGTTATTGTGGGAGAAAAATGCTACGGAATTTACATTATCGTCCAGATCATAGATCACGGACTCAAAATTACTTTCCGAAGGATTATAAAGTTTCTCATTCGTGACCATATTGATGTCATAAGACTGATTGAAGATTTTGCATGTATTCAATGCACGTACAGCCGGGCTCGATACAAAATAGTCGATCGCCACATTGTTATTTTTCATAAACCTGGACATCTGCATGGCTTCTTCTAACCCCTTGTCTGCCAAAGGTCTGTCGAAGTCCTCTGTTTCTTCGGGCCAGTCACTTTTCGCATGTCTTACGAGAATGAGTTTCTTCATATTTTCGTTTTTAGAAAATTAAAATTATAAAAAAAATAGCGTAATAAAACATGATTTGTAAAAAAACCGTGCAAATGCATGAAATTTCCTTACTCAATCCCAATATAAACAAGTATTCCCTATCTTGAGGCATGGCGGTAAAACAGACGAAAACCGCTATTGACAATGCAGGGCGTAATAAAAAACCGCATTTGGAATAAAATCATTAAAATTTACTAAATTTGCAAACCTATGGGACAAATCCTTGCAATAGACTACGGAAAAGCTCGGTGCGGCATCGCTGCAACCGACGATATGCAGATCATTGCGAGTGGTCTGGATACGGTTTCGACTCCTGTTCTGACTGATTTTCTGAAGAAATATTTCAGTGAAAACAAAGTAGATGAGGTCGTGATAGGACTTCCCGTAGACATGAAAGGAAATGTCTCCGAAGTGGAAACGGATATTCTGAAATTTATCGAAATTTTTAAAAATGAATTTCCGACCGTGAAAGTCAACCGCTTCGATGAGAGATTTACCTCCAAAATGGCCTCTTTTTTTATTTCCCAAAGCGGAAAAAGTAAAAAGCAGCGGCAGGAGAAAGGATTAATAGATAAAGTAAGTGCAACCATCATATTGCAGAATTTTTTAGAACAAAGAACAAGATGATTTTACCGATAAGAGCTTTTGGGGACCCGGTTTTAAGAAAAGTAGCAAAGGATATAGATCAGGATTATCCGGACCTTCAGGAACTGATAGAAAACATGTTCGAGACCATGTACAGCGCCAATGGAATCGGTCTGGCGGCCCCGCAGATCGGTCTGGACATCCGCCTTTTCGTGATCGACGTAAGCCCGCTGGCGGAAGACGAAGATTATGAAGACATCAAGGATGAACTGGCAGAATTTAAGAAAGTGTTCATCAATGCGCAAATTCTTGAGGAATCCGGTGAAGAGTGGAAATTCAATGAAGGATGCCTTTCGATTCCGGATGTACGGGAAGACGTGAAGCGGAAAGGAACCATCGTCATTGAATACTATGACGAAAATTTCGTAAAACATACCGAAACTTTTTCCGATATTAGAGCCCGCGTAATCCAGCATGAGTACGACCACATCGAAGGAATTCTGTTCACCGACCATTTGAGCGCCCTGAAAAAGAAGCTCGTCAAAGGAAAACTGACCAAAATTACCCAGGGTGACGTAAGCATCAGTTATAAAATGAGATTCCCCAAATAAGTAAATAATAAAAAGAAGAAATATAACGCAAAAGCCCACGCACGGAGCTTGCCGAGGTGCCGGAAGCAATTGCAGAATTTACAAAAAATAAAATTATGCTGTTAGAAAAAATAATTTCAATCTCTGGAAAACCAGGACTTTACAAATTAGTTTCTCAATTAAGAAACGGTTTTATCATTGAAGATGTTACGACCAAGAAGAAAGTGAGCATCGGGAATTCCAGCCAGGTAAGCTTGCTGGATAATATCGCCATGTTTACCTTTGATAAGGAAGTTCCTTTGTTCGAAGTGTTTGAAAATATTGCAAAAAACTACGATTACAAAGAAGCCATCCACCACAAGGCCACTGAAGCTGAGCTGAAAG
>JBMDXW010000069.1:0-9511 GCA_048594965.1 Chryseobacterium sp.
ATACGTATTATCTATAAGGGGATCACCTTATATTTTTTGTTTATAAGTAATTATGCTTATATTTGCAGAATGATAGCGGTCATTACCGGAGATATTATAAATTCACAACACGCGGAAACGGAAGTTTGGATCACCAGACTTAAAAATCTTCTCGAAAACTGGGGAAGCGCTCCCCACACATGGGAAATCTACAGAGGCGATGAATTTCAGTTCAAATGCAATATCGACGATGTATTCTGGCGTTTTTTAGCCATAAAATCATTAATTAAAACACAGGAAAACCTGGATGTAAGAATAGCCATAGGCATCGGTGAAGAAAACTTCTCCTCCGATAAGATCACAGAATCCAACGGAACAGCCTATGTTCATTCCGGAAGACTGCTTAACGATCTTAAAAGTGACGGACACACCGTATCCATCAAAACTTCCAATGACTCTGTAGACAGAGACCTTAATATTTTGCTGAAGTGGTCCTCAAAAGATTTCGACAACTGGACGGTGGCCACCGCCGAAATCATCCACGAAATGATCATGAATAAAGAGATCACCCAGGAAGATCTTGCCCGGAAATTTGCCATCTCACAGTCTTCGGTAAGCCAGAGACTGAAGCGCGCCAACTACGAACTCATTGTGGAAACCAACCAGTATTTCAGAAAGAAAATAGCAGAACTCTAAGCATGATTTTTACTAAACTCATATTGGCACATCTACTCGGAGATTTTATTCTCCAGCCGGATTCATGGGTTGCAGACAAGGAAAGCAAAAAGCTGAAAAGCATTTTCCTTTATATTCATGTGCTGATCCATACGGCTCTCAGCTTCGTATTCCTGTGGGATATCCGGCTTTGGTGGGTAGCGGTTGTAGTGGGCGTTTCCCATTTTATCATTGATGCTGCGAAATTAAGCTTTCAGAATGTTCAGAATAAGAAGAGCTGGTTTTTTATCGATCAGGCGCTGCATGTTTTAGTCATTGCAGGAATCTCTTTTTATTATAATGAGTTCAACTTTAATTTTCTGAAAGACCAACACATTTTAAAACTATTGGGAGCAGCTTTGTTCTTGACAACCCCTGCTTCGTTAATTATAAGGATATTGCTCTCATCATGGACACCCGCTCCTGAGACGGCCGGCACCATTCAGACCGAATCGCTGGCAGATGCAGGAAAGTATATAGGAATCCTGGAAAGGCTTCTCGTATTTACTTTCATCGTGGTAGATCATTGGGAGGGCGTAGGTTTTATGGTCGCTGCAAAATCGGTGTTCAGGTTCAGCGATCTTGCGCAGGCCAGGCAGAGGAAGCTCACGGAATATGTGCTGATCGGCACACTTCTCAGCTTCGGAATGGCCGTTTTAACAGGAATAGTAATTAAATAAATATAAATCTAATAAAGACAATTTAGAAATGGAAAAGAAAGAAATGTTGTACGAAGGTAAGGCAAAACAGGTATTTGCTACCGACAATCCTGATCAGGTAATCGTGCGTTTCAAAGACGATGCTACTGCATTTAATGCTCAGAAAAGAGGATCTGTAGATCTTAAAGGAGAAATGAACAATGCGATCACGACTCTTATTTTTGAATATTTAAATGAAAAAGGGATCAAGACTCATTTCATTAAACAATTGAACGAAAGAGAGCAGCTGGTAAGAAAAGTATCCATCATTCCTTTGGAAATGGTTGTAAGAAACTATTCCGCAGGAAGCATGGCTCAGAGATTAGGCGTGGAAGAAGGAATCAAGTCGCCGGTGACCATCTTCGATATCTGCTATAAGAAAGACGAGTTGGGAGATCCGCTTATCAACGATCACCATGCAGTTTTCTTAGGGGCGGCTACGTACGAAGAACTTGATGAAATGTATGAGCTCACTTCAGACATCAACGAAATCCTGATCGATCTTTTCGACAAAATGAATATCATCCTTGTTGATTTCAAAATCGAATTAGGGAAAACTTCAGACGGCGAGATCATCCTTGCAGACGAAATCTCCCCGGATACCTGCAGACTTTGGGACAAAGATACCATGAAGAAGCTCGACAAAGACCGGTTCAGAAGAGATCTTGGCGAAGTTACCGAAGCTTATGTGGAGATCTACAACCGATTGAAAGTTGCTTTAGGCAAATAATTTCTAAGAAGTTAGAAGTTAGATACTAGAAGTTAGTATGAAATCGCACAGGATAGAAGATCTTAAAGTCTGGAGAAAATCAATGGATTTGGAAAAAGAAGTTTATTTGATTACTGCAGAATTACCAAAAGAGGAAAAATTTGGCTTGATATCTCAAATCAGAAGATGTGTCGTTTCAATACCTTCAAATATTGCAGAAGGAGCAGGAAGAAATAGTAAGAATGAATTTTATCAATTTCTGGGAATTGCATTTGGATCAACTTATGAATTGCAAACCCAATTACAGTTACTGATAGACCTAAACTTTATTTCCGAAGTTAAAATACTACCTTTAAAAGCGCTTTTAGCTGAGATACAGAAAATGATTTATTCATTAAAGACAGTTTTAAAAAATAATTGAAGTTAACTTAGACTAATTTCTGACATCTAATATCTAACTTCTAATTTAGAAAAAATAGAAATGAAAAGTTTAGACATTCATAAAAGTGAATATTTAAAACAGTTTAAAGATCAGCCTTACGGACGGAATCTTTTCAGGACCCAGGAAGAGGAAAGACTGGATGCCCCTAATGAAGAATGCGGGATCTTCGGAATGTACTCTGATAACGATCTTGATACGTTTTCACTTTCCCAGTTCGGGCTTTTTGCTTTACAGCACAGAGGTCAGGAGGCATGTGGTATTTCTGTTTTAAAGAACGGAAGAATCACCAACATGAAAGATGAAGGCCTGGTTCTGGATGTTTATAAAGAGATCCCGGATCCTGAAACTTTTATGGGAAATTCTGCCATCGGGCATACCCGTTATACCACGGCCGGAGACAAGAAAAAGTACAACTTCCAGCCGTTCTTTGCGAAGAATGAGTATGACCAGATCATCCTTTCCATCGCGCACAACGGAAATCTTACCAATGCCAAAGAGCTGAAAGCAGAGCTGGAAGCAGAGGGTGTTGTCTTCAGGGCTACCTCCGATTCTGAGGTGATCCTCAGGCTGATCCAGAAGAATCTTGACCTCGGACTGCGCGGAGCCATCAAAATGACCATGGAAAAGATCGAAGGTGCTTATTCCGTCGTAGGAATGACGAGAAATAAATTCTTTGCCTTCAGGGATTTCAACGGAATCAGACCGTTGGTTCTGGGAGCGATAGATGAGAAATCTTATGTCGTAGCTTCAGAATCTGTGGCTTTGGATGCCGTAGGAGCACAGTATGTACGTGATATTCTGCCGGGTGAGATCGTTTATACCAACGAAAACGAGCCGGGAAGACTTCATTCTTATATGGCTGATGAGCAGAAAGGAAAGCAGAGAATCTGTTCATTCGAATATATCTACTTTGCCAGACCCGACTCTTCGCTGGAGAACATCAATGTTTATGAGATCAGGGAAAAATCAGGGGAAAAGATCTGGCATCAGGCACCCGTAGAAGCGGACGTTGTGATCGGCGTTCCCGATTCGGGCGTTCCTGCTGCAATTGGCTTTGCCAAGGCTTCGGGAATACCGTTCCGGCCGGTCTTAATTAAAAACAGATACATCGGAAGAAGCTTCATCGTTCCTACCCAGGAAATGAGAGAAAGGGTGGTAAACCTTAAGCTGAACCCGATCATTTCAGAGATCAAAGATAAAAGAGTGGTCATCATCGACGATTCTATCGTTCGTGGAACGACTTCAAAGAGATTGGTGAAGATCTTAAAAGATGCCGGTGTGAAAGAAATACACTTCAGAAGTGTTTCGCCACCAATCATCGCTCCTTGTTATCTTGGAATCGACACGCCTTCAAAAGATGATCTGATCTCGGCCAATATGACCACGGCTGAACTCAGAGATTATCTGGGCGTAGATTCTCTTGAATTTTTAAGCGTTGAAAATTTAAAAGAGATTTTAGGTTCTGCCAACCACTGCTTCGGATGTTTTACTGAAGAATATCCTGTAGGAAAAGGGGAAGAAGTAGAATTGTTTAATTAGGATTCCTAAATTTAAATAAAGCAAAAGGTCAGGTTTAATAATAAGCCTGACCTTTTCGTATTGAAATCAAAATTGTTTAATTCCTAGAATTTAAATGCTAAACCAACCTGGAAAGTATTGTTTCTGATGGCATCAGATCCGCTTGGTCTGTTTTTAGCAATGTCAGTAAGACCTGCAACATATCTTGCCGTGATACCGAAGTTGTCTGTGAAGTAATATCCTGCTCCTAAACCTAGACCAAAGTTGAAGGTATTCATGTTATCTTTGTCGATATCTTCTGAGTAGCTGGTCGTTGCACTAGAACTTCCTGAAGAGTTTGTTGTTGTAATCGTTCTGTCTCCTTTGTTCTTAGCACTTACGTTAAACCCGAATTCCGGACCTGCCTCTACATAGAAGTTCGGTACAAAATTATACTGGAACATTACCGGTACTGTGATATAATCCAAGTGTGTAGAAGAAGAGTTTACGGTTCTTGTAGTAGTACCTAATATGGTAGACTCCTTTACACTTTCGATCTTAGCACCATACTGAGAATACATAACCTCCGGCTGGATGCTGAATGAAGTTGCTAACGGAATGTTGGCAAAAACACCAGCGTTAAATCCGATCTTTGATTTCTGATCTTCAAGGCCCGCATCTTTAGAAAGAGACGCAACGTTCATTCCTGCTTTCACACCAAATCTGATTGGGCTTGTTGAAGAACCTGTTGTAGTCTGAGCAAATGCTAATGAACCAGCTGTAAGAGCCATTCCTAAGATTAACTTTTTCATAACTTTAATTTTTAATAATTTACTTTTTCTAATTTTAAATTTTACTACTGTCAAACTAATTTGACGGGGAGTATCTTTCAAATTGCTTGCCAAAAAAATAAAGCATGATAAAAGTCAGTCTGAATCTGGATTTGTGTTAAATTCAAATAATTCGTAAATCGCTGATTAATAAAATTTTAATATTAAAGTTTATCTGCTTTTTTAGAAATGATCTAAATTCAAAATTTTACTGAATGGTGAGTTATTACGAGTGAAATTTAAGGGTAAAAAAGCTTAAGCATCGTTCAGTTTTCTGTAAAATTCGATGGATGAAGCGATCTTTTTTCTGCTGCACTGATAATCAAAAAGACATGATCCGATTCCTGAAATCAGGGAAAAATTAATCTTGCTGTCTGTATTCTTTTTATCATTGATCAGCAGCTCAAAAATATCTTCATCTTTAAAATCACTGATGTCCAGATAAGGATAATACTTCTGAATATTTTCAATAATGATACTGCAGTCTTCTTCGCTGATCAGTCCTTCGAAAAAAGATAAATGGGTTTCGGTAATCATTCCCATAGCCACAGCTTCCCCGTGAAGAATAGGATTTCCCTGATTCAGGCATAAACTTTCAATAGCGTGTCCGATGGTATGTCCGAAATTTAAAGTTTTGCGAATATTTTTCTCCTGAAAATCCTGCTGGACAATATCCTGTTTGATTTCCATCGAGGTTGAAATGTGAGGAATAACTGCCTCAAAATCCAGTTTGGAAATATGAATAAGGTTTTCCCAGTGTTTTTCATCTGCAATCAATCCGTGTTTCAGCATTTCTGCAAAACCACTTCTCAGTTCTTTATAAGGAAGTGTTTCCAGGAATTTCGGATAAATGAAGATCTTTTCCGGAAAGGTGAATGTCCCCACCATATTTTTATAATGCATCAGGTCGATGCCTGTTTTACCGCCGATAGAAGCATCGCACATCGATAAAAGAGTCGTGGGAATATTGATAAACTGTATTCCTCTTTTATAGGTGGAAGCCACGAATCCGCCCATATCCGTGATGACCCCGCCACCGAGATTAATGACCAACGCTTTACGGTCCGCCTTCATTTCTGTGAGAATTTCCCAAAGCTGATTGGCCGTCTGGATATTTTTCATTTCCTCACCCGGTTCGATCTCCAGAATTTCGAACGAAAGATCCGTCTCGAGATTTCCTAAAAGAACGGGAAGACAGTATTCATGCGTATTTTCATCTACCAGAATGAAAATTTTGCTGAAGGACTTTGTCTGTAAAAAATCGTTTAACTGTGAAAAATTGTCGTTTAATATTGTTATCATTTTCGGATTTTCTGTTGTGTTGATCGTATGACGATATGCAAAGTTATGATTCTTAATTTTTAACTCGTTATTAAATATACTATCTTTGCAGAAATTTTTAGAATGAGCAGAGATAATAATAATTCAGAACGACCAAAGAGACCAAGAATTTCAAACAAGAAAAATTCTGATAATTCTCGTGCTTCCAGATCTGGAAATTCTTCAGAATCAAAACCTTTTAAGAAATCCTTTCCTAAAGCAGGAGAGAGAAATTCAGAATCGAGGAGAAGCGGTGACACCAGTTACCAGGCCCGAATGGATAAAAAATACGGAAAAACCGAACAGGAACCTTTTATAACCAGTGCTGGAGAAGCGAAAAAATCTTTTGGGAAATCTGCTCCGAAAAGAGGAGGAAGCAGACCCAATAATTTCGACACCAGAGATAAATACGAAAGAGGAAGCCTGAAATACGGAAAAAGACCGGGAACTGAAAACCGAGAAGATAAAAACAAATCTTTTGTACAGAAAAGGAGATTAAGCAAAATAGAAAAGGATGTGCACAAAGATACGATCCGTCTCAATAAATACATTGCCAATTCCGGGATCTGCAGCCGAAGAGAAGCCGATGAGCTGATCACACAGGGACTTGTTGAGGTAAACGGAAAAGTGGTAACCGAAATGGGATATCAGGTTCAGAAAGCGGATAAAGTAATCTTCGACGGACAAAGTATTACTCCTGAAAAACCGGTATACGTTCTTTTAAATAAGCCGAAAGGTTATATTTCTACCACCAAGGATGATAAAGCAAGAAAAACAGTAATGGATCTTGTGGCAAACGCTTCACCTTACCGTTTGTTCCCTGTAGGAAGACTTGACCGTTCTACAACCGGAGTTATTCTTTTAACGAATGACGGGCACATGACCAAAAAGCTGACGCATCCGTCTTTTGACGCCAAGAAGATCTATCACGTAACATTAGATAAAAAGCTTACCCACGAAGACATGAAGCTTATTGCCGAAGGGATTCGTCTGGATGAAGGCGTAGCGGTGGTAGATCAGATTTCGTTCATCGAAGGAAAGCCTAAAAATGAGGTCGGAATAGAAATTCATATCGGCTGGAACCGTGTGATCAGAAGAATTTTCCAGAGATTAGGCTATGAAGTGGAAGCGCTGGACAGGGTGATGTTTGCGGGTCTTACCAAGAAAAATATCAAGAGAGGACACTGGAGAATCCTTACGGAACAGGAAGTGAACAATCTTAAAATGCTTTAATTGAAGTATTTATAAATAAGTAAGACGCTGACCCAGCGTCTTTTTTTATGCCTGAATTTTAGCTTTACATTCTGATTATCCACTTTAATCACAAAAAGTATTTATTTAATTTTTTGCCATTAAAACTCTACTTTTTCCCATGATTATCATTAAAAATCAAGGTTAAAATTATATGCAATTCCGTATCTTTGGGAAAAATTTTTACAACAATGATCGAGTGGAAAACCGCCAAAGAATACGAAGATATTACTTATAAAAAATCCAATGGTGTTGCCAGAATAGCTTTCAACAGACCCGAAGTCCGTAATGCTTTCAGACCGAAAACAACTTCAGAATTGTATGATGCTTTTTACGATGCTTATGAAGACCCTTCCATAGGAGTTGTTCTGCTTTCCGGTGAAGGGCCAAGTCCTAAAGACGGAGGCTGGGCTTTCTGCAGCGGAGGCGATCAGAAAGCAAGGGGACACCAGGGATATGTGGGAGAGGACGGCAGACACCGTCTGAACATTCTGGAAGTTCAGCGCCTGATCCGTTTTATGCCAAAAGTTGTCATTGCCGTGGTTCCGGGATGGGCTGTCGGTGGAGGACACTCGCTTCATGTAGTTTGTGATTTAACATTAGCGAGCGAAGAACATGCTATTTTTAAACAAACGGATGCCGACGTCACAAGTTTCGACGGCGGTTACGGTTCTGCATATCTTGCCAAAATGGTAGGACAGAAAAAGGCTCGTGAAATTTTCTTTTTAGGAAGAAATTATTCCGCTCAGGAGGCTTTTGAAATGGGAATGGTGAATAAAGTAGTTCCCCATGCAGAGCTGGAAGACACGGCTTACGAATGGGCACAGGAGATTTTAGCGAAATCACCGACCTCAATCAGAATGCTGAAATTTGCGATGAACCTTACGGATGACGGAATGGTAGGACAGCAGGTTTTTGCCGGCGAAGCCACACGCCTTGCTTACATGACCGAAGAGGCTAAAGAAGGACGAAATGCTTTTCTTGAAAAAAGAAAACCGAATTTCGGGGAAGATCAATGGATATCGTAAAAATATAAATGACCGCTGATAGATGATGATTGATTATCATGTATCGGTGATCGCTTATCAATTATAAATTATGACTGATTGGATAAAAGCTGCAAGGCTTAGAACATTACCGCTTTCTTTAAGTGGAATTATCATGGGGGCTTTTATTGCCAAATGGAGACTGTACGGCGAAGGCGGAACCTGGGACTGGAGAATTTTTGCACTGGCACTTTTGGTGACTTTACTGTATCAGGTTTTATCAAACTATGCCAATGATTACGGGGACGGAGTAAAGGGTACTGATGCCAAACGGGCTACGGAAGCCGAGGCAAGAGCAGTAGCTTCGGGAAGAATCACCGCAAAACAGATGAAAAATGCTGTGATCGTACTGTCAGTTTTATCTTTTGCAGCAACAGTTGCATTGCTTTACGTGGCCTTTATTCCGGATTACATGAATGAATTTTACATTTTTATAGGTCTTGGGGTTGCCAGTATTTTAGCGGCCATCGGCTACACAGTTGGAAAGAAACCTTATGGCTATATGGGACTGGGAGATATTTTCGTTTTCATTTTCTTCGGATTGGTTTCGGTATGCGGAAGTTATTTCCTCTTTACCAAGTCATTCAGCTGGGATATGCTTTTGCCGGGAACTGCGGTAGGAATGATGAGCATGGCGGTTTTGAACCTGAATAACATGAGGGATATCGAAAGCGATAAGTTATCCGGTAAAAACAGCTTTGCGCTGAGAATCGGCTTCAAAAATGCGATGATCTACGAGATGATCCTGCTGCAGCTTCCATTACTTCTGATGCTGATGTTCCTTGCGGTAAACGGATTTTTTCAAACACAGAATTACTATGTTTTCATCGTAATGGTGCTGATGCTTCCGTTAATGAAGATCAGAAGACAGATCATGGCGGTTAAAAATCCGAGAGAGCTCGATCCGTTTTTAAAGCAGGTCGGAATCATGACTTTCATGATGGCTGTGCTTACGGCTCTGGGACTCAATTTTTTTCATTAAAAGAAATTGAGTTCAGTATCATTTATATTGTGAACTTGCCTAC
>JBMDXW010000007.1:0-9932 GCA_048594965.1 Chryseobacterium sp.
AGAATAGTGGCGACCTGCAGGTCTGAAAGAGGTACCGGACGAGGGATAAATTCCAAGACAATGATGATTTCACATACTAAAAAAGGCACAAAAGAAAGATAAAAAGAAAGATAATACTGCTTGTTGAGCTGAAACTGATACAGCAGATCTTTCAGGCTGTCGTAGGTCTGCATCAGCGGATTGCTCATATTGCTATACAGCTTAAAAAACTGGCTGAAAAAAAAGAAGGTTACAAAAACCATCGAAGTGATGAGAATGCTGATGTAAAATTTAAATTTAAAAGGTCCGTCTGAAATAGCAATAATTGCAAAGGCAAAGACAAAAATCCCTACGGTAGACCAGAATTCCATGCGCATATTTTTACGGATTTTTTCCAGAGGAAGATTGATTTTATTTTTCTGTTCCGTACTTATTTCCGGGGTTTCGTCGAAGGAATCATCCTGATTCCATGTATTTTTCAGTTCATCTATATTCATGACAATTGATTTAAAAGTTAAGATTTATTTGAGCTTAAGATATCTTTGAGTTTATTTTTCGCGCGGTTCATTTTTACCCGAACATTTCCTTCGGAAATTCCCATCTGTTCGGCAATCTCTTTACCGGAAAAATCTTCGAGGTAATAAAAAATAAAAGCTTTGTCGATCGGGTTCAGCTGATGGATGGCTTTATACATCGCATTCAGTTTATCTTCCCTTTCATGATTAAATTCTTCGTGGGCGATCTTATACTCTTCATATGTTCCGCCGGTAATAAAGCTTCTTTTTTTCTCGTTCTTCAGGAAGATGATCGCCGTATTCAGCGCAATGCGGTACAGCCAGGTAGAGAATTCGCTTTGGCCTCTGAAATTAGGATACGCTTTCCAGACCTGGTATGTGATTTCCTGGAAAAGATCATCACGATCATCCTTATCATCCATATACATTTTAGAAATCTTGAAAATGATTCCTTTATGCTTTTCAATTTTATCTAAAAATTCCTGTTCTGTTGAGGCCATAATTTCTTACTCTCTGTGAGGTTAGTATTCTTCTTACAAAAATGTTACAGATTACAATGAAAATATTTAATCTTACCATTCGCTCTCGAAATTCACGGATTGAAGTTATTCAATTCCAAAATAAGCTAGGCTGAAAGGCATAGCGGAATTTATTTTTTCTGAAAGGATTTCCTGACTGGGCTGATGTTATTTATGGCTTAATATTTGTGACTCAAAAGACTAACACCAAATACAAATCAATATGCCTTTTATTACAAAACAGGACAATGAAAACGTCCAGCTTTATTATGAAGATTTCGGATCGGGTCAGCCGATCATTTTAATTCACGGATGGCCACTCAGCGGGAAATCATGGGAAATGCAGATTCCCGTCCTTCTCAATCTCGGATACCGCGTTATTGCTTATGACAGAAAAGGTTTCGGCAAATCATCACCTTCAGCAGACGGGTACGACTATGACGGGCTTGCTAAAGATCTGCATGAAATCATTACCCAACTTGATCTTAAGAGTGTAATCCTTTTTGGATTCTCCATGGGTGGCGGTGAAGTCGTCCGCTATATTACCAATTACGGAACCCAGAACATCGATAAAATCGCCTTAATCTCATCCATCATTCCTTTAGTAAAGCAGAAAGAAGACAATCCCGACGGCGTTCCTCAGGAAAAGCTGGACGAAATCATGCAGGCCCTTAAAACCGACAGGATCACTTTCCTAGAATCTTTCCATAAAGACTTCTATAACGTCGGGCTGCTTTCCAAAACCGTGAGCCAGAAGCAGCTGGATTACGACTGGGCGATTGCTTCGTTTGCCAATCCCATTGCCACCATCAAATGTGCTGAAAGCTGGGCCAACACCGATTTCCGCCCGGAACTCAAAAACATCACGGTAAAAACACTCATCGTACATGGTGATTCAGACAATATCGTTCCTATCGATACGGCAGGAAAACAGGCTGCACAGGGAATCCTCAACAATGATTTCATGATTATCGAGCGCGGACCCCACGGACTGAATGTGACCCACGCCGAAGAACTGAACGGGATCATCAGCAGATTCCTCACTTCACAATAAATATTCAATCTATAAGTTTTGATTTCATCAATGAAAATCCGCAGCACAACTTTGTACTGCGGATTTGTCTTAGAATCTTATTTTCTAAAAAATATAATCCGTGCTCAGGAAGTTAGAATCATGATCCCTTACGATCGTGTTCAGCAAATTCTTACTGGAATCCGTAACCTTTGCGGCCACCAGCGAACGGATTGAGAACGAACGGAGCGCATCAAAAACAGAAAGCGTCCCTTCCGCGCTGTCTTTTCTTCCGGTAAACGGGAATACATCCGGTCCGCGCTGGGCCTGGCAATTGATATTCACCCGGCTTACCAGATTTACGAACGGATCGATCAATTTTGAAACTTCCATTGGATCTTCGCTGAAAATACTTACCTGCATCCCGTGATCGGCATTCACCTGGTATTCGATCGGTTCCTCAATATTCTCAAACGGAACCACCGGAATCACCGGACCGAACTGTTCCTCATGATACAGCTTCATCTCAGAATTGACAGGATATACGACAGCCGGAAAAAAGAAAGACTCTTCCGTAAATCCTCCGTTGTCATTCAGCACTGTTGCGCCTTTTGCTTTGGCATCTTCCAGACATTCCTTTAAATAAGACGGTTTATTGACCTCCGGAAGTGGTGTGATCTTCACATCCTTTTCCCACGGAAGACCGGGCTTCATTGCAGCTACGGCCGCAGTAAGCTTTTGGGTAAATTCTTCTGCTACGTCTTTTTGAACGAAGATCAGCTTCAATGCCGTACACCGCTGACCGTTAAAAGAAAGTGCACCTAAAATACATTCGCTCACCGCTACGTCAAGGTTGGCATTTTTGGTAACGATAGCCGCATTTTTAGCATCTAAACTTAAAATAGCACGTAAACGATTAACCTTCGGATGAAGCTTTTTCAGTCCGTTGGCTACCTTGCTTGAACCGATAAACGCCAGCACATTCACTTTCCCGCTTTCCATGATTGGGGTGATGATCTCAGCGCCTTTGCCGTATAAAGTATTGACCGTTCCCGGCGGAAAGGCTTCCTTAAACGCTTTTAATAAAGGATAATGTGCGAGAACGCCGTGCTTCGGAAGCTTGAACAGGATCGTATTTCCCATAATCAGCGCAGGGATAAGCGTGGTAAATATTTCATTCAGAGGATAGTTAAATGGTCCCATACTCAGTACAACACCGAGCGGTGCCCTTCTGATCTGCGCAATGGTACCTTCCGCCTGCTGGAAACGCGACGATTCACGATCAAGGTCTTTCAGGGCATCGATCGTCTGATTGATGTAATCCACAGTTCTGTCGAATTCCTTGGCAGAGTCTGCCAGGGTTTTCCCGATCTCCCACATCAGCAGCCTAATAATCACATCACGCTCTTTGATCATCAGGTACACAAATTTCTGCATACATTTGATTCTTCCTTCCACAGACATGGTCGGCCACTCTCCCAGCCCATTGTCATACGCTTTTACACAGGCGTCAAGAACCTTCATCGCTTCATCGGGCCCGATATTCGGTATGCTTCCGAGCAATTTACGCTGCAGTCCGTTTTCCGTACGAATGCAGACCGGCGAATAAATCTCCTGTACATCGCCGTTCCATGCTACTAATTCTCCATTGAGAAGATATTCCCGCTGATGGATTTCGGGCACTTTATATTCTTCGGGGATTTCATTTTCGGATTTAAATATTTCGTGGAATGAAAAGTTGTTTTCTGAATTCATAAATTTTTATTTTAATAGTCTGATAAGATTTGAATATTAAAGGTAATTCTAAATTCTGACTTTAAAAAGAGTGGAGTCATAGATTTGCTCTATTTGAAATAAAATTAACATTCTGTTTTGAACACTAAGCCCGCTAAGGTTTTTTGAGATGATTGAGTATATTCAAGTTTCACTAAGCCGTTTCATTTAGAAGAGACCATGGAGACGTTTTATTTGTAACGCTGAAGACGCAAAGGTTTGGTTAAATGATGGCGATGATTTTCCGTTCGCAAGGGCGTTTCACTCAGCAAATGAGCAAACTTTTTTTTGAACTCTAAGCCCGCTAAGTTTTTCTGAAATGATTGAGTATATCTAAGTTTCACTAAGCCGTTTCACTTAGAAGAGACCACGGAGCCGACTGTCGTATGAATTGACTAACATCATCATACTGACCGCCGTAAAATTCCCATCCGATGGAGGGGTGGCGAAAATTCCAAAGGAATTTTTGACGGGGTGGTTTCCAGTTAATAAGCTTCAAAAAGCCGTTTTAATACATCTAATTTGCGATTTCGCTCCGCGAATGATAACGGAATTGCAATCAAGATTTTGGAAAGTATTGGCTAAGTATTGATGCCTTACATCCTTTTACGTTTTGCTTTTTTATTTTTGGTGGTGACCAGAATTACGCCATATTCTGCCTGCGCACCATACAAAGCAGTGGCATCGTTTCCTTTCAGAATATTTACGGTTTCGATGGATTGGGGATCTATTTCTTGAAAGACCTTTAAAGGGACTACCTTTTGATCGACGACCAGCAGCGGCTTCCCGGAAACAAGGCTGCCACCGCCAATTCTGATCGCATTTGAGGAATTCGTTGAGGGTGGATTCACCGTGAGGCCTCTTACGGGTTCGGCCGGCTTAATGCTTTTATTTTCCTGCTTCCCGTTAACGGCATCTTGCGAAATAACCGTTCCCATTCCGGTGACCATGGATTTTTTAACGGTTTTGTAACCGGTCACCACCACTTCCTGCTGTTGTTCTGCCTTCAAGGAATCCTGAACGGTCGTTTGTTGCCCGTTCACCATAATCAGCCCTCCTGCCGTCAGCATAAACCCCGCTGCAAACTTTACAAGAACGGAATTGATATCGGAATACAGGAGATTCCGGTTGAGTTGCGTTTCGTTGAAACGACCGCAGATATCATCTTCCGGACGGGAAAAAGCTTTCAAAACTTCCCGATCCGAAGATCCTGTAAAATCTCTCACGGTTTTTGAACATACGGAGCAGAATCTTCCTTTTTCCTGTGGGGTCATGCCCTCCCAGTTTTCATGGCATGGGTTGGATATTATAATTTTCATGGATTATTTTTTTGTTGTGCTAACGTCCTCGTCTTCCCTTTTGCTTTCGATGATAATGACTCCGTTCTCGCCGGATCTGCCGTACTTCTTTTGGGCACCTTCTCCGGTAAGAATAAAAACGCTTTTTACCTGGTCGGGTCTTATCCGCCTCATCCGGGCTTCGGAAATTCTTTTACGGTCAAGAATAATTATCGGCTGTATAGACTCATAGTACGCTTTGGTCGGCATTCCCAGAACAATCGAACGGCTCAGAAGGGTGTCGTTTACCATTTCAATGCCATGGATTCCTTTTTTAAAATCTATTTTCTTCACCTCTTCCTCTTTCATTTGCTGACCGTTCACGGTGAAGACCGCACCACTTAATGCAAACAGTCCGAACGTCAGCGTACTGATCACCGAAAAGCTGAGATCCCTTCCCAGCTGCCCCGCCGTAAATCTTCCGCAGATTCCCGGATCCGATTTTACCTGATCCATAATTTCCTCATCAGGGGAATCCGTAAAATCCCTTACTGTTTTAGAGCATACGGAGCAGAATCTCCCTTTTTCGTCGATAGACATAGCGTCCCAGTTTTCATGGCATGGCGCAGGTATGGTAAGTTTCATAATAATCGCTTTTTTATTATAGATGCACAATTCGTGAAAAAGGTTGGAAAGAAATATTTTTTTTAAATGTTAAGCAGTTGAAATAATTTAACACTATATTTTTGGATTTAAAAATTCTGATTTTAAAGCCCATAGAAAAAAGCTAATTGCTATCAGGTACTTAACATTTTTTACCCTGAAAAAAATTCCGATATTAGTCTTTAAAAACAGTTTCCTAACTTTATCATTACCATGAAAGAAGAAAGCATAAACCGTCTGAACAATATATTCTATAGTTTAAAAACGGAAGAGGAAAAAATCAGAGAAGGCCTGGCCCGGAAAAAAAGCGAAGAAGATCTTTTTCTGGAAGGCTTCAGAACACTATGCAAAACATTTATCGAACCGAAAATGCAGGAATTCCGCAGAATGCTGAAAGAGAACAAATTCGGCAGCAAAATATCTTTTGCGGAAGAAACGGCAAATGGAACGGGAATTCTTGCGCACGCCCACATCAAACTTCAGATTTCGAGAAATGTGGAATCTAACTTTTACGCGAACGATAAGTTCCCGCATATTATGTTCGTGGGCGATAAAGATTTAAAAAGAATAGGCATTCATCTCGACACTATTTTCCAGAACGGAACCGGCACGGCCACTCTTAAACCCGACTTCTATACGCTGGAAACCCTTGATGAAGATACCATCGAAAGAGAAATTGTCGATGCCCTTGAAAAAATACTGGTGAACCGCTAAAATCTATCCATCGAAAAGATAGCGAAATATCAAGTCGGCAGTTTATAAAAATCTCCGATTTTTATTCTTATGTGTTCTTCTTTTTTTCAAAGTAAATTTCTTTCCGTGGCTTAGGTGTTAGATTTTTTAACTACAAGATAGCACAGCCATATAATAAAAACAATTGGCTCTCCTGAGGAAAGCCAATTGCTGTAATTCTATTGATTTACTTAATTTCAATAAGTCTCGGTGCCTGTTTCTTTGCTTTTTCCGTTTTCGGAATGATCAGTTTCAGAACACCGTTTTCATACTTCGCTTCAATGTGTTCTTCATCCACCACATCCTTGGCAAGCTCAAAGCTTCTCTGGAATGACTGGTAGCTGAATTCCCTTCGGGTGTAATGCTCTTTGGATTCTTCCGTTTCATTCTTTTTAGAAGATGAGATCGTCAGAAGGTTGCCGTCCAGGGTAATCCGGAAATCATCTTTCTGCATTCCGGGTGCGGCGACTTCCACCTCAAAATGATGGTCATTTTCCTTAATGTTCACCGATGGAACGGTAGTTAAGGTAGAAGAAAAATTGGTGTTGCCCCAGTTAAAAAGTTCGCGGCTGAAAAAGTCATCGAACAGGGTACGTGTGCCGGCAGGGAGCAAGCTGCCGTTGTTTCTTTTTACGATTGACATAACAAACGAATTTTTAAGGTTAAACAATAATTTTAATGATCGTATTCAAATATTTTCAAAGGCTGTGCCAGGGCTATACCCCTGAAATATTGTCACTTGAAGTGAAAATTTGTCATTTTCGAAGATCAAATTTGGCAGATTACGGAAAACCATACTTTATTCATTGCTGCAAATAGTATTTTTACTAAAAATTTAGATTAATTTTCAAAACAATTATTATAATGAAAATATCACAAGAGCATCTTGATGAATTACGGCATGCCATGGAAATTCTCGAAAATCCAGGGATTATTGCCAAAATTACGAACATATTTGGCCAGCCGATTGAAAAAGCACTAGAATTTCTTCCTAAAAATCTCCATGAAAAAATAGGTTCAATTACAGAGACCGCTTTATTAAAAGCAGCAGATACTACTATTTTTACCATGAAGGACATCCCAAACACGCAGCCTTCGAACTGGTGGCATAAAATCAGCGTGGCCACATCCGGAGCAGTCGGCGGATTCTTTGGGTTGCCGGCACTCGCTGTAGAACTTCCGATATCCACAACGATAATGTTGCGATCCATCATTGATATAGCCCGCAGCCAGGGAGAATCAATCAGTGACCCTCATGTAAAACTGGCCTGTCTTGAAGTTTTTGCCTTTGGTGGAAATAGTGATACTGATGACGCAAGTGAAAGCGGATATTTTGCGACACGGATAGCCCTGACAAAAACCATGACTGAAGCAGCAAACAGACTTACAGGAAAAACTTTCGCCGAAGAAGGAGCTTCCGCTATCGTACATTTAATTTCAAAAATTGCAAGCCGCTTCAGTATACAAATCAGTGAAAAAGTAACGGCCCAGGCTGTTCCTGCTATCGGGGCGGCAGGCGGTGCCATTGTCAACACTTTATTTATCGATCACTTTCAGGATATGGCAAAAGGCCATTTTATCGTGAGAAGACTTGAGAAAATATACGGTGAAGAAGCTGTGAAGGAAGCTTATGAACAGATGTTGAAGAAATAATAACGGCTCTATTGATGAAAATACCTCGGATCCGGATACTGAAACGTAAAGTCCAGCTCGGAAATAAGTTTTTCGGGTGAAATGATTCTACCTTTATCAGTACGCGTTCCAGTATACGGCAGCCCTTTCTGGGCATTGATAACCTCTTGTTTATTTGGATGAACAGGAGCCACCACATTGTAGACTTTCGACTCCGAATGCTTGTCCAGCATTTTTTCAATCACCGAACAGATGTCTGCATAATGAATATGGTTCACCAGTTGGTCCAGGTTGGAGATATTGTAGTTTTTTAGCAGCCTCTCACCGCCCATCAGACCGCCCAGTCTCAGGATATTGGCCTGTGGAAATTTTTCCAGGATAAAGTTTTCGCTTTCCATTTCCGTTGCGGGCAGATCATCTTCCGTAAATTCTTTTTCGGTATCCGGATAAACACCCGTTGAGCTTGTATAAAAGACCTGTCCTTTAAAATCGCCGATAAACCGAAGCAGGTTCTGCCGTTTTCCCGTCATTGGAATCTTTGATCCCCTCAGTCCCGAAAAAGGAACAGCAATAATGAGCGCATCCAGTTCGGGAGCTATTTCCCAAACCTCCATTTTAGCATCTGCTTCATCAGGAAATTTTACCAGAGTCGCGTGATAGCCTTTTGCTCGAAAACTCTCCAGCTTCGATTCCGTAGTCGTTGTTGTATAAATTTCATACCGGTCCGACAGATGTTCCGCGATATGATTTCCCAACCAGCCGCAGCCGATGATTCCCAGTTTTTTCATATTTATATTTTCAAAGATTTCTGATTGTTTTCCGGATCCTGAAAGTTCTGGATGATCCTGATTATTTTTAAGACTTCATTTTCTAAACTATAAATAAGGGTATTGTGCTTCGTAACTAAAATTTTATGATAGTCGCTGCCCTCATATTTCTGGAATCTAACCTTTCCATCACAGATGATCTGTACTTTTTCATCCAGCTTCGTAAGAAAATCATCCAGCACTTTATCGTTCCAATTTGTAAGAAGATATTCTTCTATATTCAGCAAATCAGAAAGGGATTCATCAGAGAATTTTATTTTCATTTCTGTATTTTTCTAAACGTAGTCTGGCCGCCTCCATCACTTCCTGATAATCGTGAACCCTTCCCTCTTTAAAATCCTTCTCAGAACGTTTCAGCGATTCCAAAATTTCCTCTTTGGTTTCATTGCGCCACTCCCTCACCTCTATGGTTTTTGAGATCACCAGCAATTCTTCCGGGGTAAATCTTTTTTCTTTCAGCTTTTTGAAAAACGTCGGCTTTTTAATCCCGGATTTTTCGATAATATAAGACATTTTGAAAGGTGAATTTTTAATAATCTCATCGATATTATTCTGAATTTCGATAAATTTTTCTATTTCTGCTATCATTTTTGTTGATTTTCAAATATCATTTTATGATACAAATATAATAAATTATTTACCTGAATAAAATAAAACAACCTGGCAGATCGATCCTCAAATAAAAAACCCAGCGGTAAGGCTGAGTTTTTGTGATCTACGAATTCTTCGGAGGCTGCTCATCATCGTCCTTCTTGTTCTGGGCAGAATTTTTAGCGGCTTTTACCAGTTCATGGGTATCGCTGTACAACAGTTCCCATCCGGCAACGCCCTTCATGGAGGTTAAAAGGTTGATGTACGCTTTCAGATCCTTCTCAAGACCCTTGCGGATGGCTGATGCGCTGGTCATATTCCGGAGATCTGCATTCGCTTCGGCCTGGTCGGCGAAGATCTCCTCAAAATATTCATGCTTGGCTTTCATATCTGCAAAAGCTGTTGTAACAGAC
>JBMDXW010000070.1:0-10610 GCA_048594965.1 Chryseobacterium sp.
GAAAGGAGCTATCGTCTATGCTCTTTCAGCGGTTGCCTCTCCCAGCACAAAAACGGCTAACATTACCGCAGAAGGATATTACTATTTTGATGGCAGCGTATGGCAGAAGCTATCCAACTCGTCCGTTCCGGCGGTAGTGGTATCATCTTCAGCTCTTAACGGAACTTACAAAGCAGGGACAGCCATGACGGCTTCTAACACATTTACGGTAACCCTGACCAATAATTCCTTCAGTACGGCTACCATTGCTTTCAGTACCTCAGACCTTGTGCTTTCAGGGGTTACCGGTCTGTCGGTGGCTTCGGTGAGTCCTGCTTCAAGTACTTTGATTGCGGGAGGAACCGTGACGGTAACTTATACTTTGTCGGGAACTCCGGCTTCTTCAGGAACATTATCAGCAACATGGACGAAACTAAGTTTAACTGCTGTTAAAACAGTAACAATCCCTCCTAATGTGGTCTGTGCAAGCGGACAATGGAGCAGTGTAAGTCCTGCCATAGGAACAAATGGTCTTCGTACCGGAACAGCCTATAGTGCTGTTTATTCGATTCCTTATACGATGGGTGCAGGAAATCTTCCCGCAGAATCTTATACGTCTAATGGATTAACATTTACGCTTACCAATACCAACCCAATTTCTTCGTCAGGGAATTTAACCTATTCGATTTCGGGAACTTATACCGGTACCGATAAAGGGATGGTGTCTTTTACCACTCAAGCAGGATGCACGGTTAAATTTGGAGTAACATATACTGCCTCTTATTCATTTACTGTTAGTTCTTCAAACGGTGCTGGTAAAGGTTCATTTAATGTTTATCAAAGTTATTCTTCAAATGATCCAAGTCTTAATTATGCCAGTACTGTTCCTCAATCAGTATGGGTGCCGCTAAATGGAAATTACGTTACCACAGGATCAGCATCCTGTACCATAACAGGGTATAATCATGGTTGGGTAGATTTCTTTGGACAACATCTGCTGAACGGACAGACTGCCAATTTTAATAATAGTTCAAATCCTTTAACACAAAATACCTATAGTACCTGGATTGAATCCTGTCTTGGCTGTTCACCTGTCACTACCACCAATGGTTCAGGAAGCCTGACCCTAACATATATCCATCCGTAAGAATTTTAACCCCATACCCAATATTTTGGATTGCTATTCTTAACTATATATAAATAAATGTTATAAACCTCAGAGGTTTCAGAAACCTGTGAGGTACCTACTCCCTTGAAATCGTCACGTAGCATGCAGGTGGCAATTCCTGAAAGATGCCAACACAGCAACTTTGGATAATCTGCTTACCGTAGCATAAAAAAGGCCCTGTTGTCAACACTGTGTTGACCGCCCGATCAAGGGTCCTTTGACCGTACTGTCAAGGGGGTATTGACAGCACTAGTGTGGAGGTGTTGACCGCACGACCCTTATGTACTGCTTTATAAAAGCTCATTGCAGTACAAAAATATTCCATCCTGGAGATGGCTTTTTCCTCAAGTGTGTTGACTCCGGTCCGGGAACTTTCCCGGCCGGAGTTTTTTTGTGGCTTCGGCTCCGCTCAGCCACCGGGAAGGGAAGCGGAAGGGCTGGTGGCTGAGTGTAAGGACTGGTGGCTTCGAGAGCCTCAGCCACCATTCAACAGAGACCACCATTTCCCTGTAACAGTAACCCCAAAGTCCACCGTAAGAAGACCGTCGTAAAAATTCCCCTCCCATGGAGGGGCGACAAAAATTCAGGGAATTTTTGGTGGGGTGGTTTAAGAAGATTGCGTGACTGACTGCTTCGAGTCACCTTAGCCATCATTGTACGGAAGTTCTATGTTTCATTGTCATAAGCCGATAAACGATAGTTGAGAAATGTGGCTAAAGTATATGGCTTGCAGACAAATAGGGGGAAACCACCCCGTCGTAAATTCCTATGGAATTTCCGCCACCCCTCCACAGGAGTGGAATTTTGAAGCAGTCGGTTTTAAATGAGGAAGGGCCTTGTACCTTAGAAGGATTGGTGGCTTAGATTCGATTTGGAACGACAAAGGGATTGAGGGTGAGATAATATTTTAAACGTTGCTATTACTTGCTGAGTGATTAGTTTATGCTGAGCCTGCCGAAGTACCTTTGCGACCGGAAATCTACGCAATCCTTTAACCAAAACCTTGCGGGCCTGGCGTTAAAAACATTGGAATATAAAATCATCCTGGGGTAGCTAAAGTCTTGACTTCGGTACTTCCGGGGTTGTGTCTATCGGCTGTTGCCGCCTCATTAAAAAGTGGTCTTATTATGCTATTCCTTCACAGCGGGTAAATTGCCTGCTGCTTTCTGTACCTTTTTGTAGGTATAAGAACACATGACAATACTGAACTCATACAGCAGAAGCAACGGGAATGCCGCCATCAGCATGCTGAGAACGTCTGCCGGGGTGATGATCGCAGCCACCACCATAATAAGAACGATCGCATGGCGACGGTAGGTCTTCATGAACTTTGGCGTAAGAATTCCTATGGTGGTAAGGAAATAAATGAGGATAGGGAAAAGGAAAATAACACCCATCCCGAGAACGACCTGTAAAAACAGGGTGGTGTAATCACTCAAATCATACAGCGGAATGATGATGTCCGAGATCTTGAAAATAACGCCGAAATTAACGGCAAAAGGAAGAATGAGGAAATATCCGCATAAAACTCCCGTCATAAAAAGGATCCAGACCGAGTTGATGATAAAGATGGAGTTTTTTCTTTCTTTAGGATGAAGGGCAGGACTGATGAACCGCCAAAGTTCCCAGACGATGTAAGGAAATGCCAGGACGATACCGCCGAAAAGGGATACCGCCATCATTACATTAAACTGCTGGTACAACTTGCTGGCACGCACCGGAAAATCTTTCGGCAGATGGATGCTGTCTTCACCCAAAATCATTTTTGAAAAGTGATTGACGATTTCAAAAGTGGCAAAATCATTTCTGGTAGGACCGAAAAAGATATGATCCATAATCCAGTTGATATTGAAGCCAATGACCACTGCTGCAATGATGATTGCAAGAATACAACGGATGAGATGACCTCTTAATTCCCCAATATGTCCAAGGAAAGACATGTCTTTAGCATCACTCACAGGATAATTTTTTTAAGGTTCCAAATTTATGAAAAAAGTTTCAGTAAAGCAGAAGATTAGTTGAGACGCAGGATAGAGGATAAAACAAGATGATTATTTTGTTTCTGTTTATTTAAAAATCCTTGCTTTAAAAATAATCTTCCGGGCTTCCGCATATAAGCTTCCAAACTAAACAATGCCCTCGTCCAGCAGCTTATGAAGGTCGATGATTCCGAAGTATTTTCCGTTTTCCGTGACCACCAGCTGTCCGATATTATTGTCTTTTAAAATTTTCATGGCTTCTTTTGCCAAAGCCGTTCTTTCGATGGTTTTGGGATTTGCCGACATAATGTCTTTGGCCATGACTGTTGAGATATCATCGCCTTTCAGCAACATTCTTCGCAGATCTCCGTCGGTGATGACCCCGATAATCTCATTGTTGTTGGTAACTACCGTTATACCGTGCCTGGAACCACTGATCGAAATGATGACTTCTTTTACGCTGTCATCTTCGGTGACCTCAGGTTTGTGAGAAGACAGGAAATCATCAACCTTAGAGATTAAATTTTTGCCTAAGCTTCCTCCCGGATGAAATTTAGCAAAATCGTTGGCTTTAAAATCATTCATTTCCATTAAAGCAATCGCCAGCGCATCTCCCAGGGCCATCTGCAGGGTTGTGGAACTGGTCGGCGCCAGCTTGTTCGGGCAGGCCTCCATATCCACGTGGGTGTCCAGGATGATCTGTGAATACTCTGCAAGCCTGCTGGCTTTATTGCCCGTCATCCCGATCAGCGCGGAAGAATAATCCTTCAGATACGGGACGAGATTGACAATTTCCGGAGAATTGCCCGAATTGGAAATACACAGAACGACATCCTGCTTCTGAATAACACCAAGGTCTCCGTGTATCGCCTCGGAAGCGTGCAGAAACTGTGAAGGAGTGCCTGTAGAATTTAATGTTGCCACGATTTTATTACCGACGTGGGCCGATTTACCAATCCCTACCACGATCAGCTTTCCTTTGGCAGAACGGATGATTTCTACGGCTCTGGCAAAATCGTCACCAAGCCTGTCGCGGAGTTTTTCAAGTTCGGCAATTTCTATTTCCAGTGTACTTTTAGCTATTGAAATGATATCGGCTGTTTTCATTTTAAAGGATATAGGGTATATAAATTCTCTAAGAAAAGCGTTATATTTTTGAAAGAATTTTTAATATAAATTTTATTTTTTATAAATTCGTTCGCTTTTATTTTAAGTGAAAAATTCATAACTTTGGATGAGATGCAAATTTAGCAATAAAATTAGATGAGCGCAAAAAAAGCCAATTTATCAGGCGAATTGAAAAGATATTTCGGATTTTCTACTTTTAAAGGGCAGCAGGAACAGATTATAGACAATCTTCTCAACGGAAAGGATATATTTGTTTTAATGCCGACAGGAGGAGGTAAATCCTTATGCTACCAGCTTCCGGCTCTTATATCAGAAGGTACGGCCATTGTGGTTTCTCCTCTGATCGCGTTAATGAAAAATCAGGTGGATGCGGTGAACGGACTTTCATCTGATAACGGAGTGGCCCATGTTTTAAATTCATCATTAAATAAAACACAGACCAAACAGGTTTTCGACGATATAAAAAGCGGAAAGACAAAACTTCTTTACGTTGCTCCGGAATCTCTCATCAAAGAAGATTACCTTGATTTTCTGAAAGATGTAAAAATATCTTTTTTCGCCATAGATGAAGCCCACTGTATTTCAGAATGGGGCCACGATTTCAGGCCGGAATACCGAAACCTGAAATCGATTATCGATAAAATTGCCGATGTTCCGGTGATTGCTCTTACCGCAACGGCAACGCCCAAGGTGCAGGATGATATCCAGAAAACCCTTGGGATGACCAATGCGCTGGTTTTTAAGGAAAGCTTCAACAGACCGAATCTTTATTACGAAGTGCGGCCTAAAGTAAATGTAGACAAGGAAATCGTAAAATTTATCAATCAGCATAAAGGAAAATCCGGAATCGTTTATTGCCTCAGCAGGCGTAAAGTGGAAGAGTTTGCCCAGCTCCTTCAGGTAAACGGCATTAATGCACTGCCTTATCACGCAGGTCTTGACCAGAAAGTGAGGGTCGCCAACCAGGATAAATTCCTGATGGAAGAGGTAGACGTTATTGTTGCTACGATCGCCTTTGGGATGGGGATCGACAAGCCGGATGTGCGTTTTGTGATCCATTATGATTTCCCGAAATCTCTTGAAAGCTATTACCAGGAAACCGGAAGAGCAGGAAGAGATGGAGGCGAAGGATACTGTCTGGCATTTTATGATCCTAAGGACATTGAGAAATTAGAGAAATTCCTTGCTCAAAAGCCGGTGTCCGAAAGAGAAATCGGTTTGCAGCTTTTAAACGAAGTGGTTGGTTATGCCGAAACTTCGATGAGCAGGAGACAATATATCCTCTATTATTTCGGGGAAAATTTTGATCCGGTAAACGGAGACGGTGCCCAGATGTGCGACAATTCTTCGCATCCTCCGAAATTAAAGGATGCCACGAATGATCTTAAAAAAGTCCTTGAATTAATCAGGGATACAGGAGAGAAATTCAAAGCAAAGGATCTTATTTCAATTATTGCCGGTAAAGAAACGGCCGTTACCAAATCTTATAAGCTCGAACAGACTTCTTATTTCGGATTCGGAAAAGAGGAAAAGGATAATCACTGGAAAACCATCTTAAGACAGGCAACGGTTCAGAATTTTTTACAGAAAGACATCGAAACCTACGGCGTGTTGAAGATTGCAGAAAAAGGAAGGCTCGTATTGGATGGAAAGCTGGAACATTCTTTTCTTATTGCCGAAGACAGGGAATTTGATCTCAGCCAGACCAAAGCGGAGAGCGATCAGGTCCAGATGCAGTCGGCAGGAGGTTTAGACCAGAATCTTTTCAACCAGCTGAAAGAGCTGAGAAAGAAAGTGGCCAAGAAGCATAGTATTCCGCCTTACACGGTTTTCATGGATCCGAGCCTTGAAGATATGACGGTGCAGTACCCCATAACTGTTGAAGAAATCGGTAAAATCTATGGTGTCGGTGAAGGTAAAGCCAGAAAATATGGTAAAGAGTTTGCCGATTTTATCAGCAAATATGTAGAAGAAAATAATATCGAACGGACCCAGGATATGGTGCTGAAGCAGGTAGCCAATAAATCCAGCCATAAAGTGTTCATCATCCAGAGTACGGACAAAAAGATCGATCTTGAAGATATTGCGCGAGCCAAGAATCTCTCAATGGACGAGCTGCTGAAAGAGATGGAACGTATCGTTTACCAGGGAACCAAGCTGAATATTGATTATTACATTGAAGATAATTTTGATGAAGATATCGTAGATGGTTTCATGGAATTCATGAACGAATCCGAAAGCGACAGTATGAAAGTGCTCTTAGATGAATTCGGGGATGAGCTTTCTGACGAAGAGGTGAGGATGCTGAGGATAAAATTCATTAGTGATGTAGCCAACTAAAGCGTGTTTAAGCTAAAATATATAAAAGAAATTCTTCGATGGAGAATTTCTTTTTTTTATTTAAAGGAGAAAAGGTTTTTTTGATGTTGCGTTAAAAATCATTAATTGTGCTTTGAAATTTAAGGTTAACAAAACTTTTTACTAAATTTACAATGATGAAAAAGATTTCTGTCATATTTATCCTGCCGGACCTGGAAACGGGCGGTGCTGAAAGGATTGTTACCACCATAGCAAACCATCTTTCCCGCGATCGGTTTGAACCTAAGATTTTGCTTTTACGTAAACAGGGCGGCTACCTGGATTTCCTTCAAAAAGATGTTGAGATCATTGACATCAATACTGAGCGGATCAGGCATTCTCTGAAGCCGATTTTAGCAGAGATCTACCGCAGGCGGCCGGATATTGTATTTTCCGGATATGGTGAGGTAAACGCCTACCTGTCGCTGTTTATTAAACTTTTTCCCAAGACGAAATTTATTGCCAGGGAAACCAATGTCGTAACCAAGCATGTAACCAGGAAAGAGATCAGGTTCTTCTACAATTTTTACAACAATTACCACCGCATCATTGCACAGAGCGATGACATGATGAAGGATCTTGTAAAGAACTTCAGAATAAAACCGGATAAAATTGCCAAAATCAATAATCCTGTCGATTTTGATTTTATTGAAGACAAAATTACCGCTTCCCATAAACCTGAAAGTTTCAGATACAACTACAGAAATGTCGTAGCGATCGGGAATCTCTCTCCCAGAAAAGGGTTTGACAATCTGCTTAAAGTATTTTCAAGACTGAAAAATGAAAATATCTTACTTCATATTTTGGGTGACGGGAAGGACCGCGAGATGCTACACCAGATGAAGGATTTTTTAGATTTAAAAAATGTCATTTTTCACGGAAGACAGGAAAATCCATATCAATTTCTTGCCCATGCCGATCTGTTTATTCTTTCCTCAAGATATGAAGGGTTTCCTAATGTTTTGCTGGAAGCGGGAGCCTGCGGAACCTATTCTCTGGCGAATTACTGCCCCGGCGGAATCAATGAAATTATCCAGAACAATATCAACGGAGAGATTTCAACTATTGAAGATCATGAAGGTTTTTCCCGGCAGATCGTGAGAATTCTCCATGAAGAGCATGACAAAGAGGCGATCCGTAATTCCATCAAATCCAGATTTTCCAAGAATATCATTATGGATCAGTATGAAAAAGTATTGCTGGATTTGGTGAAATAGTTCTTAACCCGTCTTATTTCTGTATTTTTGGCGAATTAATCAGATAAAATCATTTTCATTCATGATCAAGATCCAGAAAATCGGATGCAGCTGTGAAAAACCGAATGCTCACTATACGGAATTCAGAAGTTCTGAATTGGGTATCGATCACACCAACGGAAGGCATGCGGAAGTAAGCATCCAGCAGTGTAAGCTTTGCCAGAGAATCTGGATCCATTATCTGGTAGAATATGAACATTATTCCAAATCGGGAAGATGGTATAAAGGAATCGTTTCTAAAAAAGACCGCTCGTCCATAACGCCCGAAAATGCCGTAGAATACCTGGAAAGTCTTGAATGGTATGTGTTTGGAGGTTCTTATTTTGAGAGTACGGGAACATTCGGGGAGGGAAAACTGATCCTGGACTGATTTACAGAAAGTAATGGATACTATGCGGAAACCCGAAGCTCGATGTCAGAATATATACAGGATTTTATTTATTACCAAAATAATTGCAATACATTAGACTGCATCTTCCAGCCTCCGTCTGGAAATTTGACAAATCTCACTTTCCCACTTCGTAATTAATCGTTAAATTTGTAAGAACTAAAGAGATAATAAATAAACAAATTCATAAATAACATGAGTCAATTCGATGTTACCGTAATCGGTTCCGGTCCTGGTGGTTATGTTGCTGCAATCCGTGCTGCACAATTAGGTTTCACAACAGCAATTATTGAAAAATATCCAACTTTGGGAGGAACTTGTCTTAACGTGGGTTGTATTCCGTCAAAAGCACTTTTGGACAGTTCAGAGCATTTTGAGAATGCAAAGCACAACTTTGCAGGCCACGGAATCATTATCAACGAGCCTCAGGCCGATATAGCAAGAATGATCGAGCGTAAAAATGAGGTGGTAAAGCAAAATACAGACGGAATCAATTACCTGATGAACAAAAACAAGATCACTGTTTTTGAAGGTGTCGGTAGCTTCGAGTCTGCAACTCAGATCAAAGTAACAAAAAATGACGGTTCCACAGAAACCATCGAATCCAAATATACGATTATTGCTACCGGTTCAAAACCATCTTCATTGCCTTTTATTTCTATTGATAAAGAAAGAGTAATCACTTCCACGGAAGCTTTAAACCTTAAAGAAATCCCTAAACATCTGGTTGTGATCGGTGGTGGAGTTATCGGTCTTGAGCTGGGTTCAGTGTATTTAAGATTAGGTGCTCAGGTGACTGTGGTTGAATTTATGGATAAAATCATTCCTGGAATGGACGGGGCTTTAAGTAAGGAATTAACTAAAGTTCTTAAAAAACAGGGGATGAAATTCATGCTTTCGACAGCAGTTTCAGCAGTAGAAAGAAACGGGGATACTGTAAAAATTACCGCTAAAGATAAAAAAGGAGAAGAAGTAACTGTTGAAGGTGATTATTGTCTGGTTTCTGTAGGAAGAAGACCTTACACTGATGGCCTTGGTCTTGAAAAAGCAGGTGTGGAACTTGATGAAAGAGGAAGAGTAAAAGTAAACGACCACCTTCAGACGAATGTTGCCAATATCTATGCGATCGGAGATGTGATCAAAGGAGCGATGCTTGCTCATAAAGCTGAAGAAGAGGGTGTTTTTGTTGCTGAAACTTTAGCCGGCCAAAAACCTCACATCAATTATAATTTAATTCCGGGAGTTGTTTACACATGGCCTGAAGTTGCCGGAGTTGGTAAAACCGAAGAGCAACTGAAAGAGGAAGGTGTGGCTTACAAAGTAGGTTCTTTCCCGATGAGAGCTCTAGGAAGAAGCCGTGCCAGTGGTGATGTTGACGGTCTTGTGAAAATCATCGCAGACGAAAAAACGGATGAGGTTTTAGGAATACATATTGTTGGCGCCAGAGCAGCCGACCTTATCGCAGAAGGTGTAATTGCTATGGAATTCCGCGCAAGTGCCGAAGATCTCGCGAGAAGCTCTCACGCGCACCCTACTTATGCAGAAGCGATCAAAGAAGCTGCATTGGATGCTACGGCGAAAAGACCGATTCATATGTAATGTCTGATTAGAATATCATCATTTATAAGAAAGGGAGACATGGTGTCTCTCTTTTTTTTATTTATCTCTTTTAAAATAATTAGGTTTTTTGTGATGAAATTTTATGATTGACAATTAATGAGTTAAAATTATTGTTGTGCTGTTATTTTTATGCTGATTAACTTTTAATTAAAACAAATATCTAAATGTTACTATTTCATCCTGTCGAAATTAAATTTTGCAGTTAAATTAATTTAAGATCAAATCAAACTCAAATAATAAATTATGAAAAGAATATTAGTAAGCATACTGTTCCTCTTTGCCATCAATATAGGGGCGCAGGAGGCAGGGAAGACCGGGGAGCTATTAAAAAATGAAGCTTCGAAAACGGAAATGGGATCTGTTAACAGTAAAAGATCAGAGGTTAAGAAAAACAATAATAATGCAGGTTTTAGGAACCAGGAAAGTAATGGCTTCAGAACAAACGATCCGCAATATCAGTGGAATCGGGAGTACGGGTATTCGGAAGTTTTCCTGAGAATTCCTGAACAGGGATTTTTCAGTGTGGAAATAGGAGATCAGTTTATATCAAATAATTCCGGGAAGTTCAGGTTTTTTGATCTGCCGTCAGGAAGAATTCCCGTTTCTATCTACGAAAATGGCTACTTATTATATCGAACCACTTTAAATGTCCGAAACAACAGCAGGCTGGTTCTCGATTTTTTTACTCATAAAGGTTTATTTCTGTTAGATTCTTATCCTGTTCAACACCAATC
>JBMDXW010000071.1:0-7012 GCA_048594965.1 Chryseobacterium sp.
AAAAGAGATAAAACAATACATCACTTATTACAATAACGACAGAATACGGTTAAATCTAAATGGAAAGAGCCCGGTACAGTACCGAACTCTTTTATTGAATAATATTGTTTAATTTTGTCTAAACTTTTGGGTGCAGTCTACTAACACTGTTCGTTTTTTATTTTAATTGCACTAATTTTGCATGCTTAATTCGGATAAAATAATCGATCACATGGAATTTTATAAATATCAGGGAACGGGAAACGATTTTGTAATGATCGATAACCGATCCGGGGAGTGGAATGATCTTTCAATAGAACGTATTCAGAAACTTTGTGACCGCCGTTTCGGAATCGGCGCAGACGGACTGATCAAAATAAACACGGCAGAAGGTTTTGATTTTGAGGTGGATTATTACAACTCAGACGGATCAAAAAGTTTTTGCGGGAACGGAGCGCGCTGCTCGGTAGCCTTTGCTTTTTTTCTCGATATTTTCGAAGGCCAGTGCAAATTTACTGCGATTGACGGGGAACATATTGCCGAAATTCACAATGGCATTGTAAAACTGAAAATGTCTGATGTTGAGAAAATTTCTCAAGACGGCAATGATGCGGTAATGGATACAGGATCTCCGCATTACGTAAAATATGTTGAAGATTTGGTTAATTATAATGTTTTCACGGAAGGCAGCGGCATCAGGAATTCTGAAAATTATATCGAAAAGGGAATTAATGTAAATTTTGTAGAAAAAATAAATGACGACGAGATTTTTGTAAGAACGTATGAGCGTGGCGTTGAGGATGAAACCTACAGTTGTGGTACCGGAGTTACCGCTTCCGCTTTAACTTTCCTGCAAAACCATAATCTAATTTCCGTTAAGGTACAGACTTTAGGGGGAAACCTTAAAGTATATGCGGAGAAAAAGGAAAATTCTTTCAAAAATATATGGCTGGAAGGCCCTGCAAAACAGGTTTTTAAAGGGAAAATCGATCTTATTTAAAAACAAATTAATCAATAGTAAATGAAAAAAGCTATACTCATCATTATCCTTCTGGTTTTTGTCACAGGTGGATTTTTTGGTTTTAGATTTTATAAAAAATATTACGGGAACAACATTAAAAAAGACGGCTATGTACTGATTCCGCATCAAGCAAGCTTTAAGCAAATCCTTGATTCCGCTGCAAAATACGTAGATAGCAAAGAAGCTTTTGAAGCCGTAGCTAAAGAAAAAGAATTGGATACCCATTTCAAACCGGGACGTTACCATTTTCAGAAAGGACTGGGAAATGCGAATCTGGTTAATATGATCAAAGCCGGAAACCAAAGTGAAAACAGCTTCAGGATCGGTGATTTCGGTGATGTTTACCAGATGCTCGGAAAAGTTACCAAAAAAACAGAACTGGATTCTTTGAAATTTGTAAACGGACTTAATACTATTGCCACTGAAAAAGGCTACAGCAGCGCAGAAGATCTTAAAAAATATTTCTTTATCGATACCTACAATTTTTTCTGGACGGTAACACCTGAAGAATTTTTCAGAAAATTTGATGATCAGTACAATGAATTCTGGAACGCTGAGAGAAAAGGAAAAGAGCAGCAGTCCGGACTCACAAGAGACCAGATCTATGCATTGGCATCAATTGTCTATAAAGAATCCGGCGGCAAAAAGGATGAGATGAGAACGATTGCCGGGTTGTATCTGAACCGCTACCGAAAAGATATGAAGCTTCAGTCTGATCCTACAGTGATCTATGCCATCAACAAGCAGACTAATTTTAAACAACCTATTAAAAGGGTTTTCTATAAATATCTGTTGACTCCATCACCATATAATACCTACGCAAACAAGGGCATTCCTCCCGGACCCATCTGTATCGTAGACAAGAATTCAGTTGACGCAGTATTAAATGCGGAAAAACATGATTATATTTTTATGTGTGCCGACCCCGCAAGATTAGGGTACCACAAATTCACCGCCAGCGCTGAGCAACACGCTATCAATGCAAAAGCATACCAGGACTGGCTTAATGCTCAAAATATAAAATAATAACCATATTAACTTTTTTTTAACTATTTAATAATTAACATTTCGCTTTTAAAAGCGACATATCTATTATAAATAATAAATTACACCTAATATTTGAAATTAAAGCCTATTGACAATTTCATAATATTAGGAGAAATCTTTCACGATTTTACACAAAAAAATACCTTATGAATCAGACGGAAATCATTAACATTTTTACAAAAAAAACCTTAGGGCTTACTTTTGTACTTTCAGCAGCTGCCTTGGCTTTTGCACAGGAGAAGGTAGGTATTTCCGGGTCGGTCGTCAGCAAGAACAATCAGCCCGTTCCTTACGCATCTGTAACGTTCAGCAATAAAGCGAACAAACAATTCAGTGATGCTACACTCACTGACGAAAAAGGGCAGTACAAGCTCGACCTTACGCTAGGGCAATATGACATTACTGTGGAGGCAATCGATTACAAAAAGAGTGTTATTACCAAACAAATTGCTGCAGCCGGCAATATCGGGGCACTTTCCATTGATCCTGAAGCAAGTGCCACCAACATCAAAACAGGAGAAATCCAGGGCGTTGTTATCACTGCGCCTTCTACCAAACCTTATAAAGTAGAACTGGATAAAAGAACCTACGATCCATCCCAGGACATCGTAAGCAAAGGAGGAAATCTTCAGGATGTACTTCAAAACGTTCCTTCTGTTTCTGTGGATACAGACGGAACAGTTTCGATGAGGGGAAGTTCAAATGTACGTTTTTTAATTAATGGAAAACCGTCTGCTCTTCTCGGAATAGATGATGGTGCAAATGCGCTACAAAGTATACCGGCAGATCAGATTGAAAGAATTGAGGTCATTACCAATCCTTCTTCCAAGTTTGAAGCAAGCGGAACAGCAGGTATTTTAAATATTATTTTAAAGAAAAATAAAAAAACCGGTTTTAATGGAAGCGTTACCGGAACTTTGGGATATTTACCCCAAACAAATCTCAACACCAATCTTAGCTGGAGAAAGGGAAACTTCACATGGTTTCTGAATGGCGGAGGAGGATACAGAGAGTCTAAGAACACCAGCAGAAATAATGATTCCTTCAGTAATGCTATTGCTGATGACGACCAAATACAAAGAAATACAAATTCAGAAACCAAAAGCAAGAATAATAACTACAATGCTTCTGCAGGAATAGTTTATGATATAACGGATAAAACTTCTGTAAATGCTTCTGGTACTGTAAGAACATTTGATAATGAAAGCGTCGGAAATATCGATTATTTATACGACTTTTTAAGGGATGCAAGCAGTTCTTCGCAAAGGATCTCACTAGGAAGCAATAATAACCTCGCATTCCAGGGAGATTTCGGATTGGATCATAAATTTGATGATAAAGGACAAAATCTATCGCTATCCTTGAGTTTACAAAGGAACCGTTCATACAATGATACTGATATAAACCAAACCAACAACGGGCTATTTGAACTAAAGAATATTGTAAACCAAAACACCATAAACAGAAGTGCAATTGCCAAAGCAGATTACGAACTTCCAATTGGTGAGAATTCTAAGCTTGAAGCAGGCTACAGACTGGACGTTAATAACAACGACTACAGCAATGATGTTCAGCAGAGTACTAAACAAGATCCCGCGTTGTCTTTTTTGAAACCTTATACCTACGATGCAACATATAAGGAAATGTTTAATGCTTTCTATGTGCAGTTTAGAAGTAAGATCGGGAATTTTGGTTATCAGCTTGGGCTAAGAGATGAGCTGTCGAATGTTGATATTTTTTATAAAAATCTAGTTCCTAACAGTCCAGTATTAAATACAAATAAAAATTACAATAACCTTTTCCCAAGTGCTTATCTAAGCTATGAATTTGCAAAAGATAATCAGTTACTTTTAAATTATACTCGAAGAATTGACCGTCCGAGATCATTCTTCATGATCCCGAATCCTAATTACAACGACAATCAGAATATTTTTGATGGTAATATTGATCTAAACCCCTCTTATGTTGATTCCTATGAATTCGGTTACAGTATTTCGAAGAAAAAGTTCACCATTAACCCGACTTTATATTACAGACATAAGACTGACGATACTAAAATGTTGGTATATAACAAACTTGCCACAGATGAATTTGGAAATATCCTTGACCCAAAAGTAATCGAATCTCATACAAAACCTATCAATCTTGGTACAGATGACCGATTCGGATTGGATCTAAATTTCAATTGGGATGCCACAAGCTGGTTAAAATTCCTTGGAAACGTTGATTTATTTGGATATAACACAAAAGGAAGTATTGCTTATGACACTTTCGATTCTCAAGGAAATTCAATACAAGGTATTGCTAATTTTGAAGGAAAAGGATTTTCGACAAGAGCAAGACTGACTTCTACAGTAAAAGTCGATAAAACTTTCAGCTTACAACTACAGGGATTCTATAATGGAGGTCAAAAAACTGCATATCAGGATAGAAAAGACATGTACGCGATTAATTTCGGAGCTTCGAAAACGATTTGGAATGGAAATGCTACTATTTCCTTCAATATCCAGGATATATTCAATACAAGAGCGATGAGATCTACAACATATACTGCGAACAGTGTAAGAGACTCTTACATGCAGTGGCAGCCAAGGCAGTTTGCATTATCTTTCACTTACAGATTTAAACAAGGTGAGAAAATCGAGCAGCCTAAGCGTAAAAAAGACATCAACTCCAATGCAGCAGGAGACGATCAACAGGGAGGACCAATGTAATTTCCCTGATCATTAAATAAATATCCCGAAAGTAAACCTTCGGGATATTTTTATTTTTCAGCTTCTGCAGCTTCCGTTCTGGACAGCTTTTCGAGTTCCGCTTCGTAGATTCTTTTTCGAAGGTCACTGGAGGAAAAGCGATGATCTCTTTTATTGTAGAAGATTTCAATTCCTTTCTCCTCACAGTATTTTTTCCCTGTAAAATCCCGGTCCAGATAATCGTCCCCGATGATTCTTACGTCAATCACAAATGATTTCAGAATATCAAGAAGATCTTCTTCGGTATAATAAGGAATGATCTCATCAACAGCATCCACTGCTTTCAGCTGAATATATCTTTCCACGATGGTCTGGGTAGGTTTGTTCTTATTGGGACGGTCATGGGACGGATCTATCTGAAGGCCTACGATGAGATAATCGCATACTGTCTTAGCTTCTTCCAACATTTTAATGTGTCCTGCGTGAAGCAGATCAAAAGAAGAAAACGTAATCCCTATTCTTTCTGTTTTCATATCTAAATTTTTTTATCCGGAATTTATTTGGCTCTTGTCTCTAAATATCCCTGCCATTTCCATACCGTTTTCAGAGCCTCTTCCAGAGGAGTATCTGATTTCCATTGAAGTTCTCGCTGTGCTTTGTCCGCATTAGCGTATGCAATGGTAATATCGCCTTCTCTTCTGTCGCAGATCTGGTAAGGTACTTTTACATCATTGGCAGTTTCAAAAGCCTGTACGACTTCCAAAACAGAAGATCCTTTTCCCGTTCCGAGGTTAAAAACATCAATGGTCGCAACGTCGGAATCATCTGCCATCAGTTTCTTTAAAGCTGCTACATGTGCTTTAGCAAGGTCGACAACATAAATATAGTCGCGCACCGCTGTTCCGTCTTCTGTGGGATAATCATTTCCCCAAATGCTGAGCTTTTCCCGGACTCCTGCCGCCGTCTGCATCACATAAGGCACCAAATTATTCGGAATACCGATCGGCAACTCACCGATTTTAGCTGAAGGGTGCGCACCTATAGGATTGAAATATCTCAACAGCGAAATCTTCTTATGATACGCTTTGGCAAAGTCGATCAGGATCTCCTCACCCATCTGTTTTGTTTTACCGTACACACTTTCAGGCATTTTCAGCGGTGTATTTTCGTCAATTGGCATCTGATCTGCCTGTCCGTAGACGGTACACGAAGAGCTGAAAATAAAATTGGAAATTCCCCTTTCTTTAAACTCCTGAAGAATGTTAATCAGGGAAAACAGGTTATTTTCATAATAATCCAGCGGCTTTACCTGACTTTCTCCTACCGCTTTGAAAGCAGCAAAATTGATGCAGCCTTCAATCGGATGGGCATCAAAAACCTGATTCAGAAGTTCCTTTCTTTTCAGGTCAAAAGGATAAAAAACAGGTTTCTTACCCGTAATTTCCTCAATGTTTTTTAAAATAAATTTTTCAGAGTTGGATAAATCATCTATAATAACAACTTCAAAATTGTTATTTAAAAGTTCTACCACCGTATGGGAACCGATATATCCCAGGCCTCCCGTTACAAGTATTGCCATTTCAATTGTATTTTTTTTTAGTTTTCGCGTGTTCCTATTTCTTCTAACTCAAGTTCAAAAAGATCTTGTCTGTATTTAAATTTGTGAATAATAAATAAAATCCCCAAAATAATAAAATATACTCCGGGTACAGTATAGAGATCTGTCACATTTTCACCAAAATCCTTCACAATAAAAATTGAGTAAAAAACAAAGACTGAAATAAATAAAAGTATCAGAATCAATACTGCTGAAAAAACAATAATTGAATTTTTGTTTTTTGTAATAAATAAAGTCAGTGATATAAATGATAAAAGCGTGACTACACTGATAATAGCCAATAATAATACATCTATAAAATCATCAGCATAATAATTCTCTATCTTATTATAAATTCCAATGGAAAATGAGATCAATAAAATAATATTCAATAAAAGTATTGTCCAAAAAACAAATTTGTTCTTAAAAACTTTTCCTTTCATTATCATTAATATGCCATAAACTCCAGCACCGCATCCGTGATATACTTCAGCTGCTCGTCATCAAGTTCCGTGTGCATCGGAAGGGAAATTACCTGATCCAAAAGCTTATCTGTATTCACAAAATCGGCATCGTTGCTTTCCTGGAAGTAAGCTTTCTGTTTCCTTAAAGCTACCGGATAATAGATCATCGCAGGAATATCTTTTTCAGTGAGGAACTTTTGCAGTTCGTTAC
>JBMDXW010000072.1:0-4530 GCA_048594965.1 Chryseobacterium sp.
AAAAAATCCTTTGTCTTATCATCGTAATAGTAATTGTTTTTGGTAAAGACCGGAATTCGGTCCGGATTGTCTAAAAGTTCGTCGTCACTCTGATCGCTTTTGGAATCGCCGGAAGTTTTATCCTTTTTGCTGCTGAAAAGATTTTTAAAGAATCTTACAATTTTCTGCCAGAACGAAAGCTCTTCTTTTTTTGTTTCGGTGGCTTCTGCTTTATCCTGTCCCGTTCCGGAGCCGGTGGAAGCACTTGCGGAACCTGTATTGCTGTCGCTGGAATAATAGTAAGTCGGGAGATAACTTCTTTCCAGTTCGTTGATGCTTCTCACGGCCATCACTTTCAGGATCTCGGAATCCGGATTAATGTCAAACATCTTTTCCATCACGGGAATCGGATTATTGAAATCTTCATAGCCTAAGAGAAAATAGGCCATGTTTTTATCTTCATCCGTAGAGGCTCTTTTTAAAATATTATTAAAAGATGCGGTGTCTGAAAGCTTCATCGATACGAAAGCGGATTCTTTGCGGCTTTTGCTGTCTCTGAAGACTTTGAAGAAATTCCAGTTGGCTTCAGTGTTCATTCCCAGTCCTCGCTGGGCGCCTGCAAGCTGATCGAGAGCCATAATGTAAGGTGCGCCCTGCAATCTCAAAGGTTCCACATAGGTTTTAAAAGCCTTTATGGCCGCGTCGTAATTTCTTGTATAATGATTAAAACGCACGAGCTGAAAGCCGTACCGCTGTTTGATTTCGGGGTTTTTGGCAGCATTGTATAATGAGGTCAGTGCCGCGACGGTTTTGTTATAGTCGAGATTGGTGGCGTTTTTTCCCGTGCCGGGCTCATTGTAATAAAACGAATCGGCGGTTTCCACATAATTGATTTTCATGTAAGGCTCCAGATACTTGGCTTCAATCAGGTAGTCAATTCCTTCGTGGTATTTCTGGTAAAATCCGGGACCCAAAGAGACAAGAAGCTGGTTGGTGGGTGTGCCTTTTTTTAAAGCATTAAGATCATTGATATTCATTTTGTTAACCAGATACTCCGTCTGTGCGTAGCTCAGCTGATTGTTGAAGTACCTTTTCCATGCGTCTATATTTTCATCAGGAATCAGGGAAGGCTTGAAGTCGGTATAAAATCTCGTAGAATAGCTGTGGAGGAAGGGTAGGTAAGATTTATCCTTTATAATACTCTGGGTAAAGAGATTGAAGTATTCGTAGTCCGGATCAGACCAGGCACATGCTGCAGATTCTGTATAAAACAGCGAAGCAACGGCGAGCGATAAGAAATACTTTTTCATTGGTATAGCAGTGTTTTGATTGTATTTAATTTTTTTTTGATCACTTAATTCAGAGGCTGAAATTTTTATCCATAATAAATTTACGGTCCAGTTGATAATAGATAATGCTGTAATTCAGGATTTTTTTGTCCAAAAATCTCACGACCTGGGCAAGCTGCTTTCCGGAAATAGATTCTATTTTGATGGTGAAGCCTTTATTCATATAGCTGCCGAAGTAAAAGCCGTCTTTGAGCAATTCATATTTCCCGGGAGCGATCTGTCTGAAGTCTGAATTCTTAAGGTCTCTTTCAGAAAGAGCATTGATCAGTTTGTGTTTCCCTAAATAATTGGTCACAATTCCCCAGGAATAAATGGGAAGCGCAACATCTATTTCCTTTATGGGATAATCGTTGATATTCGAAAGATAATTTTTGAGAGTACTGACATCCAGGATGGAATTTTGATCTGAATTTTCCAGTGGTGACGAGGTGGAATAACACATCAGGTATACTTTTGCTACGGGCGGCACTCCTGTCCGGGCTTTATCTTTTACCTGGTGTAAGCGCAGTGTGCAGGAAATGTCTTTCCCTGATATTTTTTTTAATTCTTTTAGAAAGGTAAAGTAGTCGTCACGGGTACCGGCTGTCCAGTCACAATCGATCTGTATTTCAGGAGCGGCTTTTAAACTATATTCGGAGATTTTTTTCTGAACAAGGCTATTGATATTCCGGGCGAGAAAAGTAATTTCCTCCTTCTGTATATAAAGGAAGGTCCGGTTGGTGATGAATACGGCCGGGACAATTTTCTGTTGAGGATCGAAACTCTTGTCTTTTGTAATGACCCCGACCGGGAGAAATTTTCCGCCGGATTTGTCAATGTCAAAAAAGCGGGTGTACAGAAAAGGTACGCTGGCTTTATCCAAAGCTTCTTTTTCCTGCTTATTAAGGGCAAGCCTCGTTTTCCAGTAATAAAATGTGTAGGAATGATTCTGTTTTTTACTGCACGAAAAAATGACGAACAGAAGGCATAAGAGTTTGAGTATTTTCATGATCTGATTATACAGAAAGTCATACGAAATATTGAGCAATCCCTTTGGAAGCCGTTTACAAACGAAAAACCGATGAAATATAATAGTAAGCCTGAAGCTTTTTTCATGGCAGGACATTTTAGATAATATATTTTTTGCTGCAAAAATTAAACCGTATTTTAATCATCATTCCATTAATTTTTTTCAATTCCAAAAAAATCGTACATAAACTTTCAATGTCAATTTCAAATATTGGCTAATTGATTAAAAATCAAAATATTTTGTATAAAATATTTGTCAGTAATAAAATTATTCATAAATTTGCACACTCATTTTAAGGGCGTAGTATGCCTATATCAAACGTAGAAATTACTTCAGATCTTCTTAAAATGGTGATAAATAAAGGATAAATTTTATTATTATATAAACAATGTCAGGTATTATTGGTAAAAAAATCGGTATGACATCTTTGTTTAACGAAGAAGGAAAAAACATTCCTTGTACAGTTATCCAAGCTGGTCCGTGCTCGGTTTTACAGGTCAGAACCATTGAAAAAGACGGTTATAAGTCAGTTCAGTTAGGTTTCGATGACAAGAGTGAGAAGAACGTTGGTAAAGCGTTAGCTGGCCATTTCAAAAAGGCTGGTTCTGCTCCTAAGGCTAAATTGGTAGAATTCTACAGAGAATTCGTTGATGAAGTAAAAGTAGGAGAAGAAGTAAAAGTAGACTTGTTCAACGAAGGAGAATTCGTAGACGTAACAGGTACTTCAAAAGGTAAAGGCTTCCAGGGTGTTGTTAAAAGACACGGCTTTGGAGGTGTAATGCAGGCAACTCATGGTCAGCACAACAGACTTAGAGCTCCAGGTTCTATCGGTGCTGGATCAGACCCTTCAAGAGTATTCAAAGGGATGAGAATGGCTGGAAGAATGGGAGGTAAGCAGGTAACTGTTCAGAACCTTCAGGTGTTAAAAGTGGATCAAGAACAAAATCTTTTAGTAGTAAAAGGTGCTGTTCCGGGAGCTAAAAATTCTTATGTAATTATCAGAAAATGGAACTAGTAGTATTAAATACATCAGGAAAAGAGACCGGAAGAAAAGTAACTCTAGACGAAACAGTATTCGGAATTGAGCCAAATCAGCACGCGGTTTACTTAGAAGTTAAACAGTACCTTGCCGCACAGAGACAAGGAACTCATAAAGCTAAAGAAAGAAGCGAAATTACGGCTTCTACCAAGAAACTTAAGAAGCAAAAAGGATCTGGTTCTGCAAGATACGGGGATATCAAATCTCCAACTTTCAGAGGTGGGGGTAGAGTATTCGGTCCTAAACCAAGAGACTACAGATTCAAATTGAACAAAGCGCTTAAGAGATTGGCGAAGAAATCTGTATTATCTCAGAAAATGAGAGACAACAGCATCAGAGTTTTAGAAGATATGAGCTTAAATGCTCCTAAGACTAAAGATTTCATTACTGTATTGGATGCATTGACATTAAACGGTAAAAAATCTTTGTTCATTCTTCCTGAAGCTAACAAGAATGTGTATTTATCTTCAAGAAACTTACCTAAGACCAAAGTAATGAACTTCAATGAAGTAAGTTCTTACGACCTGGTAAATGCTGGTGAGATCGTATTCTTCGAAGGTGCAGTAGAAAAATTCCAGGAAAATTTAAAGAAATAAATCATGTCTATTATTATTAAACCAGTTATCTCAGAAAAGGCTAATTACCTTACGGATTTAAGAGGTTCTTATTCTTTCTTGGTAGATACCAAAGCGAATAAAATCCAGATTAAAAAAGCTGTTGAAGCGGCTTACGGTGTAAAAGTAGCAGACGTTAACACAATGATTTATGCTCCGAGGGTTTCTTCGAAATACACTAAGAAAGGTCTTCAGGTTGGAAAGACGAACAAATTGAAAAAAGCGGTAATCAAACTTGCTGAAGGCGAGGTTATCGATATTTTTGCTGTAAATTAATTATAATTATAAATAATAGTAATGTCTGTTAGAAAATTAAAACCTATCACCCCGGGACAGAGATTCAGAATTGTAAACAATTTTGAGGAAATTACTACCAACAAACCAGAGAAATCTCTAACCGTTGGTATTAAAAAGTCAGGTGGACGTAACCAAACAGGTAAAATGACCATGCGTTACACCGGAGGTGGACACAAAAAGAAATACAGAATTATTGACTTCAAAAGAAACAAAGCAAACGTTGAAGCCACTGTAAAATCTGTA
>JBMDXW010000073.1:0-8006 GCA_048594965.1 Chryseobacterium sp.
AAGTTAAGAGGATATGAAATTCCTATCTATTTGGATGAAATGCAGCTTGATCCTTCGATGATATCTTCTATTTCTTCTTCTGATGTGGCCATGATAAAAGTGATCAAAGGCTTTTTCTCAGCAGGATTCGGTGGGGGTTATGGCGCTATTGCCATCTACACTAAAAGAGGCGGAATGACGGGATATGTTCCGGACAATTCTTCGCCCAAACTTAATAAATATACATTAAATGGATTTGATAAGGTAGCTCCGTTTGCAACACCATCTTACAACGATGAGAGCTTTAAAAGCATTTCCAATGACGTACGCAGTGTTCTGTACTGGAATCCGTATCTGCTTACTGACCCAGCAACACCTGTCAATGTCCAGTTCTACAATAATAATGATGCTAAAAACTATAAGATCATCATCATGGGCTACGATAATAAAGAAAATCTACCCGTTTATTACAATGCAGTAGTGCAGTAATGAAATTGATCGTGTAAAAAATAAAACAGTCTCTTTTAATCAGAGGCTGTTTTTTTGCTTTAAGATAAAAATAAATTGAAGACAATAGTTGTTTGCAGCTTAAAACTTATGTTTTAATTAAATAGAATCAGAAAGCGGACTATAAAAATATCGTATCCCGACAGAGAGGCACGGTATTTTATAAAAAGTCAGTATTTTAGCCGTTTAAATTTTAAAATGAACGTCACACGCTATATCCGTCAGACCCTTGACATTTCAGAAAAAAGCATTACTTCTACCCTTCAGCTGCTTTCGGAAGACTGCACCATCCCTTTCATCGCACGCTACAGAAAGGATAAAACAGGAAACCTGGACGAGACACAGATCGAACAGATCTTAAAAATCAACAAACAGTTTGAAGAGATTGTCAAAAGAAAGGAAACTGTTTTAAAGTCGATAGAAGAACAAAATGCACTTTCTCAGGAATTAAAGCAGCGGATTGAAGAAAGCTATGATCTTCAAGAGCTTGAAGATTTGTATTTGCCTTTTAAGAAAAGAAAAAAAACAAAAGCTGATGCCGCTAAAGAAAAAGGGCTGGAGCCATTAGCCAAAATCATCATGAGCCAGAAAGCGCAGAACCTTAATTTTTTAGCCTCAGGATATCTCGGCGAACAGGTCACTACCGAAGAAGAAGCCCTCCAGGGCGCAAGGGATATTATGGCAGAATGGATCAATGAAAATATGTACGTCCGGAAAAACCTGAGAAGGATGTTCCAGAGAAAAGCAGTCATCACTTCAAAAGTCGTAAAAGCAAAGAAAGAAGAAGAAGGCGCCCAGAAGTTCTCGCAGTATTTCGAGTGGGAAGAAAGCCTGAACAGGACGCCTTCTCATCGCCTGCTGGCCATGCTGAGGGCCGAAGCAGAAGGGTTTGTAAAGACAAACATCAGCATCAGTAAAGACCAAGCCATTGAATTCATTGAGAATGCTGTTATTAAATCCAATAACGAAACAGCTGACCAGATTTCCCTGGCCATAAAAGACAGCTACAAAAGGCTTCTGGAACCCGCAATCTCCAACGAAACCCTGCAGGAAGCCAAAGAGAAAGCAGATAAAAAAGCCATAGAGATATTTGCCGAAAACCTCACCCAGCTGCTTTTGGCGCCGCCTCTTGGAGAAAAAAGAATCCTGGCCATAGACCCGGGTTACAAAAGCGGGTGCAAAGTGGTTTGTCTCGACGAAAAAGGCGACCTCCTGCACAACGAAACCATCTATCCCCATGCGCCACAAAATGAAGCCGGTATGGCCATGAAAAAGATCCGCTCCATGGTGAATGCCTATCACATCGAGGCCATTTCCATCGGAAACGGTACGGCAAGCCGTGAAACGGAGTTTTTTATAAAAAAAATAGCATTCGACAAACCGCTGCAGGTCTTTGTGGTTTCTGAGGCCGGCGCTTCGGTATACTCTGCCAGCAAAATCGCCAGGGATGAGTTCCCTTCATATGATGTTACAGTTCGTGGAGCCGTTTCTATCGGAAGACGGCTTGCCGACCCGCTTGCAGAACTCGTTAAGATCGATCCGAAATCCATCGGAGTCGGACAATACCAGCATGATGTAGACCAGAGCCAACTGAAGAGCGAACTGGATTCTACGGTCATGAAATGCGTAAATTCCGTAGGGATCAATATAAATACGGCCAGTAAATCCTTGCTGAGCTACGTGTCCGGTATCGGTGAAAAAATGGCTGAGAATATTGTGAATTATCGTGCCGAAAACGGAGCTTTTGAAGACCGAAAGCAACTGAAAAAAGTTCCGAGGCTCGGCGAAAAGGCATTTCAGCAGGCCGCCGCTTTCGTAAGGATCAGTAATCCTAAAAATCCGCTGGATAATTCTGCCGTACACCCCGAAGCCTATGGAATAGTGGAAAAAATGGCAAAGGATTTAAAAATAACCACCAACGAACTCATTGCCAATAAAGAGAAAATTGCAAAGATCAGTCCGGAGAAATACATCACCGGAGATATAGGAATTTTAGGTATTAAGGATATTTTAAAAGAACTGGAAAAACCCGGACTGGATCCCAGAAAAGCAGCCAAAGTGTTTGAATTTGACCCGAATGTAAAAAAGATCACCGACCTCAAAACAGGCATGATTCTCCCGGGAATCGTCAACAACATCACCGCATTCGGATGTTTTGTGGATCTAGGCATCAAGGAAAGCGGGCTCGTGCACATTTCCCAGCTGAAAGACGGATTTGTTTCCGATGTAAATGAAGTGGTAAAGCTTCACCAGCATGTTCAGGTAAAAGTAACCGATGTAGATGAAGCCAGAAAAAGAATACAGCTCACGATGATTTTATAAGTTCACAAAAGAAAGGAGCTAAAAACCAAAAACAGCCGGTACTATTCATTGTTACCGGCTGTTTTTGATTAAATCGTATTATTTAAATGATGCTTAATTCCCGTCCAGGAAAGCCTGTTCTTCCCGTGAAAGGAGGATGCCGGCTTCTTTATCTTCTTTTACAGGAATATTTTCCCAAATGTTCTTATCAAAACTAATTCTGGGTTCAATGCCCTTTTTATCGGATGGTGAAAAAGTGTGATAAATGGTTTCCGTGGCAGATTTTCTTTCTTCCTGCTTGCCGTTGTACCTGATGATGAATTTATCTGATACGGTTTTCTTTAAAGCGGGAAGATATTTCCCGTCCTTCTTATAAAAATCATAAATGAGCTGCACATCACCCAGCTGAAATTCATATTCCTGACCTTCCGTATTTGTTTTTTTGTAAGGCGCATATTCCGTCTGCTGGTGAACGGCCTCAAAGTAGGTGATTACTTTGTCGGCTTTATTGTAATGTATTTCTCCTTCGATATTGATGCCGTTCTCTGTTTTGATCCGGATGCTGATCAGCTGCTCCTCTCCATCGTCGGAAAGAAGACGTCCGGCAAACTTTGTATTCTCCATCTTAAGGATCGTCAGGAGCCTGTAAATCTCAAAACTGAAAAAATAATCTCCCATTTCGGAATGTGAAAATTCATTGGTTTTTCCGTTAAAGACTGTTTTGCTGTTATTTTTCAGGTACTTCACATTATTGAGCTGCATCTGCAGAATGTCATCATAATTTTTGCGAAACCCATCCCTGAAATTATAAAAATTGCTTTTGCTCCACAGTTTGGCATCGGCAATAAGCAGAAAGTAAAGCTTGTCGTTGCTGAAAATTTTGGTTTTATAGGTCACATCGTACAGTGACGGCTTATCGTAGTATCTTTTATGATAGTTTTTATACAGATCGTCAAGCAGCTTTTTTATATCCACATCGACTATTTTCACTTCTTCGATATCAATAACAGCGGGTTTTAATGAAATCGCGTTCTGGAATGAACTGGCATTAAAGCTTTTGTACCCCGCAGCAGACACCACAAATCCTTTTGTGGCCTGGTCTACCGGTGCATAGCCGTCTTCATTGGTATAAACCAGCTGATCGGCAAGAACAATGCGTGCCCCGCTTACAGGTTGGTGAGTCTCCGCATCAAGAATCTGTATTTTCTGTGAATACGCTGAGATCGAAAAAAATAAAGAAAGAATAAGAATCTGTTTCATACATGGGTATTAATCGCGGCAAATATAACAGGAAAACAGATACAATTCAATAAATAATGAATTATTTTAATAGGATTTTAACTTTTGAGAAGCCTTTTTCCGCGATGGCTTTCAGATTCTAAGGAGGCTTAATAGGTATCCTTAAAAAAAACAAAACCGGCTAAAAAGCCGGCTCCGTTATTATTTTTTAGATTCTTCAACAGAAACTTTTCTGAAATCTTTGAAAAGTTTGCTAAGTTCTAAAGCTGACTTACGAGCTCTTGTTCCAGCTGCTTTGTTACCTTTTTCTGCCTGTTGGTTTGCTTCAGTTGTAAAAGCTTCAAATTCCGCGTTGATTTTTTCAATTAATTCTTTCATTATTTTTAAAATTTAGGCTGCAAATATATGTTTTATGCCAATTCCAGCCTAGCAGAGACGGAAAAAATTGTAATAATTAATCAAAATTAAGACTTTCTTCCTGTTTTAAATTTATTTTTTTAAGTGAAACCTGATTTTTAATGTTTTTTATTCCGCATTCAACGATAGATTCTGCCCATTCAACGAAACGCACCTCCATCATTCCGGATTCCTGCGGAACTTTACATCAGAAAAAGAGCAATAATGCTCAACCAACTTTAAATATTCACATCATGAAAGCAAAAATCGGACTTACAGAAAAAAACGCAGACGCCGTAGCGGCTGAATTGGCAAAGTTACTGGCAGACGAATTCGTACTCTACACCAAAACCAGAAATGCCCATTGGAACGTGACCGGCGATAATTTTCACGCCATGCATATTTTCTTTGAAGAACAGTATACAAAGCTGGAAGACCTCATCGACAGTGTCGCAGAACGTATGCGGAAAATAGGACACTACGCCCCGGCGACCCTCAAAGAGTATCTGGAACTTACACATCTCACCGAGTACAGTGACAGGACCAATGACGGCTTGGGATACATGAAAGATCTCCTGAGCGATCATGAAAGCATCATCGATTTTCTCCGTGGAAACGTAGCCCCTTTTGCTGATAAATATAAAGATTACGGAACCAGCGATTTCATTACGGGACTTATGGAGACACACGAAGAAATGGCCTGGATGATCCGTTCATATTTCAGATAGGATGACCGGCAGGTGTAAAAATAAAAAGGAATAAGTATATTTGTGTACATCCTAAATAAACTATTCCTATGAAAGCTTTGATCGTTGACGACAATGATATTGCCAGAATGACGTTGGCCCATCTGGCGAAACAGATTCCCGGCCTTACCATTGTCAGAGAATATTCCAGCGCTATGGAAGCTTATATCCACCTTCAGAATGATCCGGTCGATCTGCTGTTTCTCGATATTGAAATGCCGGAAATGACAGGAATCGAGCTTACCCGGAACCTTTCCGGAAGAGATACGGTCATTATTTTCACTTCTTCCAAAAAAGAATATGCGCTCGAAGCTTTTGAGCTCAATATAGCAGATTACCTGCTGAAACCCGTAACCCCTGCCAGATTCTTACAGGCCGTCAGCAAAGCACAGGCTGTCATCGAAAGCCGAAAGGAAAATATTCAGGTCAGTAAAGATGAATTCCTGTTTGTAAGGGATTCCAACATTACCCGGCGCCTGAAGCTCGACGATATTTTCTATGCGGAAGCGATGGGCGATTACGTAAAGTTTTTTACCCGTGAAAAGACCTACGTAATCCACGGCACCATGAAAGCGGCTGAAGAGCGCCTGCCGAAAGATATCTTCATCCGCGTACACCGATCCTACATCATCGCGGTCGGAAAGATCGATACACTCCAGGACGGCGGCATTATGATCAATGGAAAATTCATTCCTGTAGCTGATGCCTACCGAAAAGTGCTCAACACCAGAATGAATATTTTCTGACCGGTATGAGATTGTTTTTTTAACAAGTCATTATTTTAATTTATTTATGATAAAGGTAACTTCCGTAATGGGCAACAAAAAGTTCCGGACTTTCATCATATTCAGTTTTGTGATAGGAAGTATGCTTCTGATCGCGGTCCAGATCAATTCGGCACGCAATACCAAAGCTCTTATCCAAAACAATAATTTGTTGCTGAATGAGCTGCGTTCCAGCAATCACCTCAGGGAGATCGACCGTGATATCCTGGGAGTTGAAAGCCGGATCAGGGCGTCTATTGCGACCAATGACACCACGCATCTGGATGGGATCGACGAGAAGATCAACCAGATTGAAAACTTCCTGGACTCCCTTTCGAAAGACAATACAGACACGGAAGAAGAACGGCTGATCCACAGGCTCAGCGTTCTCGCCATGGAAAAAAAGAATACCAAAGAAAAGCTGCTCCATCGCTACCTTACCTTAGGGAATATGGATGACAACACCTCCATTGCCAATCCCCGGGCGAGAAATATATCTAACGAAATTACAGCGATTACCGCAAAGATCTACGAAAGCCGCAAGCAGCACATGATACAGCTCAGCAGGAAAAGCGAGGAAATGGGACGGAAAGCACGTCTTTATGATATTTCACTTTTGGTATTGCTGGTACTGAGCGGTGGTGTTGTAGGGTTCCATATCCTGAGACAGTTCCGTCGGCAGTCGCTGCTGATCGAGGAGCTGGACATCGCAGAAAGAAAGGCCTCCGTGGCCGCCCAGACCAAAGAGAATTTCCTTGCCAACATGAGCCACGAGATCCGTACCCCGCTGAGCGGTATTTTAGGATTTACCAATTTACTCCAGAAAAGACCTTTGGATGAAACTTCAGCACAGTTTGTCTCTTCCATCCAGCAGTCCGGGGAAAATTTAATGGCCATTATTAATGATATCCTTGACCTTTCTAAAATTGAAGCGGGAATGATGAGGATCACTTCAGGGATTTTCAGCATCAACGGACTGGTAGATTCTGTGAAAACGCTTTTCGTTGAAAGGGTAAAAGAGAAAAAACTTACCATTTCCGGAAGTGTAGACCCTTCGGTTCCGGATACGCTTATTGGGGATGCGACGAGACTTACGCAGATTATGGTCAACCTTATCGGCAATGCCGTGAAGTTTACCCAACAGGGAACCATCAACATTGAAGTTTATTCCAAAGAACGTTCAGGAAAGCATATTACCCTCGGTTTTAAAGTTTCAGACACCGGAATAGGGATTGAAAGAGAGAAGCTTGAAGAGATTTTTGAACGGTTTAATCAGGGAGAAGATTCCATCACGCGAAACTACGGCGGCACGGGCCTCGGACTTTCTATCGTGAAGCAGCTGATCCTTTTACAGGGTGGAAACATTGAAGTGTCCAGTGAACGGGGAAAAGGGACAACCTTTCATTTTTATATTCCTTATACCATTGCTGATGAGCAGCTCAGTATCACGGCTCCCGTGAATACCGATTACTTTAAGGACCGATCCAATATTCCTTTAAAAGTATTGGTGGTGGATGACAATGCCATCAATCAAAGCCTGATGAATCATCTCCTCAGCCAGTGGAATATTGATTTCGATATCGTCTCCAATGGTCTCGAAGCGGTGGATTATCTGAGAAATACACCTTGTGATCTTGTCCTTATGGATATTCAGATGCCTCAAATGGATGGTTATTCCGCGACCCGGAAAATACGTGAAGAATTAGGATTAAATATCCCGATCATTGCGATGACCGCCCACGCAATGGCCGGAGAAAGGGAAAAATGCCTCAGCCGCGGCATGAACGAATATATTTCAAAACCTATAAACGAAGAAGAACTCTTCACGATCATTTCAGGTTTCGGGCTGGAAAAAACAGGTTTTAAAAAAGAACAGACACCAACCAATATTCCCGGGTACGACTATATTGACCTTACTTATATGAAATCGGTAAGCGGTGGTGACCAAAATTTTGAGCATCTGGTGACAAAACAATTCACAGAAAAAATTCCCCAACACCTGGATGAACTTCTGAAAGCTTATAACGACGAAGATTTTTCTGCCTTGAAACTGCGTGCCCATGATCTGAAATCC
>JBMDXW010000074.1:0-2153 GCA_048594965.1 Chryseobacterium sp.
CAGGGTATCCATATTTCGAGCCTATACCTCTACATGATAAAAGATAATTCCCTCAGATCCAAAGGTGAAGAACTAGAGAAAAACTATCAGTTCATCAAAGGATTATATTAAGATTTACGTAACCTCGATTCGACAGTAGGCCAGAATTTAGCTCATTCGCCTACTGATCGAATCAATTTTTTTTTGCTATTGTGGCGACATCACCAGGGTGAAATCCGTAATTGCAGTTAGACCATTATTAGCCGTCGTTTCAATTTTTAATTTGTATTCTCCTGCATCAAGGCTACCGTTTTTCTTGAGTGATATTACTCCCGTCTGGGTATTGATGGAGAAAAGCGCATCTTTATCTGTAAAAGAGGCATTATCTTTTAAAATTTGTTTGATTTTGAATGTTCCCCGGTACTTTTCTGGATTGAATATTGGAGCATCGGAGGTAAAAGCATTTCCTAATGCTATTACAAATCTATTGTAGATTACTTTTAGATCATATTGTTCATAATAAATTCCATAGAAGAAGGAAGGATCAGGTAAAATTGTGAGCTTCATGTCACGTGTTGCCACTAGATAACCATTCTTTCGTGCATTCGTTCTCAGTGTGTAGATAAATTCTTTTTTCTTGTCCTTGTCGCCGGCAGCGTCGCTCACCAGCAGCTGATTGCTATTCAAGGAAATGTTGGCGTCCTGATTTCCATAATCGCTGGCGAACGAATAATTTAACATTAAAAATAGTTTGTGCAAAAGTACCAAGTCGTTATCGCCTTTATGCTTTGGTTTTCGTGCCTATAGTTTTGGTATTCAAGCTTTATAAAAGTACTTGCGTAACAAAAAGTCCCAGTTACATTTCTGTAATGGGACTGCTATTAACAAACTATGAAAAAACTTACTCTTTAATGTTTATTTGCACAGGTAATTGAAATTGTAAACGGTTGAATCAATGCTTTCCTGTGTATTGATTTCCTTTAGATGCAAAATTTTATCGTCCTGATCAGTTGTGTACTCAAAATGATAAGATCCAATACTGGTGATTTGATTTTTCACCTGTTTACCAAGGTATCCACCAGCGTATAGAATTCCCCATGGTAAAGTCTGGTTGACTGGTTGAGGTATTCGATTGATTAATGTTTGAATGTGATAAAACGGTGATAAGGTAAATAGGGGCGTAGCTTTGTATGGCTTATCTGTATTGTACGTCAATGAAAAGCTTCCTCCGGCTATTCCGTCAGTCACATTGACCAAGTTTCCATTTTGGTATGTGAGCAGCACCTGCTTGTCGCCTTCTTTGATTGCTTTGAGTTGATCATTCTGATCATAGTCAAAAGTCAGTTCCATATAGGTTTTTAATTCAGTATCCTTATAAGAGTGCATTTTTCTGGTCATGCTTATCGCATGACCCTTATTATTAAGTTTGTACTCATCGATAGATACATAAGGCTCCTCAAAAACAAAATATTTTATAATAATTTTATCATTATAGTATTCGAATGACATAGGATTGCTGTCGACTGAACCAATGATTATCCTGTTATCGGCATCGTTCTTAAATTTGGTTGTTATCAGTTTTCCTTCACGATCACCCATAAACCATTTGGACGAGTAGTCTTGAAGTATACAGATTGGCTCACGTTCATGGGGGACTACGGTCGTTTTTTCGTCTTTTGAGCAGCCTACAAATAGGGCAGAGCCTGTAAGGGTTACAGCGAATAACTGTTTGATTGTAAAAGTCATTTTATTTCAATTTAAAGAAGTTGTTTTTGAAGGCGTCTGCTACTATTTCCATCAGCTTTGGAGTTGATGCTGCCACAGCAGGATTATTCCAGCTATCTACTGCCTGAAGGATAGTCACTACATCTCCCTCAAATTTTATTATTTCTTTGTCCTCTTGTGTAAGGTTGATATCTTTTTTCACAGTAATTGTCCGGTAGTTTTCGTTCAGTCCGGTCTCTATTTTGAGTACTTTTGATGTTTTATCTACTACCATCCCTTTGATACTACTGAATATATAACTCGTATGCCACATCCAGGATACGTTGGTCATACCTTTCATGGTTGATAGTTCACCAATGGCATCGCTGAGATTGTTGTTCCGTTTTTCGTCTACACCTACAGAAAAAGATATGGATTTATAGGTGTTTTTTGGAATGTTATTCAATACG
>JBMDXW010000075.1:0-4063 GCA_048594965.1 Chryseobacterium sp.
TTTATCGTCTTCAAGCCCGATGATGAGGTCGGTAATATTCTGCTCTTTAATAACGTTATTAATTCCATTGACCACATCATTATCATATCTTTTTAATGACTGCATTTTCACGTCTGCCGCGGCGGCGGTATCGGTTGCTTGGTGAAGAAGTTTCTCAGCATTTTTTACTGACGACTCATTTTTATCTTCATTAATGACATTTAATGCAAACAAATCTTCCGTATTGGAATGTGCCTTGATCAGAATTCCCAGGTTCACCATGCGTTCAACGGTTGCTTCATAATTTAAAGCTAAAAGGATATTTTCTTCTTCATGGCTGTTTCCGGAAACGGTGTCTTCATTATCCTGCTCGGCAATATTCTGCGCGCTCGACATGGAAATAAAAGATGAGATGGTACAGGAGATAAGAATGAGAAGAATACTGCCGTTGAGCACATGTTCGTTTAATAAACGGATGGGTTCTCCTGTTTCCGTTTCGGAAAGAATAATGTTGTAGCCCACCATGACTGAAGCCAGCGTTGCGGCTGCCGAAGCAGAGCTCAACCCGAAGATCAGTCTTCCTTCTTCCTTCGATAACCTGAACGTTTTTTGGGTAGCCACTGCCGAAAGGTATTTTCCGCCAATGGAGGCGGCGAGCATGATCCCTGCCACTTCCAGCGTTTCCCAGCTTTTAAAGAAAACCTTAAAATCAATCAGCATGCCCACACTGATCAGGAAGAAAGGAATGAAGATAGCATTTCCCACAAACTCCACGCGGTTCATCAGGGAAGAAGTGTGAGGTATCAGCCTGTTGAGGGCTAATCCTGCAAAGAAGGCACCGATGATTGCCTCCACCCCGGCAAGTTCGGCCAGCAATGCGGCCAGATAAATCATGACCAGCACAAATATATACTGCGAAATTTTATCATCTACTTTTTTGAAAAACCAACGGCCGATCATCGGGAAGATTACTAAAACAATTAGCCCGAAAACGACAAATGAAACCGAAAGCTTTATCCAGAATTCTGTCCCGACATCTCCCTGTGACATGCCGACAATAACGGCAAGAACCAATAACGCCAGGACATCGGTAATCATGGTTCCGCCCACCGTAATATTCACCGCCGGATTTTTTGCGATCCCGAGTTTGCTTACCAAAGGGTAGGCAATGAGGGTGTGTGAAGAAAATAAGCTGGCAAAAAGAACAGACGTGAGAACCGAGAATCCCAGAATGTAAAATGCACCCAGGTAACCTAAAACAAAAGGAACCGTGAAGGTATAAATCCCGAATGTAAGGCTTTTCCATTTGTTCTTTTTAAAATCGCCCATATCGATTTCCAGGCCGGCCAGGAACATGATGTAAAGAAGTCCTGTAGTTCCTGTAACCACAATGCTGCTGTCTCTGGCTAAAACATTGAAGCCGTTAGGACCGATAACAGCTCCTGCAATAATAAGCCCCAGCAAGTGCGGAACTTTTATTTTGTTTAATAAAAGCGGTGCTGCAAGAATAATGATCAGTACCAGCAGAAACTTCAGAACCGGATCCTCGATGGGAAAGCTCAGGTTGTGTATACTCAATAAGCTCATAAGTGTTTTATTTGGTTGAACGTACAAGTTCTACGGAGAATTTTGCCAGGCATTTGTCTACGGCAATCGTTCTTGTGCCTCTGATTTTATTAGGAGAAATCTCGTTCAGCAGAACATTCATTTCCACCTGTTTTTTTGAGGTGGAATCTGTTTTATAGTTCAGTCTCACTTCGTTATTTTCAAATTTCCCGGAATAAATCCTTACGAGATTGTTATTGTTGATAATTTTGGTTGAAAGCTGCGTGGAATCACTGTCGAATTCCCAGGTGTCGGTACGCTGGTCGCCCACCACATAATCATTACAGTTCGATTCCGTACAGATCACTTTGCCTGTCCACGAGCCTGCGACATCGGCAGGCCAGACAACGATTTTTACAGAGTCCTTTTTAGAAAAAATACTGTCTCTCATTCTGACGAGAGCCTGGTACTCAGATTCTTTCTGTGCAAATAATTTTTCTTTTTCAAGCAGCTGTCTTTCTCTCACCAGAAGGTCTTTCTCCTTTTTGTTGTCATCGCAGGCAACGAAAAAAAAGGAAATGCAGATGATGATAAATAGTGAATTTTTAAGCATATTGTAATTTTGGGTTAAACAATATAATGAAAAATTGGTGAATTATGAAATTTTAACCTTGCGAGATAGTCCTTCTCTCTGCAAGTTAAAATCAATTCATCTGATTTTTTTCCAATACAGCATCTTTCTGAGTAGAGCCAGCTATTACCTGGCCTTTTTTCATCCTGATAGTGTTTTTTTTGTCTCAGAATGCAGTTAAAGCCTGATGTCTACGGATTATCGGAAAAATTCATTTTCATAGAAAAGACTGTAAAGTGTTATAAAGCAATAAATTGTACTTGATTGCCTCTTCGGACTGCTTGATTGCTTCTTCTGACTGCTTGATCCGTTCTTCTGACTGCCTGAAGGGGTCTTCGGAACAGTTGATCGTCCTTACAAAACGCTTGAATGCCCTTACAAAGCGGTTGATGGTCTCTACTGAATGCCTGAAGGTTGTTTCTAAGCAGTTGAAACAGTCTTCAAACGCCCTGAACAATTTGATGTATTCTTTTACCGGTTTTTATGGGTTAAATACATTCGTATGTAAGATGGTTATCGATTAACCCGGGATAGGGATAGGAGATATTTTAAATAATTGATCTTCAAAATAAAAATATTTATCGCATATAGAGACAAAGAAATATTTAATTTTTCAGATGTTTTTAAGTTAAACAATGTCACTTCGTTTATCAAGAGGTTGTCTTGAAAGTTTGGATAGTCTTTTTATAATAGCCACCGCTTTATCTCACAGTTAGTCTTTTTAAGTAATGATTTTATAGCATAGCGTAGGATTTGCTCCTTCGGAGCAATATCTGTGTAGATCAATATCAGCATCTTGTGTCAGAACTCCATAGGAGTTCAATCTTATAATAGCACACCGCTGGCGTGCTTGCGATGACGCTATTACTTCTTCTGCTACACAGATATTGCTCCGCTGGAGCATAAAAGATTCTGTCCATTTTCGGTAGCAAAAAAGAGGCTGCCTAAAGTTTTAGGACAGCCTCCCGATAAGCTTCACGCCTTTGTATAGTTTAAATTTTTAAAAAACATCTGATTAATACCTTTGTTTAACTTTACGTTTTATATAAACTTATCCCGAACTCAGGTTAAAATAAGGTTATTCAATTCTTTGCTTTTTGAACATTTCACGGTTATAGTTGATGACAAAAACGCCGAGGATAATAAGAAGAGCGGCAATAATAAATTTGGCTGAAATCTTTTCATCAAGAATTAGCCAGCTTAAGAATATGGAAATAATGGTATTGACGTAAGCAAGGATGGAAACCTGTACGGGAGAAACTTTTGTTAAAGCGTAATGATACGCAAAAAATGCAGCGACAGATCCGAATAAAGATAAATACAGCATCGCCGAAACACTTTTTACAGACCAGTTTTCAAAATTATAATTGTCGGTAAACAGAAGAGCGAAAATGATCTGGATTATGCCGGCAAAGGCAAACTGGTAAAAAAGATTCAGGGAGATGTTGCGGCTTTGGATGTTCATTTTTTTGGTGAAAATCGTCCCGGAAGCCCATCCCAAAATCCCACAGAACAGCAGGAATATCCCGAATCTGTACTCAGGGTTGGCCAGGTCGTGGATGCCATCCCAGAAAATAAAGGTAATTCCCCCGAAACACATCAGGACGCCTACAAGTGCCCTGATCGTAAATTTCTGCAGGCCAAGAGCGACACTTCCGAGGAATACAATAATGGGCGAGGTCGCACTGATGAGGGAAGTCAGGCTGCTGGTGAGTGTTTCTTCGGCTACCGTTGTCAGTCCGTTAGCAATAATCAGCATTAAAGATGAAAAAACAAGTTGATAGCCGAGGTTCTTCCAGCCGATCCACTGAAACTGGCCTCTGTATAAAAGGATCATAAGCATAATGACAGATGCTAAAAACTGACGGATGCCTGCCACAAACCAGGCAGGAATGGTTTCTACCGCAA
>JBMDXW010000076.1:0-4594 GCA_048594965.1 Chryseobacterium sp.
GGATTTCGGGATTATGCTCATCATCCTTCTGATGCCTACCGAGAACAACCGAAATGCAGGCCGGAGCAATGAAAGTATTTTTAACAGCAAGCGCAGCGGAAAAACAATAATCTAATATACCCGTAATATGGATTGGAATAATGAACCTTTGAAGCCATTGTCTTTCAATAAAGGCAGTGAAGAGCTTAAACCGCTGACTCTGGACGACGACGATGCGTTAAAGCCTCTCTCATTAGACGATAGAAAAGAGGCAGTGGATGATAATTTTGTACCTATAGCTAAAGGAAATGTTTCGGAAATTAAAAACAAAGACAGCAATTTTGTGTTTTTTTTCGGAACGGCATCTTCAGGGAAGTCGGTGATCCTGGCAACCATGCTTTACTATCTGCGGTCAACAGCAGGCGTTATAAGACCGAAAATCGGTACACCCAATACGGCGGAGGCAGAAAGTTTACTATATGATTTTTTCGATAATATCAGCAAAGGTATTTTACCGGCGGGAACCGTCAAGGATCAGGTGACAAGGCTGGATCTTGTTTTTGAGCCCAACAATAAATCAAAAAAAGTAAACCCCATTAATCTTACGTTTTTAGAAACTTCGGGCGAGAATCATAATGAAATCAGGCGGGGAGGAAATTATCACAGCAGTATAGAAACCTATCTTTCAGCCAATCTGCCGCTTACTTTTATTATAGTGACCAGCTATGAAAGTGCCCATAAAGATGATATTCTGATCAATACTTTTTTAAACAAACTTGAAAAATACGAGAAGAGATTAAGATCCGTCAATATTATTCTCGTGATTTCAAAATGGGATAAATCCGGAAGAGCCGAAGTAGAGGATTCGGCACAGCTGGATGACTTCATCAGGGAAAGGCTTCCGATGACTTCTACAGCAATGGATACGTACAGCCTGGCCAAAACTTTTTATACCGTAGGCGAGCTGAATGAAGATACCAACCGGGTAACCCTCCTGAATCTTGACAGAGCCCAGAGACTGTCGGAGTGGCTCTACGAAAGCATAACGGGCTATCCGCTGTCTTATGAAGGAACTTTCTGGGAACGTATAAAATTTAGTTTTACCAATTGATGAGCAATGTTAATCTAATCGCCTTCGGAACGTTCGGAAATCCCAATGGATTTACCCAGACTTTTTTTGCAGGAAATCCGGTTTCTGTGAAAACATTTGACATCAGAGGTCCCATCCTCGTCTATCCGGAAAGTACATTATATTCTATCCGGAAAGAGTATAAAGACGGGACTTTCATGGTCTCTTACGCTGTGTATACTTATGCAAAAGAACCTACTTCAGCCAGGGAAGGGTCTTTTATCGGATCGGCCATCCTTTTTATTGATGAAATTGCAGAAGAGAATATTACCATACGCTGCCTGAATGAATTTCACAGCAATCTGGTTAGCAAAAACGTGGAGCAAGATACAATGTCTGTAAATCATTCGGATCTTTTTTCCGTGAGTAAACTCGCCGACTTTGATAAAATTAAATTTAACCTGAAGAAAACAGATGCATTGGATTCAGCCGAAATGACCGGCAAACAGTTAATGGTCTACAGCGAAACCAATCCGTCCGTATTGCAGGCCATGTTCAAAAAAGCCCTCGATTTGCTGAACGTTTACGATACGATTTATTTCACGGCAAGCCAGGATATCGTAAAATTCGTTCACCAGAAAAGTATTTTCCAATTTGTACAGAAAGACGGGTTTGAAAATGAGATTCAGAAACTGGCTGAAGAGAGAAAACGGAAAATTCAGGAAATCATTGCCGATTTTGAAAGGGAAAAATCAAGGCTGGAAGATGCTAAAAGGCAGACTTATGAAGATTGTAAATCTAAAATTGAGAAAAATAAAGCGCTGCATGCTGCAAACGCCGGGAAAATAGCGGAGTCCGAAAAAAATCTGGACAGGATTAATGATGTTTACCAGGCATTTTCCAGGAAAATCGATGAACTTTTAACCCGATTAAAGACAGCCGATGCTTCAGCCTTAAACGGCATCAGACAATCATACAAGGAAAACAAAAACATCTTCACTGAAAATATCAGAGATTTAAAAATACCCGACTTGGGAATAATTTCCGAAACGAGGCCGGCTCACAAGTCCGAACCATTTCAACAGTCCGGAAATCATTTTTATAACCATTCCAGGGAAAGAGAAGAAAGGACGGATGGTTCAAATATCTACAGGATAGCAACCGTAGTTCTCTCCGTATTGCTGGCGGCGGCCATCTCAGGCTTCGTCTGGTTTTACCTGGAGACGGAGGGAAAAAATGTTCTGGACAACAATATGGTGCAGGAATTCAACAGTACACCACAACCTGAAGCAGCAGTAGAAGAACCGGTGAAAGATACGATTCCAGTACTGCGACCGGACCCCAATGCAGAGGTTGATTTCCAGATTATTAATGAGATGAATCAGAAATTAACGGCCAATACGCATATGAATATTGACAGTGTGACAGGATTTGTGTTTAAAGCCAATCCTAAAAGTATAGAAAAGCCCTATGGAAACCAGAGATCACAATATTCTAAGATACTTTTTGAGAAAAATAGAACAAGCTTTAAAATTGAAAACGGTGATACGATCTACACTGGTAATCTGATGTATGTACCAATGCGTAAATAAGTGAATTATTTTTAATAACTTTATTGTGAAACGGCTTGGCTGATTCATCAGCAATGAAAAGTTTTACCGTTTTCAAAAATAAAATGGAAAAAGAAAATAATCAACAAAGTGTGACGGTCATCAACGGCCGTCATTTTTCTGATCTGGCAGGTTTTTATAACGAAATCTCACAGATGTTCATGAAAGATGAAGACTGGAAAGTCGGAACACTGGATGGTTTTGATGATGTTTTATATGGATTTCAAGGGAAGATTATTTGGAAGAATGCTCAGAAATCAAAGAAAGATCTGGGAATGGAAGCAACCATAGAATTTTATGAAACTAAAATCAGGCAGGGAAAACCGTTCAACGTAGTATTGATGCAGCAAAAACTTGATGAACTGATTGAAGGAAACGGACAAACGTTATTTGAAATTTTAGTTGAAATTATAGAATCACACAAAAGCATCAACTTGGTTTTAAACTGACTTTTATTTAGGTTTAAAAAATATATTTCCAATAAACGAAAACACCCACTGCGACCGAAACAATTGCCATTAACAGAACTGCACCCGCTGAAACATCTTTGATAAAACGAATTCTCTCGTCAAATTCGGGATGAATGAGATCACAGATTTTCTCAATCGCGGTGTTAAATATTTCTGCGGCCAAAACCCCGAAAGAAACGGTTAAAATGAGAACGGCATCCCCCGTTTTCAGCTGCAGGTAGAAAATAAGAAAAACATTGATCACGAATGCTGCCATCTCGATCTGAAAATTCCTTTCCCATTTCATCATCAGGAAAATACCGTGGAAAGCATTGAAAAAACTTCTGTGAACAGGCGGTTTTCGCATACAGAAAAGATATTTACAAATATAGGGATTTGCTCAAAGAAAATCCTTATCTTTAGTCGTTGTCATTTAGGCAGCTTTTTATCTCAAAAATGAAGGAAAAACAGGGCTGAAATCTTTTGATGGTTGTTAGTAACTCTCAGGATTATTCTTTTCCATCTGTTTTCTATTTATTATATTTGTAAAAATTTATTTTTAAATCTATGAAATTTATTATTTCAAGTGGTGAACTGCAGAAGGCTTTGCAAACTGTAAGTGGCGTGATATCAAGCTCTCAGTCGAGACCGATTTTAGAAAACTATCTTTTTGAATTAGACGGAACTCAGGTTACCATTACAGCATCCGATGGTGAGACAACTCTTGTTACTTCTCTTGAAGTGAAGTCTGATGATGCCGGTAAATTTGCCGTTCCTGCCAAGATTTTCCAGGATTTTATCAAGACGTATGGAGAACAGCCATTAACATTGGTGGTGAAAGATAATGCAGAAGGAACAGGAAGTCAGCTTGAGATTTTAGATGAAAAAGATAACTTTGCCGTAGCGCTTGATAATGCCGATGATTATCCCGAGCTTCCGGAGTTTGATGCTTCACAAAGTGTCACCATGTCTGCCGGAGTTTTGTCTGAAGCTCTTACCAACACGCTTTTTGCAACAAGTAACGACTCACTTCGTCCTGTAATGACCGGGGTTTTGTTCCAGTTTGGAGAAAATGAAACCAATTTCGTTTCCACCGATTCTCACAGACTCGTTGTGTATAAAAGAAATGACCTGATGAATGCCGAACCGATGGAATTCATCATGCCGAAAAAACCACTGAATATTTTCAAAAATATCCTTGCAAGCTCCAATGACGACGTAACCATCGACTTCAATGAGAATATGGCAAGATTTACTTTTGGAAAACATACCTGGATCTGTCGACTGATTGACGGAAAATATCCTAATTATACGGCGGTAATCCCAAAAGAAAATCCGAATGTACTGACAATCAACAGGAATCTTCTTTTAGGAGCCATCAAAAGAGCTTCCATCATGTCCAACAAATCTACCAACCAGGTAAGATTCAAACTGTCTGCAAATATCCTGCACCTTCATGCAGAAGATACGGAATATGCAAACAAAGC
>JBMDXW010000077.1:0-28421 GCA_048594965.1 Chryseobacterium sp.
AATCAGTGGGTTCACTCAGTCTGATTATATTTCTGACCTGCGCGGGATGCTGGTATCCGTACAGCAAAGCGAGATGCCCGACGGCACTTTCACCCAGAAGAATGTAGTGGTCAGGCTCAAGTTCTGCTTTTCCAGCCAGTTCATTGAATTTTTTGATGACGGATGCGATATCCTCAAGCTGTTCGCGGTAGGTGATCTTCTTCGATTTGGAAACCAGGCGGTAGTTCATGTTAATGCTTGGGATATTATTTTTAAACAGCATTTTCTGGAGCTGGATCATGTGCTCTTTACGCCCGTACTTCCAGGCCCCGCCATGAACCAGCAGTACAACGGGCGAATCTGCCGGGTAATCCGACGGAAGAAAAACATCCATTTTCTGTCTTTTATCTTCGCCGTATTTGAGGTTGTAAATTTTCTGCTCGTTGTTCGTCCCTACCCAGACCCTGAATTTTGTATTGCAGGAATTCAACACAAAGCTGATCAGTCCCAGAACGAAAAAATGATACTTAAGAACCAGCTTTTTCATGAAATAAATTTACGGATATTTAAATTAAACGAAAGCCATCCAAAAACTTTAACAGAATCTTTACCATTGTATAAATAATAAATGTATTTCAGTCTTTCAGGTTCGCCGATAAGCCTTTTTGCCTTAAATTTCAACCTTTCAGGCTGATCGTTGAAGGTAAAAGGGTGGTTTTTGAACCTTTTAGGCTGGTTGATGAGCCTTTTAACCTGTAATTTGAGTCTTTCAGGTTCGCCGATAAGCCTTTTTGCCTGAAATTTCAACCTTTCAGGCTGATCATTGAAGGTAAAAGGGTGGTTTTTGAACCTTTTAGCCTGGTTGATGAGCCTTTTAGCCTGTAATTTGAGTCTTTTAGATTCATCGTAGAGTGTAAAAGACTGATTTTTGACTCCGTTATACTCAACATCCAGTCTTTCAGCCTTGAATTTGAGTCTTTTAGCCTGGAATTTAAATCTTCTACGGTTCACAATTAAAGCTACAAAGTGGTGCTTCGTGTTTTTAAACTGACAGATAATTGTTTTTGTATGAAAGTTAAGTTGCTATTGTTTAATGAGTAGAACTACTTTTAAAAATCTTTTATTTTTAATCTGATGTGCTCTAAAAATATGCTTACTATGTTAACTGAAAAATCTAATGTGCCTGATGTGTTAAAGCTTGCCTTTTTTTTAGCCGGATGTTTCATGTTAATTCTTCCAAAACCTCGGTGAAATCATCGGATGAATCAAATTAAATAATTATTTTTGTTTAACAATTATTAAAAAAATATTAAAATCTATGGCATCTGGTTTTTTTGCTATTTTGGATGACATCGCAGCACTGATGGACGATGTGGCGGTAACGAGTAAAATTGCGACTCGAAAAACAGCAGGGATTCTGGGTGATGATCTGGCGGTGAATGCCGAAAAGGCAACCGGATTTCTTGCCTCGCGTGAGCTGCCGGTACTCTGGGCCATCACCAAAGGTTCTTTCATCAATAAACTGATTATCCTGCCTATTGTGTTTCTGCTCAATTGGGCGTATGCTCCGGCGATCAATTACGTCCTGATCCTGGGTGGTTTGTACCTGGCATTTGAAGGGATGGAAAAGATTATTGAATATCTTTTTCACCGCAACAAAAAAGGCCATGAAGTTGAAGAAGAAGTCGAAGATACAAAAGGGCAGAGTCCTGAAGAAATAGAAAAGGCTAAAGTGAAATCAGCCATTACCACCGATTTTATCTTATCAATCGAGATTGTCATCATCGCTTTGGGAACGGTGCTGGAAGAAAGTCATCCTTTTATCACACAGATTCTTGTAACGAGTTTGGTGGCATTTATTGCCACAGTAGGTGTCTACGGAATTGTTGCGCTGATAGTCAGAATGGATGATGCAGGTTTTAAGCTGATCAAAAAAAGCAATGATAAAGGGTTCTTTGGACAATTGGGACATTTGCTGGTAAAAGCGTTACCTATTGTTATTAAAGCACTCGGGGTTATCGGTACTATCGCTTTGATTCTGGTCGCCGGAGGAATTTTTGCCCACAGGATCGATTATTTCCACCATCTTTTTCCTTCATGGCCGAGTATACTGAAGGAGGCCGTATTCGGAATAGCGGGCGGACTTCTCGCCGTAGCGCTTTTCACAGCAGGAAAAGGAATTTATTCACTGGCTGTAAAAAAATAAGCAGAAGAGAAATAATATTAGATAATGAGTCCCGCCATTTAAAACGGCAGGACTCAGTATTTTTTTAAACTTTAAAATTTGTATTAAAATTTTCAAATATAAAACGAGGACAGATGGTATTAAGTTTATCCATAAGCTTTAAGCAATATCTAAGCTTTTCCGACTCTGGTGAGCCTATCAAAAAATTATATAATCTTTTTCATATTTTTGGAAAAATATTGTAAGAAATGTATACCGTTGTTTGGACAGAAACTGCAGAAAAATCATATGAAAATAACCTGCAATATCTTTCGGAGTATTGGTCAACAAGAGAAATTCGCAACTTTATGGATAAGGTTGATGAAGCAGTTATGAATATATCGCTTAATTCATTAATAGGTAGTGTTTCGGAAGAAAATTATAACTATAGAAAATATTTAGTCGTACCACAAATATATCTTTATTACCGTATTACTTCTGAAAGAATATATCTTGTATCCTTTTGGAACAACTTTCAGGATCCGGATAGGCTACAAAAACTTCTTACGTAATTCTTCACTAACCACCGAATGTTCTCTATAGTTGCCATTCTCAATATCTTTCTCGGATTGCTCTATTTCTAATAACAATGCTTCACGCGGTGACAATATTTTTGCCAAGGCCAACATTTCATCTGGCGTAAATGACTGAGAACTTAATTTCCGGTAAAAGGTAGCTGGTGCAAGTCCTATCTTTGAAATAATATGGCTTTTTTTGTAGGGGCCATGATTTAATAGTCCTTCGATTTCGCCCATCACTTTCTTATAATTTAAAATTTCTTGTATCATTTTTGATATAATAAACTATAATTATTGAGACAAATATAATAAAATATGATGAAATGAAATAAATTACCCTTTAGTTTTTCTTTAAAAGCTCTTCCATCTTTGTCATCATCTCATCTTTCTCCTTCAGCATTCTTTCGTATAATGCAATTTTTTCATCATACAGCTCAACGACTTTATCAATCGGGTTGAACGAACAATGATTGGCCGTAGCAATCGCATGATCATTAAAATCGTGAAAAGTATTAGAGATGATATTAATGGCCTGCTGCTCATCAAAATTCTGAAATGCTTCGACAGGGATTTTCAGCACGTCGGAAATTTTCTTCAACAGGGTTTCTTCTACCACGTCTTTCTGTTCAAGCAAAGATATTTTCTTCTGGTTCCAGTCTTCGCCAAGATCGAAGGCGAGGGCCTCCTGTTTGATGCCGAGCATTTCTCTGAAGCGTTTGATGTTCCTGCCCTGATGTATTTTCTGTTCCATTTGTCTTTTTTTAATGTTGATTTTGAAATTAAAAGTAAATATAAAGAAATATGCTAAAACCTAAAAGTTTACTTCAGGAATAAAATACGCAGCATGATCGGGCACAGACCGTAAATTATCCGGACTGCCAACAGATCATCAGCAATAAAAAAAGGATTCCCGAGAGAATCCTTGATGTATATTTTAATTGAATAAGTCTTTCACTTTATCAAAAAAAGTTTTTTCCTTTCCGGAGGGTTCAGCGACCATTTCGCCGCTGCTCATCTGCTTCTCAAAGAAATCTTTCTGATCTTTCGTAAGCTTCTGAGGCGTCCATACATTGATGTGGATAAACATATCTCCTGTTCCGTAGCTGTCGATACTTGGAAGTCCTTTACCTGCAAGTCTGAGGATTTTTCCCGATTGGGTTCCGGCATCTACCGTGATCTTCACTTTTCCGCCAACGGTAGGAACTTCTTTTTTCGTTCCCAATGCGGCTTCGGCAAATGAGATATATAATTCCTGGTGAAGATTATCTCCTTCTCTTTTAATGGTTTTATCCACTTCCTCTTCGATGATCACCAAAAGATCTCCCGGAATTCCTCCGAAAGGAGCGTCATTCCCTTTTCCTCTTACATTAAGCTGGATGCCGTCTCTGGCTCCCGCAGGAATATTGATGGTTACTTCCTCTTCATCTTTGATAAGGCCCTGTGCATTGGCACCCGCCGGAATCTTATCGGCTACTTTACCGATTCCCTGGCAGGTTCCGCAGGTCGTCTGCGTCTGCATTTGTCCGAACATGGTGTTCATCACCTTCAGCTGAACTCCCGAGCCGCCACAGGTAGGGCAGACTTTTGAAGTAGCTCCGGCTGCCGTCTTCATTTTTTTGACTTTAATGGTCTTCTGCGTTCCGTTGACCATCTCATCAAGGTTCAGCTTGATCCTGATTCTTAAATTTGAACCTTTCACCTGCTGACGGCCACCGCCGCCACCTCCGAATCCTCCGAAGCCACCCCCGAAAATATCACCGAACTGGCTGAAAATGTCCTCCATATTCATGCCGCCGCCAAAGCCGCCGCCGTAGCCTCCGTTTCCGCCCACGCCGGCATGACCAAACTGATCGTATCTTGCACGTTTCTGTTCGTCACTCAGCACTTCATAGGCTTCTGCTGCTTCCTTGAATTTTTCTTCGGCTTCCTTATCTCCCGGATTTTTATCAGGGTGATACTTGATCGCCATTTTCCGGTAGGCTTTCTTTATCTCGTCGGCTGATGCAGATTTGCTGATCTCAAGAACCTCGTAATAATCTCTTTTTGACATGTCTCTTCTATAATTGATTATTGATAAATGATAATAGATATTTAAAATGGGTAAATAAATGAGTACATCAATTATCACTCATCATTTATCATTCATAAATTTTAATTTCCTGTAACTACTTTTGCAAAACGGATCACTTTATCTCCCAGTGTGTATCCTGTTTCGATGACATCCACGATTTTACCTTTCAGGTCTTCCGATGGAGCAGGAATCTGTGTGATCGCCTCGTGGAAATCTACGTTGAAGCTGTCGCCGGGATTTACTTCCATAGCTTTCAGTCCCTTTTCCGTCAGCTTGCTTTTGAATTTGTTGTAGATCAGCTCAACCCCCTGAAGGTCGGAAGGATTTCCGTTTTTGGCTATTTCCTTTAATGCTCTTTCAAAGTCATCCAGAACACCCAGCATCGAAACCATCATATCCTGGTTGGCATATTGGAAAAACTCCATTTTTTCTTTGGAGGTTCTCTTTTTATAATTTTCAAATTCTGCGTACAATCTGATGTAACGGTCTTTTTCTTCTGCCAAAAGTTCCTCAGCAGTAGGTTTTGCTGTCACATTGTCTTCCGATGCAGCTTCATTCTGAATAGTCGTTTCTTCCTGATTATTGATGCTTTCTTCGTTGATATCCTGATTTTCCATAATTCAATATTTATTTGCGTTAGTATTGACAAACATTCTGCCAAAGGGGAAAGGGTGACAATAAGGCAGATAAAGGTTAGATTTAGAAGTTAGAAGTTAGAAGTTAGAAGTTAGAGGTTAGAAGTTTCGCAAGACATCATTCATCAATCATCATTCATCAATAATTTTCTAAGGAGCTTTATCGCGCTATCCACTCATACTCCTCGCGCCGCCGCGTCCCTTCAGGGCCAACGCCTGCTGTGGGGTATCCGTTACTATCGCGGCTAGGGTAGTCTGCATCATTAGAAATCTTTAGTGCCGGGTTTTAGATTCCCTGACCAAAAAACGTCTGGTAAAGAAGATAAATATTTAAAACAATGATAATAAAAGAAATCACCCAGACACAGACTTTTAAGAAGGGTTTATTCACAAATTCTCCCATTTTAGCCTTGTCACTGGTAAACATGACCAAAGGAACAACCGCGAAACTCAGCTGCATCGATAATATAACCTGGCTTAAGACCAAAAGTTCAGTAGTCCCTTCTTCACCATACAAAATGGCTACGATCAGTGCGGGAATTACAGCGATCAGTCTTGTAATCAGACGTCTTAGCCAGGGTTTTAATTTAATATTTAGAAAGCCTTCCATAACGATCTGTCCGGCCAGAGTTCCCGTTAAAGTCGAATTCTGTCCTGAAGCCAATAAAGCGATTGCAAAAACGATACTTGCCATAGAAGCGCCCAAAATTGGGGTCAGCATTTTATAAGCATCATGAATATCCGCGACATCATGATTCCCCGAAACGTGGAAAGTAGCGGCTGCCAGGATAAGAATAGCTCCATTAATAAAGAAGGCAAGCATCAGAGAAACGGTGCTGTCCAGCGTTGCAAATCTGATCGCTTCCTTTTTTCCTTCAGTATTTCTGGGATAATCCCTGGTCTGGACGATACTGCTGTGTAAGTATAGATTATGAGGCATGACCGTGGCTCCCAATATTCCTATCGCGATGTACAGCATAGCCGGATTGCTTACGATCTCAGCTTTAGGCACCAGTCCGCCGAGCAGTTCATTAACAGCGGGTTTTGAGATCACCAGTTCATAGATAAAGCAGGCGAGAATAATGAATATCAGTCCTCCGACAATACTTTCGATCCACCGGAAACCTTTGGCCTGTAAGAGCAAAATAAAAAGTACGTCGATCGTGGTGATGACAATTCCCCAGGTCAGAGGAATCTGAAAAAGAAGGTTTAAAGCAATGGCAGAACCGATGACTTCCGCAAGGTCGCAGGCTGCGATGGCAATTTCACAGAATATCCACAGTATAAAATTGGTGGTCGGACTAAAATGATCCCTGCATGCCTGTGCCAGATCTCTTTCCGCAACCACTCCCAGTTTTACAGAAAGATGCTGCAATACCATTGCAAAAATATTTGAAATCAATATGACCGACAGTAACGTATAGCCAAATTGTGCGCCTCCGGCAATATCCGTAGCCCAGTTTCCGGGATCCATATATCCTACGGCTACCATAAGCCCAGGCCCCGCAAAAGCAAGATATTTCCTCCAGAAACTTCCATTCTGTGGAACTTTTACAGACGAGTAAACTTCAGATAGTGAGTGTGATGTTTTATCTTTACGCCAGGCGTTTTTTAAATTCAGATTCATAAATGTTAGGAATGACTAACAAATGTAATTAAATAAATGAATACTACAAAATCATAAACAAAGATCCCGAAAATATTCCGGGATCTATGATGATATTTTTTAAGATCTATTTTGCAAATCTTACGGCCATTTTACGGTCGACTGCTCTTTCTGCATCAGAAGCTGAAGCGTCTACGGTAGCAAACTGGCTTCCGTATCCATCGGCTCCGGTAATTTGTGAACCTACTCCCTGCTTTTCCAGCCATGATTTTATGAAGCTGGCTCTTTCAGCAGATAATTTTTGATTTTTGGCTTCATCTCCGGTTTTGTCGGTATATCCTCCGATTTTTACTTTTACATCAGGGTAAGCTTTCAGGATGGCTACAAGATTTTGCAGCTGGCCTTCTGATCCTGCCTCAAGTTCATTTGCGCTTCCCATTTTAAAGTTTACGTGGTCGAAATTGTACCATGTGTCCTTTAGGGCATTGTCATCCTTTGCATTTTTGTAACCGTCAGACTTTAAAAAGGCGATCATGCGGTCTTCCATTCCTCCTCTGTATCCTTTTAATGCGGTTCCATTCAGGTCAATATCTTCATCAACTTTAGTCGCGGCCATTCCTGAGGCGTTGTCTGTAGCCGATCGTGTGGTCACCGTATCCGTCACAACATTTCCTGAATCGGTAACGGTGGTCGTTGTTGTTGTTTCTTTTTTATCGCACTGTTTCCAGATGAAATAGGCTGCGGCTATAAGCAAAAGCAGCGGCAGAAGCCATTTCCATATAGAGCCTCCGTCGGAAGTCGTAGGTCTGTCCGGAAAAGTTCCGTTTTCGGCAGTGCTTCTGGTGACTTCGATTTTCGGTTCTTCCTGAGCCGGCATTTTGATGGCATCTTTATCATTATCAAACTTATATCTGGCATCCCAGTCACCCATGCTTAGAGAGGCAAAGGACAATCCAGCAGGCAATAGTGTCGACACGATACCGTTCTGATCGTTCAGAAGTTTAGATATTCCCGGTTTGTCAAGATTGTTATCGGCAGCATATTTACCGATTGTCCCGACCGTAGCTCCTGTCACGAGATTCAGTAAAGAGCCTGAAGAATTGTTGCTGATTCCTGCATAGGTAGCTATCGAGTTGATCAGGCCGGTGATTTTATCTCCAAAAATCTGGGTTAAAACGCCTGCTAAAGAAGAATTGTCTGCCGTATTTCCCGCAAGATTTCCCAAAAGTCCGCTTGATGATGGGTTCACGATCGCATCCAGAACCAGTGGATTATCTGAATTATTAGCCAGACCTCCCACCACTGCGGGCAGTAATCCGCCTATCGCTTTGGAAATTCCGGCTTCACTTTCTCCGTACTGAGAGGCAGCTTGCGAAACGAATGCCGGTCCCAGCTGTCCTTTAATAAGATCAATAATGTTTAGAGACATAATAAATTATTTTGAGATTAATGTGCTGTAATGCAATCAAAAATTTGTCCAAAACCATTTATTTAAAAAAAATCTGCAAAAACCAAGTGGTTTTTGCAGATTGAATAATGTCTTTAATGATATCGTTAATATGCTTTTGCAAATAAAACTCTTCTTGCCGAAGGTTTTCCTGATATAAGGGACACGCCTTCTTCAATATCATCATCCAGCGGGATGCATCTGATGGTTGCTTTCGTTTCTTCTTTGATCTGTTCTTCTTCCTCTGCCGTTCCGTCCCAGTGCGCATAGATAAATCCACCTTTTTCTTCAAGAATTTTTTTGAATTCATCATAGGAATCAACCTTAGTAATGTTGTTTTTTCTGAATTCAAATGCCTTGTTATAGATATCCTGCTGGATGGTTTTCAATAACTCTTCAATATAAGAATCAAGTCCTTCGATCGAACGGACTTCTTTGGTAAGGTTGTCTCTTCTGGCGATTTCCACCGATTTGTTTTCCAGGTCTCTGGGTCCCATGGCAATTCTCACGGGAACGCCTTTTAATTCGTATTCGGCAAATTTCCAGCCTGGTTTGTTTTGGGTATCATTATCAAATTTTACGGAAATTCCTTTTGCTCTCAATTTAGCCTGAATGTCCAGAGCTACTTCACTGATCTGCTCCAGCTGCTCGTCACCCTTAAAGATCGGAACAATAACGACCTGGATCGGCGCAAGTGTAGGGGGAAGCACTAACCCGAAATCATCGGAGTGGGTCATGATTAAAGCACCCATCAGACGGGTTGACGTTCCCCATGATGTTGCCCAGGCATGCTCTATTTTTCCTTCTTTATTCGTGAATTTTACATCGAAAGCTTTGGCGAAATTCTGCCCTAAAAAGTGAGATGTTCCTGCCTGAAGAGCTTTTCCGTCCTGCATTAATGCTTCGATACAATATGTTTCATCAGCTCCTGCAAATCTTTCAGAAGGAGTTTTTAATCCCTGAATTACCGGCATAGCCATAAAGTTTTCTGCAAAATCCGCATATACTTTATTCATCTTTTCAGCTTCGTCGACAGCTTCCTCTTTAGTGGCGTGTGCCGTGTGCCCTTCCTGCCAGAGGAATTCAGCAGTTCTGAGGAACAGGCGCGTCCTCATTTCCCAACGGACAACATTGGCCCACTGGTTGATCAATATCGGTAAATCCCTGTAGGACTGAATCCAGTTTTTATAAGTGTTCCAGATAATAGCTTCCGAAGTAGGACGAACGATCAGCTCTTCCTCTAGCTTGGCATCAGGATCCACAATAAGCTTAGAAGGATTGTCCGGATCTGTTTTTAAACGGTAATGGGTAACAACCGCACATTCTTTGGCAAAACCTTCCGCATTTTTTTCTTCAGCCTCAAACAAACTCTTGGGCACAAAAAGGGGGAAGTATGCATTCACGTGACCGGTCTCCTTGAATTTTTTATCCATCTCATCACGCATTTTCTCCCAGATCGCATAGCCGTATGGTTTGATGACCATGCATCCTCGTACTCCAGAGTTTTCAGCTAAGTCGGCTTTTACCACCAACTCGTTATACCATTTGCTGTAATCTTCGCTTCTTGAGGTTAATTTTGCCATTAATTTTTTTTTAATTTTTTTAACTTTTCGCTATTATTGTTATCTAAAAATAAAAATCTATTTTTGATAGATTTTTGTACCACGGGTGATGGTACATTTTTGGTACATTTTGCAAATATAATTTAAATAAAAAATTTTTACGTTATCATGAAAAGAAATATACATAAAAATTTGCTTGGCATGCTAAAATCCAGGGGAATTCTGGCGGTGGCAGGCGGATTGTTACTTGTGTCCTGCGGCGCCCAGATGGGTGGATACAGCGAGACGGATGGCGTTTACTACGACCCGAATAAAGATACCCTTCCCGAAGGTGTTATTATTAACGACAGAGGCAACAGAGTAGGGGAAGATTACGATTACTATCAGGATGATTCCAACCTTATCCAGAATGCAGAGGCAAACTCCAGAGAAGGACGTTACAATGACTGGAATAACTATAACTGGAACACAACGGCTACTGATTCCGACTGGGGAATATATGCTGGCAGCCAGACCAATTACTACGATAATTCGTGGGGCTGGGGGTCTCCCTGGGGCTGGGGTGGCGGCTGGTATGGAGGATATAATCCATATTGGGGCTACGGCGGCGGCTGGGGAATCGGCCTTTCCTGGGGCGGCGCATGGGGCTGGGGTTCCGGCTGGAATATGGGCTGGGGATACTCGCCTTATTGGGGCTATAACCCTTACTGGGGCTGGGGAGGATACTATGGAAATCCTTACTGGGGCTACGGAGGCGGCTACTGGGGAGGTGGTTACTATGCACCTTATCGAAGAAGCGGTATGAACGGACGAGGGTTCAATTCTTACAACGGCAGTTTTGCCAATAAATATGGTGTAACTTCAAATTCCGGCGGCTTCAGAAGAAATGCAGACAATACAGGTGGTTTCAGAAACAGCGGAAATACAGGAGGTTTCAGAAATTCCGGTAACAACGGAGGATTCAGACAGGGAAATACCAATGGTGGTTTCAGAAACCAAAACGGTATTAGACCTCAGGGCGGTTTCCGTAATCAGGGACAGCCGAGACCTAACTACAATTATCAGCAGCAATCTCAGCCTCAGCCAAGAAATGAAGGTGGATTCAGAAATAACGGTGGCTTTAACAATTCCAACAGCGGAGGCGGCTTCAGATCAGGAGGCGGTGGCTTCGGTGGAGGCGGCGGCGGATTCAGATCCGGCGGCGGAGGTGGAGGCGGCGGCTTCCGAGGTGGCAGATAATTTTTAAATTAATAACTATTCAAAAAAATAATGTTAAAAAAATCTTTAGCAATAATGAGTATTTCTGCTGCATTTTTTGCGCAGGCTCAGGATGTTTCTGTAATAAGAAATACAGTTGATGTTTATTCAAATGCTCCTAATGTAGGTTCGGCTAAATTTAATGCTATGGGAGGATCAAACGGTGCTCTCGGGGGTGATGCAAGCTCTTTGCTGACCAACCCTGCAGGTTTGGGGGTTGCTATTTCAGGAGAGGTTTCAGGGACGCTTTCTATCACAAGCAATAAAAATACTTCGTCATTCGCTGGATCTTCCTACGGATACAATATTAATAAAGGAGATCTTGGAAATATCGGTGCTGTGATGACTTTCCAGCTGATGACCGAAAGCGCGTGGAAGTTTGTAAATATCGGGGTCAATTATTCAAACCAGTCAATAGAAAATTATGTTGAAACACCGGGGAATAATAATCTTATTTATGATTTTCCCGATGCTACAAGCTCTTCTCTCGCCAGACATGCGTACGACCGTTATGGATACGTTTCAAAGACAAGCGTAGGGGTAGGAGCTAATTATAACAATAATTTTTATCTGGGAGCTGGCCTTAATTTTTTCAATTCATCGATCGATCAGTCGGATACTGCAATCTTTAATTCATTGTCTAACGGCAGTTCGGAGTATTTCAGCAAGCAGAATACGCCTTTTTCTGAAAGAGGAAACGGTTTCTCTGCATCACTTGGGGTGATCGGGAAATTAAGTCCGAATTTCAGATTGGGAGCAGCGTTGGAAACTCCAACCTTCTGGAATATCACCAGAGGCTATAGTTTCTACAACGATCCGATCTATGGTGATGATTATGCTTCTGAAGACAGAAAACTCAGCTCTCCGCTAAAGGCTACTGTGAGTGCGGCATTCATTGCTAACAAAAGTTTTGCATTAAACGTTGATTACACATTAGGCTTGACAAAACCGAAATACAAAGTGTATGGCGGTGCTGAAACAGAACTAAACGATTTCTTTAAAGATAATTACAAAAATCTTTCAGAACTGAAAATAGGTGCTGAGTACAGATTGAAGCAATTCAGGTTAAGAGGAGGCTATGCCTATGCTTCAAGTCCGTTTGATGCACTTACAGTTGACCGTTATACAGACAACGGAGGTGTTGCACAGGGTCAATCTTACAGCAATCTGATTCTGAATGATAGAAATGCTTTGTCACTTGGTCTGGGATACGATTTCAGATCTTTCTATATCGATGCTTCCTATCAGAATGTAACTTCAAAATACAGCAATCCGTTTTTATATGGTGTTGTTAACGGCAGTTACGAAGCAGGCTACTATTCTCCAAACCGACTGATTTCCAGTGATGCCTATGCGGTATCAGATGTGAAAAATGTAAGAAATAATTTCTTCATTACATTTGGATGGAAATTTTAGGTTAAAAAATATTTATAAAAAAAAGAAAACTCCGAATTTTTCGGAGTTTTTTGTATTTAAAATAAATTAATGACTAATGATGATGGCCATGTGAAGGGTCGTGGAAAAGATGCATCGTCAGTGCCAGTGAAACCCCGAGGATGACCAAACCTATTTTGACCCAGTCGATATTATGGCTTTTATTGCTTTCGAAGATGATTACAGAAGAAATGTGAAGGAAAATCCCTCCTACGATGGCGAGAAAATAAGGCTGTAAATCAGGATTAAAATAATTCCCGAGCAGCATTCCCATCGGTGAAGCCAATGCAAATAAGGCAACGATAAGCAACGAAGGGTAAGAAGGGGTCGTCTTGGATTCATTTTTCCTGTTGAATAAAAAGGCTCCCAGTATAAATGAAATCGGCAGGTTGTGAAAAACAATCCCTAAAAGATAAGGCGAAAACTGATGTTCTTCATTTGCCAGGGGAATTCCTTCAATAAATGCATGGATGAAAAGTCCGACCATTAATGCCAAAGGAAGAATATTATGATCGTTGTGATGGTGAAAATGTCCATGCTCAAAGCCCTTGGTAAGCGCTTCCAGAACCATTTGCAACAAAACTCCCACAATCACAAAAATCCCTAGACTGCTTCCTGCTTCCGCCGCATATACTTGCGGAAAAACTTCATTAAGACAGATGGTAATCAGAAATCCGGCACTTAAAATTAATAAGTTTTTCGCCAGTTTTTCCTTTTTGCCGAAATATTTTCCAAGCAAAACTCCTGTAATGACGCTTAGTATAAGTAAAATGAAAGTCATGCTAAATAAAAATAGGTGAAAAACAAAATAAAACAATAAGTAAATTTACGCACATCAGGAGCAGGTGTATTCTTAAATTTATTTTATTCTCAGAAAAATTTTTTTTGAAAATAAGTAATACCACTCCTATTACTAATAAAAAACCCGAAATTAAAAGAGGAAGAGGAGGCGTATGACTGTCGACATATCCAATTTTAATTCCACAAAAGATTGAGACTAATGTCAGGGCCGTAAATAGAATATTGGTTACCACCACAAAATTTTAATATTTTTCAGTTTATTTTTTCTTAAATAAATTGATACAGCGGGGCGAGTTTTCTTTATCAAACGCACTCAGCTGGTAATCTCCCCAGATTTTAATTCTTTCAAATCCGCATTCCCGGGCATAGGAATTAATGGCATCCAAAGTGTGAAGCTTTACTTTTTCAAAAAAATGGTAAGGTTTTCCTTTATCTTCAAATTTGATATCTTTGATAATATGTCTTCCCTCTATTTTCTTTGTAACTTTAAACTCAATATCTCCTCTGGTAATTGCGGATTCAGGTACAATGTTTTTTCTTACGAATTCTTCATTCAGATAATCAAGAACAAAAAATCCTCCCGGTTTTAAAGCATTACAAACGGAACTGAAAACCTTTTTGTCATCATTTTCCACATCAAAATACCCGAAACTCGTAAAGAGATTGAATACGGCATCCACAGGGTCTGCATTGATCGGGTTTCTCATATCATGAACAGCGAATGACAAAGTTTCATTCTCAAACTGCTTATCAAACTCGATACTTTGTCTGGACAGGTCAAGCCCTAAAACGTCATATCCTAATTTATTCAGAAAAACAGAATGTCTTCCTTTTCCGCATGCGAGGTCAATGATTTTAGAATTTGGTGGCAGCTGAAGGTCTGCCGTAAGTTTTGTAATAAAATTTTCTGCTTCCGTGTAATCTCTGTTATTGTAAAGCAAATGATAATAAGGGGTATCAAACCAAGATTCAAACCATTCCATAATGCAAAAATAACTAAATTTGTGCGGTAAAAGGAAAAAGTATTTGATATTGAAAGATCGAAATATTCAATAAGGTAATAATTGCAATGTCTAATCTTTTAGTTTTTAAATATTTAAACTTTTAATAATAAATTATGGATACAGAAAATATAAAGATTCAGATAAAAACTTTCTTTGGGCTCGAGCAGATTCTGGCAGAAGAAATCAAAAAACTGGGTGGAAGAAAGGTTGAAGTTAAAAACCGAGCGGTAAATTGTGAAGGAGACCTTGGTTTTTTATATAAAATCAATTATTCTGCAAGAACAGCCCTGAAAATCCTGGTGCCTGTTTACGAGTTCAAAGCGTTCAATCAGCATCAGTTTTATGATAGACTTTTTAAATTCAACTGGGAAGAGTTTATGGATGTTGAGCAGTCGTTTGCTATTGATGCCACCGTAAATTCCGAAACTTTCAAGCATTCCCAATTCGTTACTTTGAAAATGAAAGACGCCATTGTCGATTACTTTCAGGATAAGTTTAAAAGACGCCCCAATGTGGAAACCAGGAATCCTGATATTAAATTCCACCTCCATATTGACCGTGAGCTGATCACCATTTCCCTGGATTCTTCCGGTGATGCTTTGTTTAAAAGAGGATACAGACGTGAGCAGGGAGAGGCTCCGATCAATGAAGTGCTGGCAAGCGGAATGCTTCAGCTGGCAGGCTGGGATGGAAAAGGCAATTTTCTGGATCCGATGTGTGGTTCGGGAACACTTTTGATCGAGGCGGCGATGATCGCCATGGATCTTCCTGCGCAGATTTTCCGGAAAAAATTTGCTTTCCAGAACTGGAAAAATTATGATGCCGATCTTTTCTCGAAAATCAAAGAATTCAGAATCAACAGGGTTAAAGAATTTACCGGAAAAATCGTAGGCTACGATATTGATGCCAGAATGCTGAATGCTGCGAGAATGAATATTGAAGCGGCCGAAATGGAAGACGTGATCGAAGTGAAAAAACAGAATTTCTTTGATTCCAAAAAAGAACTTTTTCCTTTGCTGATGGTTTTCAATCCGCCTTATGATGAGAGAATTTCGATTAATGATGATGATTTTTACAAAAAGATAGGAGATACATTTAAGACCAATTATCCGAATACTTTGGCTTGGCTTATTTCTTCGGACCTGGAAGCGGTAAAGAAAATTGGGTTGCGTCCTTCCAGAAAAATCAAACTTTTCAATGGGAAATTAGAGACGAGATTCCTGCAATACGAAATGTATGAAGGAACCAAAAAGGTTCATAAATTAGAAAATTAATTTTTTTTCGATATAAAAGCGTCCCGCAAATCGATTTCCGGGACGCTTTTTTTATTTCAAAACCTGATTAGAGGTTGCTTTTCCACAGTTGGGTAAAGGAGATGAAATCTGCAACGCTCAGTTCTTCAGCTCTTTTATCCATAAATTCGTGGTTTTTTAAAGCCTCCGGAATCGTAAGGACTTTCAGGGCGTTGGAAAGTTTTTTTCTTCTTTGGTTGAACCCGGCCTTTACAATCTGTTTAAATAAAACTTCATTTCCTGACAGGCCTTCTTTCGGATTCCGGGTTATTCTGATGACGCCGGATTTTACTTTTGGCGGAGGATTGAATACATTTTCATGAACCGTAAAGAGGTAAGACGTGTCATAATAAGCCTGTATCAGAACGGAAAGAATACCGTAATCTTTTGTTCGGGGAACCGCGGCGGTTCTCTCGGCAACTTCTTTCTGGAACATGCCGACCATCTCAGGAATCAGCTCGTAATGATCAATGATCTGGAACAGAATCTGCGAAGAAATATTATAAGGAAAATTACCGATGATGGCAATCTGCTCACTGTTTGTAAACTGAAAATCCTGTTTCAGAAAATCACCGACGAATGTTTCTTCATTTACTTTCTCATAGTTCTTTTTAAGGTATTCTATGGATTCATTATCAATTTCCGCAAGGTAAATCTTCTGGTCTTTTTCGAGAAGATATTTGGTGAGGACACCCATTCCCGGACCAACCTCCATTACGTTTTCATAGCCATTAAAACTTAGGCCGTCCACGATTTTTCTTGCGATGTTTTCATCTGTCAGAAAGTGCTGACCAAGATGCTTTTTTGCTTTTACACTCAATGTTTTTTATGATTTTATTAACAGTGATTTTCTCTTTTCAGTTCCCAAATTTCGGAAGATTTTTTCTATTTTAGCCAAAAATTTTAATATTAATGGCTAAATCTGTAGATGAATTTAATAAGAAAAGGCTTAGGTCTAGCAATATTACAGTGGTGATAAGTATTGCCTTAGTGTTATTTTTATTGGGATTAATGGGACTTATTTTAATCAACGCCCAGAAATATTCCGATTATATTAAGGAACAGCTGGTGGTAAATGCTTATTTCGCTGAAAATTATAATGCTAAAGATTCCGCAAAGATCGCAAAAATGGAAGCTGAGGTTTTCAAAGAAATTCAGACACTGGCTCCGGTAAAAAAAGCCACTTACATCAGCAGGGAAATGGCCTCCCAGGAAGCTAAAAAAAGTATGGGAATTGATACCGACGCGCTTTTCGAAGAAAATATTTTCCCTTCATCGATAGAAATTGCCCTTAAGCCGGAATATGTGGATCCTACAAAAATTGATCAGGCACTGAAGGTCATTAAGGCGGTTCCCGGTATTGCCGAAGTGAAAAACGACAGCACTCTGATGGTAGATGTTTATAACAACCTTAGCAGAATCCTTAAATGGATCTTGGGTTTTTCCATATTGTTTTTAATACTGGCGGTCGTCCTGATCAACAATTCGATCCGTCTTAAAATATTCTCCAAAAGATTTATCATTAAAACCATGCAGCTGGTCGGGGCCAAAAGAAGATTTATTCTGAAACCTTTTATTATTGAAGCGGTAATCTTGGGTGCCATCGGCTCCGTGATCGGACTTTTGGTACTGTTCGGACTTTGGTATTACTTTACAAGCCAGATCGGCTCTGCTTTTGTACAGGATAACAACCAGTATTTCTGGCTGGTTTTACTGGTACTCGGGGTTGGAATTTTCATTACGGTTTTAAGTACGGTGGTAGCCACCTGGAGATTCTTAAGATCAAACGTAGACGATTTATATTATTCTTAAAATGAGCAAAAAAACAAATAAATTTTCCGCAGACAGCTTTGGAAAAGAAACGACTGAAGCAACTCAGGAAAATACATTCTATTTCGGAAAGCAGAACTTCAAGTGGATGCTTATCGGTCTGGCATTTATCGTAGTAGGATTTCTACTGATGATGGGACACGACGCCAATACCGTAGACGGAAAATTTGATCCGAATTCCTGGAACGAAGACATTTTTTCCATTCGCAGAATCAGGATCGCACCTTTATTCGTTGTAATCGGTTTTGTCATTGAAGTTTACGCGATTTTAAAACGAAAATAAATATACTTTACGGAGTAAAACTTTGTCAGGGTTCTGAACTTTGACAAAGTTTTTTTTGATAAAAACAGAAGTTTATGGATTTAATCAAAGCAATCATCATTGCTATCATTGAGGGATTAACAGAATATCTCCCGATTTCTTCTACCGCACACATGGGATTTACAGCCAATTTAATGGGGCTTGAAGAAACAGAATTTTTAAAGATGTTTCAGGTTTCCATTCAGTTTGGGGCAATTCTTTCCGTTGTGGTGGCCTACTGGAAAAAATTCTTTGATCTTAAAAATTTACAGTTTTACTTTAAACTTGCTTTTGCCGTCATTCCGGCTTTGGTGTTGGGATATCTTTTTGATGATAAAATTGAAGCTGTTCTGGGTAATCAGATCGCTATATCATCGGTTTTGGTACTGGGAGGTGTCATTTTATTATTTGCAGATGAATGGTTTAAAAACCCTAAAATCGACGATGAAAAAGGAATTACCATCAAAAAAGCAGTCACCATTGGCTTTTGGCAATGTCTGGCCATGATGCCCGGGACCAGCAGAAGTGCTGCATCCATTATTGGTGGAATGACTCAGGGATTAACAAGAAAGGCTGCGGCAGAGTTTTCGTTCTTCCTTGCAGTTCCTACCATGTTGGCGGTAACTGTTTATTCTGTCTTTGTTAAAACATGGGGAAAGGAAACAGCAAATCCACAGAAAGGATATGAAATGATTATGGCTTCCCAGGACCATATGACCATTTTTATTATCGGAAATGTGGTCGCTTTTATTGTGGCTCTTATTGCCATCAAAGCATTTATCGGTGTTTTGAATAAGTATGGTTTTAAACCTTGGGGCTGGTACCGTATTTTCGTAGGTGTAGCTCTGCTGATTTATTTCTATTTCTTTAAATAATCGATTACTCATTACTTATTACCCATTACCTATATATAAAATGACTGCTGAAGACTTACAATCAGGACATATATTTTTACTGGACAAACCTTTGGATTGGACCTCTTTTCAGGCGGTTAATAAAATGAAATACAAACTCAAAAAAGAGTTTAACCTTCCTAAAAAATTCAAAATCGGTCATGCGGGGACTTTGGATCCGAGAGCAACCGGACTTCTGATCGTTTGTTGTGGAAAATTCACGAAAAAAATTCCTGAAATTCAGGATGCACCGAAAGAATACTGGACAGAAATAAAAATTGGAGTTCAGACCGAATCTTACGATACAGAAAAGCCTGAAATTCTTCATCAGGATATTTCGCACGTTACGCAAGATCAGATCAGAGAAACTTTGCTGAAATTTATTGGTGAAATAGATCAGACGCCACCGGTATTTTCTGCCATAAAAATTGATGGAAAAAGAGCTTACGATCTGGCCAGGGCAGGAGCTGAGGTTGAAATGAAATCTAGGAAGACAACCATTTTTTATATCAATAATATTAAAATCGATCTTCCACTAGTAAGTTTTACAGTAGGATGTTCAAAAGGAACTTATATTCGTAGTCTGGCTCACGATATTGGTCAGGAGTTAGGTGTTGGAGCGTATCTTACACAATTAAGAAGAACAAAAATAGGAGATTACAAGATTGAGGATGCAACATCTGATTTTCTGACAAATGATTTTAAATTTGGTGAATAATGAAGAAGAATTTACTAATATTATGGGCTTTAGTTTCTTTTTCAATCGTTTCTGCTCAGGAGGCGAAGGTTTCAAAAACGATGGGATTTTATTTTAATCCGTCACTGAATCTTGGATTTAAATTAAATAAAGAAAAAGAAATTCCCAACAATACACAATACATCAATTCCGAGCCTCCAAGGAAATTCACATACGGTATAACAGCTATTGGCGGTTATAATTTTCTTCCTAACTTTGCATTAGGAGCAGGATTCAGATATAGTTTTATTCAGGATAATTATCATCTGATTTATTTTATGGTACAGCCTAAATTTATTTTTGATCCGGGTGACAGACCTTTTTATATCGAATTAAATTATGGCAAACAGCTGAATAACGCAGTCGTTTCCGATGCTGAATTCTGGGGTGGGAGACTGGGAATACAGGTTTCCTATTCCAAAAGAATCAGCCAGGAAGGAGTTATCTTTCTGGAAAATCATAAACTCGGAAATTCCAATCCGTTTTTCGTTGGAGTGAGCTATGGAGTGACCATTTTCAGCAATAAAAATTATACAGGCTACGGAGAAGACTAATGGAAAAAACACGTATCAACAAATATCTGTCGGAAGTTGGCTACTGCTCGAGAAGAGCTGCAGACAAGCTTTTGGAGGAGGGTAGAATTAAGATCAACGGAAAAATTCCCGAAATGGGAACTAAAGTTTCCGATGAAGATGTGATTGAGGTCGACGGTAAACCCATCCGTGAGCCGGAAGAAGATCATGTTTATATCGCATTTAATAAGCCTGTCGGGATCGTTTGTACAACGGACACCAAAAGGGAAAAAAATAACATTATCGACTACATCAACCATCCAAAAAGGATTTTTCCCATCGGACGTCTGGATAAGCCCAGCGAAGGACTGATTCTTCTGACCAGTGATGGCGATATCGTCAATAAGATTCTAAGATCCAGGAACAACCACGGCAAAGAATATATCGTAAGAGTCGATAAGCCTCTTACCCCGAAATTTCTTGATAAAATGAGGAATGGAGTGCCGATTTTAGATACGGTCACTAAAAAGTGTGAGGTTGAAAAAATTGACGAGATGAATTTCCGTATCGTTTTGACTCAGGGATTAAACCGCCAGATCAGAAGGATGTGCGAATATTTGGGATATGAAGTTAAAAAACTGAAAAGGATCAGGGTTTTAAACATAAAATTAGATCTTCCCATTGGAAAATGGAGAGACCTTACAGAAGACGAGTTGTTTACTCTCCAAAAGCTTGTCGAAGATTCAAGTAAAACATTTGATTAAATAAAAAATTGAGATGCTCTGACTTTATGCCCGGCATCTAAATAAAGAACATTAAAAATTATTTCAAATACAGTTTCATTCTTACTTCATACTCAGGCTTGGTTTTCAGTAATTTCCAGATTTTCTTTTCGTCTTTTTCGCTGAGCCTGTAGAAAATGATTTTATCTGCGGAATATTTGAAGTACGGATGGTTTTTCAGCCACTCTTCAGGAGCTTCGCTTAAGGTATATTTCACAACATTCGAAGGATTAAGCTGAGCGACAGATAGCAGTTTCTTCGTCAATTCCGGATCAATGTTATAAGTTGTCAGGATTTGTTCTTTGTTTACGAAACCGCCAAGCTTTTTCCTGAAACCGATCATTGAGCCGGCCGCTTTTTCTTCGAAACCGAATTCTAAAAGTTGTCTGAAGGTAATCGCATTTAAGTCAATTTTAGAAAAATCAGTTTTTTCCTGCTGCTTCGTTTCAGGATTTTTACTTCCCCTATTTTCAGCTATTGTTGTTGAACTTAATCTGATAAACGGCTTCATTTCCTCAAATTTTTCAGCAGAAATCACAAAACATTTTTGAATGTCATCTATGCTTTTAAAGCTCCCTCTTAAATTTCTATCTCGGTAATTAACAATCGCTTGTGCCTGTTTATCGGAAAAGCCAAAAGATTTCCATTCTTCACGGGTCAATGTATTCGGATCAAAAGCGTGATATTGGATTTTGGTGGAATTTAAGTTTTTAGCATACTTATTATAATTTGACGGCGTTTTCTCAGGCAAAATCAGATACGGATTGATCTTTTCAAAGTTTTCCTCACTGATAATAAAACATTCTTTGAATTTTTCCTTGCTTACAAAACTGCCTCCCAGATAGCTTTTATATTTTATGATGGCTTCCGTCTGCCGCTCAGAAAATCCCATTTGTATCCAGTCATTTGCTGTATAAAGATCAGGATTAAATTTACCGGAAACCGTAATTGATTTTTTCTGGAAATTTTTGAAATGAGTGAATTTCGCTTCACGACTATTTTCCGGTAAAAGAATATACGGTGCAAGTTCTGTAAACTTTTCACCGGAAATGGCAAAGCATTTTTTGAATTGTTCTTTGGATAAAAATTTTCCTCCGACTACTTTCTTATAATTAAGAATCGTGGCAATCTGTCTTTCGGTAAAGCCTAAATTCTGCCATTGTTTTGCATCCAGCTCGTTGGGGTCGAATTCTGCTAATTGTAATGCCTTGGAATTGTTGGTGATAAAATGTACATCAGAAAAATCTTCTTTCTCCTTGCTTCTGTATTTTTGAAAAGCAAATAAGATGATGAGTAGCATTCCAATACCTGCCAGCCTTTGGTAATAACTTTTTTTCATTGCCGTAAACTTAATGATTCTATTAATGATTAGCAATGAGGATGTTACAATTGGGTGATTTTAGAATATAAATTGAGAAATTTGCTTCAGAAAATTAAGCGATATAAAGATTTTGTATAAAAATTTTACTTATTCGCTGTCTTTCTCGACTAAGGAATCCTTAAGTTTCAGCAGTTCCGCCTTTACAAATTCGAGCCGGTCGATCAGGGTGATGGTCTCTGAAATCTTACTGTTTGTGGTCAATGCTATTTTGGCGCCGTCGAGGGTATAGCCTTTTTCTTTAACCAGATGATAAATGATCTGGAGGTTTTTAATATCTTCCGGAGTAAAATACCGGTTGCCTTTTTTGTTTTTTTTAGGCTTGATAATGGGGAATTCCTGTTCCCAATAGCGTATCAGCGAAGTGTTTACATCAAATGCTTTTGCAACTTCTCCTATGGAATAATATAGCTTGTCGGGTAGATTTATCTTCATTTCTGGAATCGTAATGTTCAAAGATAAAAATTTTTTAAATCTCATCAGTCATACCGCCTTTGAAAATTGATGGTTACCGATAAAAATCATTCATTTTATCCCTGTTTTTTATTATTTTTGAATTTAAATAAAATCATAATGAATTCTATTTCGGTACTGAATATTGATTTGTTTCAGGAAGGCAGGAATACTTCTGATTTTTATTTCAGTACGCTGAAAAACCATTTGATTGTAGGCCACCGGCATCTGGAAAAACCCCACCGTCATGATTTCTATGCCACGATTCTTTTTACCCATGGAAGCGGCATTCATGAAATAGATTTTCAGAAATACGAAGTTTCCCGCGGAAGTCTTTTTTTTATGTCTCCCGGGCAGATCCACAGCTGGGAACTCTCGGCGGATATTGACGGCTACATTTTCTTCTGCTCTCAGGATTTTTATGAAATACATTACGTAAACCAGAAACTCAGAAGCTTTCCTTTTTTCGGATCGGTGCATTTTCCGAGGAAACTTCAGCTGGATAACGATGACTTCCGGGATTTTATCAGGATCATTCAGCATCTCGAAAATGAATATTTTGCTCAAAATCTGATGAAAAACGGACTGATTCTGTCTCTGTTATCGCAGGTTTTTATTAATGCTACGCGTCTTTTTTCGCGGGATTTCGAGCATCTTTCCTCTTCAGCGGGACTTTCGTATTTTAAGCATTATCAGGATTTTGAAGATCTGCTGGAAGAAAACTTCACCCGGGAAAAATCGGTTTCGTTCTATGCCTCTGCGATGAATATTTCCCCGAAACACCTGAACAGGATCATTCAGACGGTTATACAGAAGAAGACCACCGACCTTATTACCGAAAGAGTGATTCTAGAAGCCAAAAGAATGCTGATCTATCTCGATGAAAATCTTGTGGAGATCGCTTTCCGTCTGGGGTATGAGGAATATTCATATTTTGTAAGGGTTTTCAGGAAATCTTCAGGGATGACGCCAACGCAGTTTATTAAAATGTACAAATTATAAAGCCTTTACAATACCAGCTGGAAAGGTCCTTCAAAGACGGTGTCGAAAGAATCTACCAGATTTCCTTTTTCATCAAAAACTCCGATCGTCATATTCTGTTTTGAAAATTTAATGTCTTTTTCCGGAAAAGAAATGTTAATGTTTCCTTTTAGGATCTGATCGCCTTTTAATATAATTTTTTCATTACCAAAAAATTGGATTTCTGCATTTTCGGGATTTAAAACTTTTATGGTTAATGTCTTCTTTTCATTGGATTTATTTAAAAGGGTATACATAAAAGTGTTCGTTATTTTTCCGTTTTTAACGAAAAATGTTGATCCTGCCGGCTTGATGAATTTCGCTTCCATTGACCCTCTGTCATACATCAGGAATCCCAAAAATCCTATCAGTAAAGTTAGAAAGACGGCCGTGGCTTTCATTCTCGAGGTGAATGTGAATTTCTCCCGGTTTTCGATCTCAGATTCTGTAGCGTATCGGATCAGTCCTTTCGGCAGGCCGACTTTTTCCATCACTTCATCACAGGCATCGATGCAGGCGGTACAGTTTACACATTCCAGCTGTTGCCCGTTTCTGATGTCTATTCCTGTAGGGCATACCACCACACATTGATTACAGTCGATACAGTCTCCTTTTCCCGCCGCTTTCCGGTCTTCATTGTTTCTCCATTTCGAACGGCCTTCACCTCTTTTGAAATCATAATATACATTGATGGTGTTTTTATCGATCAGGACCCCCTGCAGCCTTCCATAAGGACATACCAGCGTGCAAACCTGCTCACGAAGCCACGCGAACACAAAATAAAACGTACCTGAAAAAGCAATCATGGCTGAAAATTTCAAAGGATTGTCTACAGGACCCTGAATAATGATCCGGAAAACTTCTTCGTAGCCGACAATATACATGAACATAAAGTTGGTGATCACCACTGAAATGAGAGCAAATATGAACCATTTTAAGAGCCTCTTTCTGATCTTTTCGGAGTTCCATTCCTGTCGGTCGAGTTTCATTTGTTTGTTCCGGTCACCTTCGATCCAGAAGTCTATTTTCCGGAATACGCTTTCCATAAAAATGGTTTGCGGGCACAGCCAGCCACAGAAGATCCTTCCGAATACCACGGTGAAAAGCATAACGAAGATCACTGAAGTTACCGCTCCTAGCGCAAGAATGAAAAAATCCTGAAGATAGAAAGGCTGCCCGAAGATGAAGAATTTCCGGTCGATCACATTGAACATCAGGAACGGGTTGTGATTGATTTTTACAAAAGGCAATCCAAAGAAAAGTGCAAGCAGAAAAATACTTACGGAGTTCCTGTAGCTGGTAAATTTACCTTTCGGCTTTCTGGGATATACCCATTTTCTTTTTCCGGTTTCATCCATAGTGCCCACTGAATTTCTGAAATCCGGGCCTTCTTTTTCCACTGCCTGAAAACTGTTGGATTGTGTATTCATCGTTTTATCGTTAATATTGGACCGGAATGAAAATAGCTCTTCCGGCTTCTGCAAAGCTCATGAATAAAGATTTTCGTTCCTAATATCATATTCTCTTTAAATAGGATTATTCGGACATTTTAATTCCGTTTTTTATTGTATAGAAATGAGAAAATAATCTTTGAACCTGATTCAACAAATCGTAAATTGTGCGCTTAAAATTTAATGTCTTATGAAAAATTTCCTGCGGTTGGTCCCTGTTGGTTTGGTTTTAGTATTAACAAACTGCAAATCAGTAAATACTAATAATATGTTCTATGAAGATGTAAAGCCGGAAAAGATTTCCGATAAGTTCAAATTTACAGAAGGTCCTTCGTCGGACAAAGAAGGTAATGTTTATTTCACCGATCAGCCGAATGATAAAATTTATTACTGGGACTGGAAGACAAACAAGATTAATGAATTTCTTAGTGAATCCGGCAGGGCCAACGGAACCCATTTCGACAAAGATGACAACCTGATCACCTGTTCTGATAACCATGGTGAAATCTGGAAAATCTCAAAAGATAAAAAAGTTCAGGTCTTATTAAAAGATTTTGAAGGAAAAAGGTTCAACGGCCCGAATGATGTCTGGAATGACAAATTCGGAGGGATGTATTTTACCGATCCTTTGTATGAAAGGGATTACTGGACGGACTTCAAGCAGGAAATTCCTCACAAAAGTCTTTATTACCGAAGTAAGGAGGGCAATGTAACGAAAATCGAAACCTTTACCCAGCCTAACGGAATTATCGGAAGCCATAAATTCAACAAGCTGTATGTTTCGGACATTGATGCCGGGAAAACCTATGTTTATGAAATTTTAGGAGAAGGAAAGCTGTCGGAGAAAAAGCTGTTCTGCGAAATGGGGTCGGACGGGATGACAATGGACAAGCACGGAAATGTTTATCTGACAGGAAAAGGTGTGCATGTTTTCAATAAAGAAGGAAAAAAAATATACCATATTCCTATTGATGAGGATTGGACGGGCAATGTAACATTTGGAGGAAAAGACAAGAATATATTGTTTATTACAGCTTCAAAATCGGTTTATACTTTACCGACAAAAGTGAAAGGGACAGAGTAATTTAAGGTTGAAGTTAAGGCTAAGATTAATATCTAATTTATTCTTAGCCTTACCCTTAGAATCAAGATTAGTAAGCCACTTCCATTTTCACCTTTTTGCCTTTGAGTTTTTCATTGGCAAGCTTTTTCAGAAGACTGTTCACTTTATTTCTGGAAACCGCAACATAAGAAGTGGTGTCCTTTACTTCGATCAGGCCTACATCTTCTTTCTGAAGTTCTCCTTTTTTCAGCAGGTAGCCTACAATATCCACTTTATTGACTTTATCTTTTTTTCCGGCACTGATGTAAACGGTCTGGAAATGAGGTTTTTCCGGAACATTAGTAAATCCGGCAACACTTTCCTCCGGAGTATCATTTTTGATGAAAGGGAAATTTTCTTCCGCAGTCATGATCAGATAAACGAATCCTTTTGCATTCATTCTCGCCGTACGGCCATTCCGGTGGATAAAAGCATCTTCCTGATAAGGTAATTGATAATGTACAATAGATTCAACCTCAGGAACATCCAGGCCTCTTGAGGCCAGATCGGTAGTAATCAAAATCCTCGCAGAATCGTTTTTGAATTTTAGCAAAGCACGTTCTCTTTCGTCCTGTTCCATTCCGCCATGGAAAGTTTCTCTGTCGATTCCTTTTTCACGCAAAAGTTCAGAAATACGGTCAACCGCTTCTCTGTGATTACAAAAAATCAATGTTCTTTTATTACCGATCTTGCAGATCAGATTAAACAGCGTATCTAATTTTTCTTCGGAAATCGTCATTACCTTTTTTAACTGAATATCCGGCTTTCCTTCACCCAGTTTTAAAAAATCAACCACTTTTTCATTTTTCAATCCTGTAAACTCAGGAATTTCATCCATTGCGGTTGCAGAAGTCAGAATTCTTTGTGAAATATTTTTTAAAGAATGGGAAATGAATTCCATATCTTTATGAAAACCCAGTTCGAGCGCTTTGTCGAATTCATCCAATACCAACGTCTGAATCGTTTTAGGATCGAAATTGTTATTTCTTAAATGGTATACAATTCTTCCGGGTGTACCGATTAAAACTGCCGGAGCCTGAATTAAATTATTAACTTCAATCTTTTTGTCGTGGCCGCCGTAACAGACCGAAACTTTGAAATCGGTTCCCATGGATTTGAACACCTGTTCGATCTGTAGTCCCAATTCTCTTGAAGGAATTAAGATCAAAGTCTGAATTCCGGGCGCCTTCTTTTTAAGATTTCTGAGAACAGGAAACAGAAAAGCAAGTGTTTTCCCTGAGCCTGTTGGAGATAGCAGTACGACGTCCTGGTTATTTTCCGTCGTTTTATAAGTAGATTTCTGCATTTGATTCATTTCCTGAATCTGCAGTTTTTTGTAGATCGATTCTAATTCCATGGTGCAAAGGTAGTGAAGAAATTCGGGCTTCAACTTCAATAGTCTGTGTTTTATGGGAAACCGTAATGAAGTGTAAATTTTTGATGATAGTTTTGAATCAGGAAATTTAAAAAACTAATGACCATGAAACTCTATCAGACCCTCGAAAATCAGTTCAGAAAAGAACCGAACTATATTTCGGACAACGGAGACATTAAGAAATGGGTAGTGCTCAGCAAAGCACAGAATCTTGATGAAGAACTTATCGAATTGCTGTTTGAAAATCCCGACTTAAAGGAAAAGTTTTTCATGAAAGTAAAAGAGGTCTTCGTGTTTAAGCAAAGCCTCTTCATCCAGTTTCTCGAACAGAAAAACTACTTGAATGACAGCTATACCCAATTTAAAAATAAAGTAGGCCTAACGGTGGACGGGCAATACCTGAAGCAGCGTAATGAAGTGGCTTTGGTTTGGCCTTTCAAAGACTGCGTTCTGGAAGGCGGCCAGAGCCGGGAAGAAGACAAGCGGGAAGAAATTTTCTTCAATGAAACCCTGGCCCAGGACGAAATCACCGAACTGCTGGATCCTAAAGTACTGACCCACGCCAAACGTTTTGATGCAGGTGGCGAACAAAATTTTGATGGATTTAACAGAAATGAAAACGGCACCATTACCGATAACCTGATCATCAAAGGAAATAATTTACTGGCCCTGCATTCCCTAAAAAAAGAATTCGCCGGAAAAGTGAAGCTGATTTATATTGATCCGCCTTATAATACTGGCGGGATGGGTGATACATT
>JBMDXW010000078.1:0-2192 GCA_048594965.1 Chryseobacterium sp.
AGCAGTCAGATATGTCTTGGATTTTCATTATGACTTCAGTATAGATTTTTCAGAAAAATTATTTTATCTTTAGTATATCATCAATAACAAATGAATAATTTTTCATTAGCATTTTACAAGCTCAGAGAAAGAAGAAAGTAGACACGGTATATGTCTATGAAAATGTTGTTGTCTATGACACCGTTTATCTGATGAAACCTCTAAAGATTAAACCTAATGATCTAATATTTCAAGAACCGAAAGTAGAAGAAAAGTTTTTCGTACGAAATATCTATCAAGAAGAACTTGAGAAACAAAGAGCAAAAAACAGAATACGGAAACAGAACATAAACACTTTTGAATACGGTATTGAAGCAGGATTTGGTTTCAAAAAAAGTGACTGGACGAAAATTATTGCTATGGACAAAGAACAATTTGGTCAAAAGTTAGGGGTCTGGCTTGCCAGGACTTTATTTGCAAATACCTCTGCAATGCTTTCTGCCGATGTTTACCACTGGAATTCAACATTTGACATCGACGCCAACAGAGATGACAGCGTTCTGAACGGATTTTATTTTACAGAAGATCATCAGCCGCTACTTTTCCAAAGATTTAATAATAAACATTTCGACTACACCTTACAGCTCAAATTATTGTATGAATGGAAAAACCTGCGCCCTTTCGCAGGAATTCTCGTTAATCACAATACCTATAAAATGCAGTTTCTTGTTCCTGAAAATAACGTTCTGACAAAAGTGGATGATTTTAAAAGCAGTCAGACCTGTCTTGGATTTTCATTAGGCCTTCAGTATAGATTTTTCAGAAAAATTCTTTTATCTTTAGAATATCAGCAATACCAAATGAAGAATGTTTCATTAAAAAACAGTGATTTTGATTTTGACATTTTTCAGACTAGTAATACCTTTGCAGAAAGGAAAATCAACTTCGGAATTTCGTACATTATTTCCGGACGATGATTCCGAAAAGTATTATAAATGATTTACTTTAAACTTCCATTCGACGAGAATCTCTATTCCACAGACAATAATTATGATGAAAAGCATATCGCCTTTTACCCCTTTGAAGGCTTGGAAATAGATGAACATCCCGGAAAAATAGTCGAAATAAATCCTAAAGATTTTAATAAACTGACCTTTTCAGATGAATCTTTACCTACAGATGAAAATAAATTTGTTGCTGAAACAAAAGATGATTATTTAGAAAATCTTGAAAAAGTCATTGAAGTGATTAAGGAAAATCAATTGCCAAAGCTGGTATATTCAAGAAGAAAAATATTCACTGAGTTTCGTGAAATTGATCTTAAAAAAAGCTTTGAAAATCTTTGTCAGTCTTATCCGAATGCATTCCGATATATTTTTATCAATGAAAAAAATGCATGGATGGGTGCTTTTTCTGAGGTTTTAGGAAAATTCAATAAAAAAACACATAGCTTTGAAACGATGAGCCTTGCAGGAACTCTTCCGGTTTCAGAAAGCTGGTCTGAAAAAGAAATTGAAGAACAGAAACCTGTCACAGAATACATCAGAAACATTCTTAAAAATTATTCTGAGGAATCGGAAGAGTCTGCCACATACGATCATATATCAGGAAACATAAAACATCTCAGAACGGATTTTAAAGCTAAAATAAAAACTAAACATCTGGACGAAATTATCCGGCAACTCCATCCTACACCGGCAGTTTGCGGTATTCCGAAAGATTTTTGTAAAGAAAAGATCCGTGAACTGGAAAAATTTCCAAGAGAATTGTACGCAGGATATATAAAAATAGAAAACGAAGAAAATATTTATTACTTTGTAAATCTTCGCTGTTGCAAGCTATACGAAGATTCAATCCATATTTTCGTAGGTGGTGGAATTACGGCACAAAGTAATCCTGAAAAAGAATGGAGAGAAACAGAGTTGAAATCAGAGGCTATTCTGAAAAACCTTTCAATTATACGTTGATATTTTATCAAAGATAAATGATTACAACTAAATTTATTAAAAAAACAAAACCTCTTCCTGATCGAAAGAGGTTTTATGTTGATTTGATTTATATCTTATTCTTAACGCCTATCTTACTCCAAGTATTCATTACAAAAAGCAAAATAAGACCAATTACTGCTGAAGCAGCTGAAAATACAAACTTCAGATTATCTTCTGACAACATATCGGATTGCCAGTCAAGCGCATAAATATTGATTGCGATGA
>JBMDXW010000079.1:0-6190 GCA_048594965.1 Chryseobacterium sp.
TTTGAGCTGCAGATCGGTACACTTTCCGGAATTCCTCCCACGGATATTCCTGAAATGTCTTTGACTTTTGCACCAAGCGCTCAAAATGCATTACTGGAATTCAAAAGCATGGACGATTATAGCAACGGAGTCAGCGTATCGTATAATAATGCGCTCATTGTGAAAAGCAATACGAATTACCAAATCAAACTGAAATCATTACAATCTCAGTTTACCTCTTCTTTTGGTAATACTATTCCTATTGATGCCGTAAAAATGGTTCTTTCCTCTACAACGGTCAATACAAACGTATTTCCTATTTCACTAAGTCCATTATCACAACTGGTTGCCAAAGGAAATGCCACCCAGGGTAATACGGTTAATTACGACATAAAATATTCAACAACTCATAATGATGAAATCTTCATCAATGCAAAATCAGATGACTATTCAGCTACTCTTCAGTACGAGATAACACCTCAATAAAAACTAATGCCTTTTAACCATTTTCGGAGAATCATCGTATTTTTCTTTTTTTTCATTTCATCACTGGCTTTTGCACAAACCAGTGACGGCCTCAGCATGGATATCCGTGAGGAATCCGATCTGGGAAGAGACCGTATTATAAGTGCTATTGTTGAAATCAAAAATAATTCTCAAAGCAAATTTAAAGGAAAACTAAATATTACGGTTCCTACCGGCTTCAGAAATATTTCAGGAAATACTTCAGAAATTGAGATTCCGTCGGCCGGAAGTATTTATCTGCCGATAAAAATTCTTATCAACAGCAACGCTGGTTTTGGTGAAAGTAAAATTGATTTTAACCTTACCAACTTTGAGAATAAGATTTTATTGACTAAAACAATCACTCATCATATTGCCGAAAACAATTCGATGGCGATCAGTACAGATACTCCTGTGATTTATATGAGTAACGTTAATGACTCTATAGAAGTTCGGGCAAGAGTTTCAAATTTAGGGAACAAAAGGCAGGATGTCACGATCGTTTTTAAAATTCCAGAAGCAGATCAGGGAAGTTTTTTTGTGGAAAAGAAAGGAAGTATTGCTGTTCAGAAAGATTCAGTATTCATCTATAGATTCAGGCCCACAAATAATATGACAAGAATTCCTCAGTTCAATGTAAATATTGTAGGCTTCAGAGAACCTGACAAAGAAATATTCGGAAACAGTTCGGTTTCTATTCAGAATAATTCTTCTATGCAACGGTACCAATCTTTAGACAATAACAACCTCGGCTACACGAAAAACAGTATTACAGCAAGTTACCGCTATCTGGGAAGAGAATCTTTTCTATACCAGCTGATCGGTTCCGGAGGTTTCAATCTTCCGTCAGGATATGTTTTTATAAGGGGAAATATCTATAAAACAAATGGTCCGGAGGATCCTATGGTAAACAATACCTTCATAACCTATAAAAGGGAAAAAAGTGAATTTACCCTGGGAAATATCAGTAAAATCATAGAACTTTCTCTATATGGAAGAGGTGCAGAATATGCCTTTACTTCCTCTGATAAAAATAAAAGACTGGAATTCGGGTTTATAGATCAGAGTTTCAGTCTTATTGAAAGAACTGCTTTCCTGAAATTAGGATATGGTTTCTACGTCCGCGGAACATTGGGGGCCAGCAATGCAAGCCGTAATATATCAGCAGCATATATCTTTAAAAATGATCCTTTTGAAAAGGCGAAGCATAACTTATTGGGAACCGATTTTCAGTATGTTTTTAATAAAGACTGGAAGATTAGCGGGAAACTATTCAGCGGAATAAGTACCTATGAAAGCCTTAACATCACAAAACCGTCAGGAGCGTTAGAAACACAGTATTCAGGGATTATCAACAAGATCAATCTCAGCGGAAATTATTCATTCAGCAGCAATTATTATCCGGGCAACCAGAGAGGGATTTTCCAGTTGCAGCAGAATATTTCCAGCATTATAAAGGATAATTCCATTTATGCTAATGTCATGATTTCTAACTTCTCTCCTAAATTTTATTTCTACAATAATAATTTAGAAACCAACAGCAGCAGATTTGAAACAGGACTTAATTTTCCTAAAAAAAAGAATTTCGGACTGGGAATCAGCCTGCAATATCAGAATGAAAATTCCAATACGTACAACACTTTTTTCGGACTGACAGAAAATAAAGACCTGAAAGAAATGACCGCCAAAAGGCTGATCGAGCGTGTGAGCTGGTCGAGCACAAACCGAAAACATTCATCCATAGTAGGTATCGAAACAGGATTGGTAAATTATCCGGGTTCCGAAAAAAATCAGTACCAAATGAAATTTACGGGAACCTATGCTTACAAATGGCTTAATTTCCAGCTGATTTATCAGTACGGAAGCTATTACCTGTCCGAATATGCTTTCTCAAAATTATTAGGCGGTAATAATACGTACAAAAAAACATTGGCCTCAGCATTTATAACCAATACAATGCTAAAAGGTAAATTGAGTATCAATTCGGGATTCTCTTACACCGATGACACACTTTATGGGAAGTCTCCATCCGGATTTGTCAATGTAAAATATTCTAAAGAACGGTACGGGCTTTATCTCAATTCATCATGGTTTAATTATTCCATGAATAATTTCAGCAACAATCTTTTTACCATTGAGGCGGGTGTTACAATCAATTTACGAAGCAATAATCTGGATCCGGGGAAGAAAAGCAATATTAAAGCCTTTGTTTATTATGACCGTAATAACAACAGCATATATGATGAAGGTGACGAAAAAGCCTCAGGATATATGATCATGCTCAATAATATATCATTCAAAACCGATGAAGACGGAACTATTACATACCGCGCAATTCCTTACAACAAATACACATTACGACAGGTGATTCAACAGGGATGGTATTATGATGAAACGGAGTTTGATGTAAATACCCATCAGCATTTTTTACAGATCCCGCTACATCAGAATGGGACAGTGCAAGGAAAAATAATGTACGAGTATGATACCAAAACTGCCCTCGAATTTGAACCTAAATCCGGAGGAATCGCTTTTGACATCTACAAAGATGATAAGCTTATAAGACACACGATAACGGATGATAACGGCGAAATCGTATCTTTTATAGAATCCGGGGAATACAAAATAAAGTTGAACGAAAACTCATTGGCAGCCAATACTTACTGCGAAAATACACTACAGGAGTTTAAAGTAGTACCAGGCAAAATAAGCCAGCTTAATCCTTTTATCATAAAAGTGAAAGAAAAGAAAATCAGGGTGAAGAAATTTGACAGTAAATAGATTTTAATGTAAAAATGGTACAACAGAAAAGGTAGAATAAAAATAAATTGCTATAAATGGTATATTAGTTGTTCTATTTATTTTGAATTTTTTCAGCTTCTGATTACATTTGTACTAAATTTAAATTTATGAATTATACGCTTGAGCTCAACACACAGGAGTCCGGCTCTAATCTTGTCTTTAACACCATAAAATTCGATGCTTTTAAGGTCAATATCATTGAAAGATATACCGGTAAAATGAATTTTAATCCTAAATTATGCGAAGTTATTTTCAAGCTGAGAACACTGGATGATGAAATTATCAAAAGAAGAGATGGAAATCTGAGAGTAAAAATCAAAGATGACAAATTTGAACAGTACCAGCAATTATCCAGAGTGCTAAACTCCTACGATTATAAAAATAAACTCATCAACAGAAAAGAAGCTGATCAGAACTATATCCATTTTATGCTTAGTCTGATTATCTTTAATTACGAACTTAATTAATCCCGCCTGTATATAGGGTTTGGTCAATAAAGATGAGAATGACCGCTTCCCCGTTAAGCACCATGTGACGGAATGTGTCTCCGATGACTGAACTCATATACAGATTAATGATCAATCCGTAGCCCTGATCAGGATTTAAGATCACCTTTTTATTATATTCCCTTTCTCATTTATCTGAAATTTCATGATAAGGTAAAAATTTTGATGATACGAAAGATTTATGGCAATAAAATCTATAATTAAGAAATAATTTATTTAAATTTATTTCAACATTAAAAGATTTATTTGTATTGCGGATGAATCTTTTTATATCACCAAATACTATTATCATGAAAAAGATCTCCTTGAGTCTATTATCAGTCGCTCTGTCCGCAGGGCTGTGGACCCACTCCGATGCCTGTACAAGAATCGTATACAAAGGTCCCGAAAGTACCGTCATCACCGCCCGGTCAATGGATTGGCGTGATGAAATTCCCGCCAACCTATGGATTCTTCCCAAAGCAACCGAAAGAAACGGTGAAGTAGGACCCCTATCCCTGAAATGGAAATCCAAATACGGAAGCGTCGTCAGCACTTCCTGGGATATTGCCACCTGTGACGGAATGAACGAGAAAGGTCTTGTGGCCAATCTACTATGGCTCGGCGAATCACAGTACCCGAAATTCGATCCCAAAGGCAAAAAAAAGGGAATTGCCATTTCACTCTGGGCCCAGTACTTTCTTGATAATTTTGCAACGGTGAAAGAAGCGGTGGAAGATGCCGCAAAAGAAAAGTTTGTGATCGTCAGCGATTATATTCCCGGAACAGAAAGATTTACGACCGTACATTTATCCATCTCTGATGCTTCGGGCGACAGTGCTGTTTTCGAATATCTTAACGGCAAACTTGTTATCCATCATTCAGCGGATTATACGGTAATGACAAACTCTCCCGTGTTTGACCAACAGCTGGCTTTAAACAACTACTGGAAAGGAATTCCTGGAACCGTAATGCTTCCCGGGACCAACCGTGCCGCAGACCGTTTTGTGCGGGCTTCTTACTATATCGATGCGATTCCTAAGACGGCAGACACCAGAACAGCAATAGCAAGCGTCTTCAGCGTCATCAGGAACTGCTCGGTTCCCTACGGAATTTCTTCCCAGGCCGAACCTAATATTTCATCCACCCGCTGGCGATCCGTTTCCGACCAGAAAAATCTTACCTATTATTTTGAGACCGTTTTTACCCCGAATACCTTTTGGGTAGATCTTAAAGAATTTGATCTGAGCAGCAAAGCAAAGACCATGAAGCTGGATTTGAGCAACTTTCAGACTTACAACGGAAAAGCGAATCCAAGCTTTAAGGAAGCAAAACCATTTAAATTTTTAGGACTGAATTAATTCCTGACTGGATCACCAAAAATACATTGCTATGGTTTTTCTAAAAAAGGCATTGTTGTCTCTTACCGTCATATTTTATGGCTTTGGCGCTGCGCAGAAACAAGACTCCCTATATATCAACCCTGAAAAAGAAGAAGTAAAATATCCCCAGCTTCAGATCAAAGGACTTTTTCAGGCCCGCTACCTCGTAGCCACAACAAAAGACGTGGATGTAAACGGACTTCATCACTCGGATGACACCGGAACGGATAATAATTTCATGATTAAATACATGCGGGTTCAGGTTCGGGCACAGATCAGTAAACGCACGGAAGTCGTTGTCCTCGCCAATCTCGCCGATTTTAAGAACGATCCCAAATCAAGAGTATTGGAAAATGCCTATTTAAAATATACTTTTAACCCGAAGCTCGCTTTTACCGTAGGGCAGTTCCGGCCATGGTTCGGAATCGAGGAGACCTACCCGATCGATATCATCAAATCCCTGGACTGGTCCAATCAATATACGGAGTTTGGAAAACTGGGCTGGACGAGCTTTCAGATCGGCCTTTCTGCAACCGGACAGCTTAAACTGGGAGAAATACCTTTTCAGTATGGCGTTTCCGTCGTTAACGGAAATGGTAAAAACCAGATCAATGACAACGACAATGGCAAACAGTATTCAACACGGCTTGTATTCGGACTGTCGGAAAGATACAATCTGAATATAGGTCTAAATGGAGGCTATGGAGAAGTTTTTAGTAAAAAAGTGTACGCGCTGGGAATTGACCTGAGTTCTTTGATCAAATTTAATCCCAAATGGAGCCTGGATATGCAGCTTGAGGCAAAGCAGGCCACAAACCATGTTCTTTATTTCGCTGCCGATCCGGAAACCAGACCTCAGAATCCCGATGAATACCTGATCCGAGGAGCATATTTCCTCCCAAACCTGAGGTATGAAATTAATCACCGGAACCTGAGCGCCTTTGAGCTTTCCTGCCGCTATGAATATTTAGACACCAACTTCAGGCTGAATTCTAATCCCAGACAGACAATCACCCCGATGTTCGGCCTGGAATTCCT
>JBMDXW010000008.1:0-1716 GCA_048594965.1 Chryseobacterium sp.
GCCGAACAGATCGCCGAGTTGGCTGTGCTACGTTGCAGGGATACAAATTCGGCATCAGCTAAAATGAAAGCAATTGTTGCATCTGATATTTTTTCATATCGACTTTCGGAGAAGATTTTAAGAAACCTTTCCTCACTGCAGGATGCCTGCATTAAACTGACCGGTGCAGTTTTTGTTGCTGAAGATGCTTTCAGCAAGCAGCAGAAAAAAGTTTATGATTTGATTCAAGATTATATTGATATTTTTAACAATCAGATTCAGAAAGGCATAATACAGTCTCTAGTTAGTGATCCCCTTCTGGAGAAACACGGAGAAATCATTTCTGAGATCTTTTTAAAAAAAATAAAAAACTCCATCCTTTTCGAACTCTTTAGCAATATATCTGTAGGTGCTGTTTCCAACGGGAACATAATGAGACCCATATATTATAAATTGGATAAGCAATATATGACCGATAGATTTTCTCAAAAGATATTCGGCTTGGAAGAAAATCGTGCCTCTGCATTTATCGGCGAACATGTTCTTGATTTGTTAGATTTACTGAGTCTTCAACCTGCTCAAAATTCTGTTAATGTTAGTTCATTCGTCGAAATTCTTACTTTAGTCCATAGCTGTGATGACCTCCAAGAAGATGACTTCCTCATTGTATGTAATGAAGAACTATGGAAGGAATATAATGAATATAGAGCGAAATCTTCAGATAGTGTCGGGGAGCAGGAAAAATATTTGTTTTATGATGAAGACCAAAATCTAAAGATCCGTGGGAAACGAAAAAACTGTTCTCTCTATATCAAGCCTGTCTTTGATTCTGTTGATACACTGCTTGTTAATAAAAGTTTTTTTGAAGAGTATATAATCAAAGGTGAGGGAGAGCATATTTTCACTTTTACTGCAAAAGAGGTGGATGGAGAACCACTTAAAATATCTTTGCATTCACAATATGAAGGCGAGGCCGTATTCTGTGGTCAGGTTAAAGCCCGGTTTATCCTTCAAAATGCCTCCGATAATCTTCCGAACGTACCTGTAGAATACTCGTAGGATGCCATGCCTTTTCAGCACGATGGCTGACCAAGTTTGGAGTTCCTTCTAATGAGCGGGGAAGTGGTAACACTCACCCGCACCTTACGACAGTTTATATTTTTGCCTTTTATAGCACAGTCTAGCAAGAATCTTGCTTTCTTTGCAATAATCCACAGGTCGCAACAATTCCGTTCTTATTGTGCATTTCCGACAACAATCTTTCTTCTTTCATCCTCAGATCCGAAAACCGGTAGTTCCGGATCTGCAGATCGTCACCCGTTACCCACCGGCCCGGAAACACAACATGTGCCATAACCTCAACTGCAATTTCTCCCACATGTTGTGTTTCAGGCTCTGATCGTGACCTGTCGCTCAGCGGCAGATAATGTCGCTTTGCTTATTTTCCCGCCCTGGTACACTTCCGGAAAGTTGTTATACGCCAGAAAACCGGATCTGCCGGAAACGGCCATCCGGTAATTTACCTGTGTGTTTATGTGTCCGCTTATTATCAGGTGGGGGATGATTGCGTCAGGGGAAAATAAGGCTTGCAATCGTCACGCCCGTGACGGGAAATAATTGCGTGATGGGATTATTAAGAGGGGAAGAGTTTTGCCAAAAACCCTAAGGGAAGTGTGCGATAAGCTGATATCCCAATACGGCCATCAGGATTTGTGGTGTGACTGGCGACCCTGGTCT
>JBMDXW010000080.1:0-17866 GCA_048594965.1 Chryseobacterium sp.
TCTGACGAGTAAGCATTCGACATTACGGTCTGCAAATGAGAATATAACGAGGTACAGTTTGCCAATTGCTGCGTAACTGCCAGCGACGGAGCATTATTTCCGGATTGTCCAGACTGATCGCTTTCGCACTTTATTGCGTCATTGATATTACCGATCTGTCCGCCAACCTGGTCGATATTAAAAACCAATTTAATATTAAGTTGTCGGACACCATTCTGAAAAACCACATTATCAGCATAATGAGAGCTTCCGTGTAATCCCTGTTCTTCACCTGAAAAATGAATAAATTTAATGGAATACTCCGTAGGAATATCTTTTAAAATCCTTGCGGCTTCAAGAATGATGGACGTTCCGCTTCCGTTGTCGCTTACTCCCGGACCGGTAATGGTATCGTAATGCCCGCAAATTATGACGTAAGTATTAGGATAAAGTGTTCCGGTCTTTGTAATAATTAAGTTTTTGGAACTGGTATTTCCGAATGTGAAAGCATCTTCCGTAATCTGATTGGCTGAGTAACCGTAAGACTGATATTTGGCTTTTAGCCAGTTCAGCGCATTGATATTGGCCGGAGATCCTGTAGTTTTTACTCCCAGATTTTCGAATTCCTGGAGGAGGGTCGTCACATTGGTTTGCGAAACCTGGTTTGCCCTGTTCTGATAGGCCTGAATGAAGTTTTGTGCCTGCAGACCGTAGGACGCTAAAGAAATTAGCAAAAAAGTCGTTATTCTTTTCACTTTTAAATACAGTTTTTTCGGATTTAATAAATTTAGGCAAATGTATATAAAAAAATCCCAGACAAAAAATCCGGGATTTATATTGATAACAAAAATTTTACATTATTTTACTTGATCTACAACCGCTTTGAAAGCTTCAGGGTGATTCATTGCTAAATCTGCTAAAACTTTTCTGTTAAGCTCAACGTTGTTCTTTTTAAGAGCTCCCATAAACTGAGAGTAAGACATTCCGTGCTCTCTGGCTCCCGCGTTGATACGAGTGATCCAAAGTGCTCTGAAGTTTCTTTTCTTCTCTTTTCTACCACGGTAAGCATATAGCATTGCTTTTTCTACCGCGTTTTTAGCTACCGTCCAAACGTTCTTTCTTCTACCGAAAAAACCTTTAGCTTGCTTAAAAATTTTCTTTCTTCTAGCTCTTGAAGCTACCGAATTTACTGATCTTGGCATAATTTACATTGTTTTTTTGAAATGTGCGGTAAATATCTCATTACTCTTAGCTGCTCCATTTCAGGGTTAAAATGTTGAATTTGTTTTGAATTCTTATAAACCGCATATAGATTTATAAAAACTACTTAATGGCTAATTGACGTTGAACACTCTTCTCGTCCACTTTAGCAACATAAGAAGTTTGCGTAAGATTTCTCTTCTGCTTCGTTTCTTTTTTTGTTAAGATGTGGCTTTTGAAAGCATTTTTTCTTTTGATCTTACCAGATCCGGTAAGAGCAAAACGTTTCTTAGCACCTGATTTCGTTTTTAATTTTGGCATTGTTCTGCTTTTTATGGTTTTGTTATCAATTCTTTTTATGGAGCAATGTCATTTTGAAGAGTGAATGACTCTAAAAATAGATCATACATTTTTCATTAATACATCACTTTAGGCAAATCACCGCGCAATAATTGCGTCTGCAAAATTACTAAAAATAATAATACAAAAAGAGACTTTCATAGAAAATCTCCTTTTATATATTTTAAATCATGATTCAAAGGAATCTTTAAATCAATGACTATCCTGTAGATTATTTAGCCGGTTTTTTAGGACTCATCATCATAATCATCCTTTTCCCTTCAAGTTTAGGAAGCTGATCCACTTTACCCACGTGCTCCAATTCCTGAGCCAGTTTCAAAAGTAAAATTTCTCCCTGGTCCTTAAAGATAATCGAACGTCCTTTAAAAAAAACGTAGGTCTTTAATTTTGAACCTTCTTCAAGGAATTTTTCAGCATGCTTCTTTTTAAATTCGTAATCGTGCTCATCCGTTTGCGGTCCGAACCGGATTTCTTTTACGACCACCTTCACCTGCTTGGCTTTCAGTTCCTTTTGTTTTTTCTTTTGCTCGTATAAGAACTTTTTATAGTCCAAAACTCTAGCAATAAACGGTTCAGCCTTGTCAGAAATTACAACCAGATCAAGATCTTGCTCCTGTGCGATCTGTTTTGCTTTTTCTGTAGGATAGACTCCCGGCTCTACGTTATCGCCCACCAAACGAAGCTCTCTCACACGAATTTTATCGTTGATCAAGTGTAAGTCCTCTTGTACAGGACGTCTTTGTGGGCCCCTGTTGTTAAATCTTTGTGCTATTGTATTATAATTTTATTGGTTAACTCTAATTTAATTTTATTCAGAACAGAATCCTTAATCACCCTTATTCTGAATTCTTAATCTTTGATCCTAGATCGCCGATTCTTTTTTGAAGTAGGAAACGAAATCTTCAAGATTCATCGCTCCAAGATCGCCTTCCCCACGTCTACGTACAGAAATTGTGCCATCTTTCTCCTCATTTTCTCCTACCACCAGCATGAATGGAATCTTATTTAATTCCGCATCACGGATCTTCTTACCGGTCTTTTCGTTTCTGTCGTCAATCTGGCCGCTAATATCGTGATTTTCTAAAAATTCTGAAACTTTTTTAGCATAATCCACATATTTTTCACTAATCGGAAGAATAATGAACTGATCCGGGCTCAGCCATAGCGGGAAATCCCCGGCCGTATTTTCAAGAAGGATTGCAATGAAACGCTCCATAGAACCGAATGGCGCTCTGTGGATCATTACCGGGCGGTGCTTTTCATTGTCACTTCCGATATAATGCAGATCAAATCGTTCCGGAAGATTATAATCAACCTGGATGGTTCCCAGTTGCCATTTTCTTCCTAAAGCGTCTTTCACCATGAAATCCAGCTTTGGTCCGTAGAATGCTGCTTCACCGTATTCTACAACGGTTTTCAAGCCTTTGTTTTTTGCTGCCGTGATGATCGCGTTTTCCGCTTTCTCCCAGTTTTCGTCGGAACCGATATATTTTTCCCTGTTTTCAGGATCTCTTAAGGAAACCTGAGTCACAAAATCTTCAAAACCTAACGATCTGAAAACATACAGGACAAGGTCAATAACTTTCTCAAATTCTCCCAAAAGCTGATCCGGAGTACAGAAAAGGTGGGCGTCATCCTGGGTAAACCCGCGAACCCTCGTCAAACCATGAAGCTCTCCCGATTGCTCATAGCGGTAAACCGTTCCGAATTCGGCATATCTTTTCGGTAAATCCCTGTAGCTCCATTGTGAAGTTTTATAAATTTCACAGTGGTGCGGGCAGTTCATAGGCTTTAGCATAAATTCTTCCCCTTCATTAGGTGTTTTGATCGGCTGAAAGCTGTCTGCGCCATATTTATCCCAGTGTCCGGAAGTTACATATAATTCTTTAGCACCAATGTGTGGTGACATTACAAATTCATAACCTCCTTTTTTCTGAGCGGCAGAAAGGAAATTCTCAAGTTTTCTTCTCAAAGCCGTACCTTTTGGAAGCCACAATGGTAAACCGGCACCTACTTTTTCAGAGAAAGCAAAAATTCCCAGTTCTTTACCTAATTTTCTGTGATCTCTTCTCTTTGCTTCTTCAAGTCTTTCCAGATATTCCGTTAGATCCTTCTGTTTGGGAAAGGAAATTCCGTAAACTCTTGTCAGCTGAGGATTTTTTTCATTTCCTCTCCAGTAAGCTCCGGCTGCATTCAAAATCTTCACCGCCTTTACGATACTGGTATTCGGGATATGTCCTCCGCGGCAAAGATCAGTGAAATCATCATGGGTTACAAAGGTAATTTCACCATCATTGAGATTGGAGATAAGTTCTACTTTATAAGGATTATCCGCGTACACTTTTAATGCTTCTTCTTTAGAAACAGGATACAGCGAGAATGTTGAACCTTTTTTAGCATTTTCCAATACTTTTTTCTCGATCTTTTCAAAATCCTTTTCAGAAAGGCTTTCCTCTCCGAAATCCACATCATAGTAGAAACCGCTTTCGATGGCAGGACCGATCGTTAACTTAGCATTGGGATAAAATTCAAGGATGGCCTGCGCCAGAAGGTGGGCAGAAGAATGCCAGAAGGCTTTCTTTCCAAGGTCATCATTCCAGGTTAGCAACTGTACCGTAGAATCCGTGGTTATAGGTGTGGTCGTCTCTACTTGTCTGTCATTAACAATTGCGGAAATGGTGTTTCTAGCCAATCCCTCGCTTATAGATTTTGCCACATCTAGCGGAGTTACTCCCGCTTCGAATTCTTTGACACTACTGTCTGGAAGTGTAATTTTTATCATTGTTTACTAAGAAATTTTAAGATGCAAAAATACGGAATTTTTATTTAAAATGCTATAAACACCTTATATTTGAATGGATATTTAATACTAAAATTAAAATAATATCGTTTTTTAATAGTTGTATTGAAGTCCATATTTATGAAAATTAAGGATTAATCCGTTTTCCTTTTATACCTTACTTTCTCTTTAATGATTTCTATAACATCCACATTTCGGACTTTAGACTTCACCCATCCGTGAATATCTATATATAGCAAAGACCTTCTGTAATATTCGTTTCCTGAGAAAATCTCCAGCTTTTTATCAAATTTTTTAAAGGACTCTAGCTGGTTTTGAGGTGTCAGACCGTTCAGGTTTTTAAAGAATTCAATACTCTCGAAATGAAAAGCATCAGGCTTTTTCATTTTTCTCACAAATTTCAGTGTTGCTTTGATAAATTCATCATAATCTTCATCATGAGCCGATTCATGTTTAGCCATCAGAATCAGAATCCGGGTGTGGAACTGCAGATCTTCCTGAACGTTTCCTTTGGATTCAATCACTTTTAATGAATATTTTATGGATTCCTGAAATTTTCTACTACCAAAAAACATGGCTGCCATTTTCAGATATAAGATCATAAAATGATGTTCATCGATTTTATCCCGGAGTTTTTCCATTTTCAGTTCAACTTCCGGGATCATTTTGGACCCCGAAAAAAATTCACCTTTTATAAAATGAATATTCATTAAAGTATTGTAATGGGTCAGAAATATGAGAGATTGGAGGTTTTCATTTTGAGCAAAACTTGAACTGTAAACTGTTTCATTAAACTTATCGAAACGATCTTCCAGGATATCAATATTCCCATAAAGAAAGAGGATTTTCAGCAGATACGTATTCCCTTTGATGTACCATACAGGATGACTTGTGATCATCTCCGGGCTCTTATGAAATAAATCGACCCACAGAAAGGCATATTTCAGGGTATATTTATATTCCTGAAGCAGTTGGTTTTTCCAGACGTGCGCCTTAAAATACCATAGTTTCTCCGTAAAATTCAGTTTTTCAAAAGCTATTTTTTGAATTTGCACATTAAAAATTTCCATGATTTCGGCACGTTCTTCATCGGTTTTCACATAACCATGGGTCAGCATCTGGCTGTAAAGCTTCAACGATAGATTAGAAAGTTCCGTAGCATAATGATTCTGCTTGCTGATTTCTGTAGACTGCCTGATGAGCTCTTCGGCACGACCTTCAATACTCCGTGTAATAAACTGTGATTCAATTACTTTTTCCAGATCAATAATTTCCGAGGCAATTGTTTTTTCGTCAAGTTCCAATGCAGACTGTTTGGTTTTATCTAAAATTTTCAAAGCCTGCTTATACAAACCTTTCTGATAAAGGATATTGGCAAAATCCAATTGTTCGCGCAGTTGAATCCTGTAGTTCTGGTGACTGGGGTTCATCCTGAGACTTACCAGTATCTGCTTGTACAGATGAGCTTTAAGGTTTGACAGCTGCTGTTTGGTAGAAATTTTCTTCCTGATGATAATGCTTTCATCATACTCCGCCATCTTTTCGATTTCAGAAAAAAGAAGGAGAAATTTTGCATCTACATTAATCCCGAGTCGGTTTACATACAGCCTGAATTGCCTTTTTTCTGAAGTCGTAAGTGACTTTACAAGTACAAATAAAAAATCTTTATGCAATTCTGCCATTGTAAATTTGTATAAATTAAAAATCTAAAAATCAATACTTTAAACTTATTTTCGAATATTTCGGATATTGTATTTTTTCATAAAACTGAAAAATAGAAAACCTTTCAAGTCTTTAGTTTTGAATCAAAATTAAGTAAAAACTTCATTATGAATTCTGAAAAAGTTGAAATTTTTGACACCACGCTGAGGGATGGAGAACAGGTACCGGGTTGCAAACTGAATACAGAACAAAAGCTGGTCATCGCCGAAAAGCTTGACGAACTTGGAGTTGATGTGATCGAAGCCGGTTTTCCAATTTCAAGTCCGGGAGACTTTCATTCCGTTTCAGAAATTTCAAAACTGGTAAAAAATGCAAAAGTCTGCGGATTAACGAGAGCCAACCAGAAAGATATCGATACTGCTGCAGAAGCGCTGAAATACGCCAAAAGGCCCAGAATACACACCGGCATAGGAACTTCAGATTCGCATATCAGATATAAATTCAATTCAACCCGTGAGGACATTATCGAAAGAGCTTTTGAGGCCGTAAAATATGCAAAAACCTTCGTGGAAGATGTAGAGTTTTATGCCGAAGATGCCGGAAGAACCGACAATGATTATCTCGCAAGAGTTTGTGAAGCAGCTATTAAAGCCGGAGCAACCGTCTTAAACATTCCCGACACGACGGGATATTGCCTGCCCGCCGAATACGGTGAGAAAATAAAATACTTGAAAGAAAATGTAAAAGGTATTGAAAAAGCAGTTTTATCATGTCACTGCCATAACGATCTTGGACTCGCCACCGCCAATTCCATCTCCGGTGTGATGAACGGGGCAAGACAGATCGAATGCACCATAAACGGGCTTGGAGAAAGAGCCGGAAATACCGGTTTAGAAGAAGTCGTCATGATTCTTAAACAACATAAACATTTAAAATTATACACAGAGGTCAACTCCAAAATGCTCAATTCCATGAGTGTTTTGGTGTCTGATCTGATGGGAATGCCGGTACAGCCCAATAAAGCTATTGTGGGAGCCAATGCATTTGCACACAGCTCCGGAATCCATCAGGACGGCGTTATCAAAAACAGGGAAACTTATGAAATCATCGATCCTGCGGAAGTCGGCGTAAATGCATCGTCCATTATACTCACTGCCAGAAGCGGACGTTCGGCTCTGGCCTACCGATTCAAGAATATCGGCTTTGATGTGACGAAAAATGAACTGGATTTCCTCTACCAGGAATTCCTGAAAATTGCCGACCGAAAAAAAGAAGTCAACAACGACGATTTAAGCATGATCATTGAAAAAGCGACAAGAAAAATAGGATAGAAGCTGATCTTTCAATACAAATAAAATGAACACGGATAAAAAAACACTTTTTGACAAAGTCTGGGATGCCCATGTTGTGGAAACCATTCCGGACGGACCTCAGATTATCTATATTGACAAACACCTGATCCACGAAGTAACCAGCCCACAGGCTTTCGCAGAACTGGAATCACGTAACCTGGAAATTTTCAGGCCGAAGCAGATTGTTGCCACAGCCGATCACAATGTTCCCACCTGGGACCAGGATCTCCCGATAAGAGATGAATCTTCCAGAAACCAGGTCCAACAGCTCACACAAAATTGCAAAAAAAATAATATTGAATTATATGGCTTAGGTCATCCTTACCAGGGGATTGTTCACATTATCGCTCCCGAACTTGGCATTACGCAGCCGGGAATGAGTATAGTATGTGGTGACAGCCATACTTCTACCCACGGCGCTTTCGGAGCCATTGCTTTCGGAATCGGGACCAGCCAGGTAGCGCAGGTTTTTGCCAGCCAGTGCTTATTATTAAACAAACCTAAATCCATGAGGATTACCGTAAACGGCAATCTAAATAAAAACGTTCAGCCTAAGGATGTTATCCTTTATATTATTTCCAAAATCGGGACCGATGGAGGAACAGGATATTTCTGCGAATACGCCGGAAATGTTTTCGAGGAAATGACCATGGAAGGACGAATGACCGTCTGCAACATGAGCATCGAAATGGGCGCAAGAGGAGGAATGATCGCGCCTGATGAAATCACCTTCAATTATGTTAAAGAAAGGAAATTTGCACCGAAAGGCGAGGAATGGCAGGAAAAATTAGAGTACTGGAAAACCCTGAAAACAGATAATGAAGCCGTTTTTGATGCAGAATTTACCTTTGATGCTGCCGATATCTATCCGATGGTAACGTATGGAACCAATCCCGGAATGGGAATTTCCATTTATCAGAATATTCCGGATCCGCAGAATGATTCGGAAGAAAAAGCGCTTAAATACATGGGTTTAAAAGCCGGCCAGGCACTTTCGGAGATCAAAGTGAATTATGTTTTCATCGGAAGCTGTACCAATGCACGGATTGAAGATTTCCGTTCGGCAGCAAATTATATAAAGGGTAAAAGAAAACCGGAACACGTTCATGCTTTAATTGTTCCAGGTTCCCAGCAAGTGGCAAAACAGATTTTTGAAGAAGGTCTGGATACGATTTTTAATGAAGCCGGTTTTCAGATCAGACAGCCGGGATGCTCAGCATGTCTTGCGATGAATGATGATAAAATCCCTGAAGGTGAGTATTGCGTTTCAACGTCCAACAGGAACTTTGAAGGCAGGCAGGGACAAGGTGCAAGAACGATTCTCGCAAGTCCCTTAACCGCTGCAAAGGTTGCTATCGAAGGGAAAATTTCGGTTTCTGAAAACTGATGATAAAGTGGATTTTACTTCGTAAGTGAATGGTCAATTGTGAATTTTATATTGACCATCGACTCACAAAGTGAAATTCACGATTCACTTTCCTAGCCCCGATAGAAACGGTTACCCCACAGCAAGTGAAGGCAAAAGCCCGGGAGCGAGGAGTATGAGTGGATAGCGGGATCAAGCTCCTTAAAAAACAACAAGTAATTAAAGCTAATCTGAATCAGAAAAATGCAAAAATTAATCACAATAAAATCCACGGCAATTCCTTTGCCGGTAGAAAATATAGATACGGACCAGATTATTCCGGCCAGGTTTTTAAAAAGTATTGACAAGAAAGGTTTTGGTAGCAATCTTTTCAGGGACTGGCGGTACAATGTTCACACCGGTGAACCCAACCCTGACTTTGTTCTGAATAATCCAAAATATGAAGGTGAAATCTTAGTTGCCGGGAATAATTTCGGTTGCGGAAGCAGTAGGGAACATGCGGCCTGGTCGCTCACCGATTATGGCTTTAAAGTGGTCGTCTCCAGCTTTTTCGCAGACATCTTTAAAGGAAATGCTTTAAACAATGGTCTGTTGCCTGTGAAAGTTTCAGAAAGTTTCTTAAAGGAGATTTTAAAAGATATTGCGGAAAGCCCTAATAAGGAGATCGAAATAGACGTCGAGAAACAGACAATCACTTTTAATGACAAAACCGAATACTTTGAATTGGATTCTTACAAGAAAATATGCCTGATGAATGGCTATGATGATATCGATTTCCTTATCAGCAGGAAACAGTCCATTCAGGAATTTGAATTAAAAACACTAAAAGTTTATGAAAACTGATTTTAAAATTGCCGTTCTTCCCGGAGACGGAATCGGGCCGGAAGTTGTAGCAGAAAGCATTAAAATCCTGGATGCCATTGCCGAGGCATTTCAATATCAATTCGAGTTTAAATATGGATTGATGGGTGCTGAAGCCATTTATAAAACAGGAAATCCGCTGCCTGATGAAACACTGGCACTCTGTAAAGAATCGGATGCCGTACTTTTCGGAGCCATCGGCGATCCGTCTTTTGACAATAATCCCGATGCCAAAGTACGTCCCGAACAAGGATTGCTGAAACTCCGTAAAGAGCTCGGCCTTTTTGCAAACATCAGACCTCTGAAAACGTATAGTTCTCTGATTGAGAAAAGTCCTTTGAAAAAAGAAATCATTGACGGTACCGATATTCAGATCTTCAGGGAATTGGTGAGCGGAATTTATTTTGGTGAAAAATTCACCGATGAAGAAGCAGGTTATGCTTACGATATCTGCAAATACCATCGTGATGAGATCGCACCGATTGTTCACATGGCTTTCCAGGAAGCGCAAAAGCGAAGAAAACAGCTGACATTAATTGATAAAGCGAATGTTTTAGATACCTCAAGGCTGTGGAGAAAAGTCTGCAAAGAAATCGCCGCGGAATATCCTGATGTGACGCTTGATTTCATGTTTGTCGACAATGCGGCCATGCAGATGATCTTAAATCCGAAACAGTTTGATGTTATCGTGACAGAAAATATGTTTGGTGATATCATATCCGATGAAGCAAGTGTAATCGGAGGTTCTATCGGTTTACTTCCTTCAGCATCGATTGGGAACGGAAATGCATTATTTGAGCCTATTCACGGATCTTACCCGCAGGCAAAAGGAAAAGGAATTGCCAATCCGATCGCTTCTGTTCTGAGCACGGCAATGATGCTCGATTATTTAAATCTTGGGCAGGCTGCAGAAAAACTGCGACAGTCTGTGGAACACGCTATTGAAAACAGATACGTTACCGTAGATCTGAATGCCGACCAGCCTTATTCGACGGGTGAAGTGGGGAGCTTTATCGCAGATTTTATCAAGTATTCTGAGAAGTCTTATTATAATTTTGAAAATGTAAAACTGGGCAAATCAACGATTGTCTGATTAAAAAAACAAATTTCGCTTCGCTGTAATTAAATAAATAGTCAACAGTCCATAAAATTCATAAGGCGGAGCGAATTTCTTACGGTTTGATTTTTATTTGTATATTTTTTTTCTAAAAAAGGTTCCGCTTCACCGAAGCAGAACCTTTTTATTTATTCTTCCGTATTGTCGGTCTTTCCCGATTTGTTGTTCTTTGAGGATTTCTCAACATCTTCTTTATCTACATCAGACGGATTTGTTTTCTTTGACGAGGCAGGAATATTAGGAAAATCCTGATTCTGCTTTTTGGTCTCCGCTGAATTTGCAGATTCCTGTTTTTTGTTTTCTTCTGAGTCCATTGCTTTATATTTTACAGTTTGAGAACACCGATCTTTCCGGTCTGGTCTTCAATCTTGTAATTCAAAGCCTTTGCCAAAACGAATATTGTATTGAGATTTTCCATCAGCTGCTCACGTCCTTCATTTCTGAGCCTGTTCTGATCGATCGAATTAATGGCTGTCACCTTAGCTTTCTGCGTTACGTTTTTTATATCCTTTTCAGAAATCCTGTTAAAGAACGAATCATCAAGAGACTGAATTTCCACACTTGGGGTAATTCGTATTTCTGCTTCAGGCAATGCCGTGATAATGAGTTTTTTGTTGACAGAATCTACTTCCATTTTCATCTTATTGAGGTCATAAGAAACCTGGGCCGTGGTTTTGGTATAGGTAATAATGCTGTTGCTGGAAACCTCTTTTCCGAAAAACTCATAGCCCATTTTTGTTTTCTGCATGGATGAAGTGTTCTGCTCAAGAACAACCATTTTGTTCATCTTTGAAATCTGATTGGTCAGAATATAATAATCTGATTTCTCGGTTTTCTCAGCAGGATTAAAACAGGATCTGAAGCTGAAAAACAGGATAATCATTAAAATGACACCTGTCAGAAACGGAAGTATTACTTTTAAATTCCTCAAGATTTATTTATTAAAAATTTCTTTGATTACGGATTGGTCGTCTTTCTTTAATATTTCAACAAGATCTCTTTCGATATACCCGGTGGTCGGCATCTCGATAATTCGGCCTGCCTCTTTACCATATCGCTCCAGGATAATCGTAGGAACTTTATGAACGTTGTATTTTACCTCATCGCCGGTGGGAGATTCTTTCTTACGGTTCACGGCAATGATCGTTAATTTGCTCTCAGGATACTTTACCTCCTCAAGGATCTTCAGTAGTCTTGGAAAATCACGGTGACTGTCTTCACACCAGGTTCCCATAAAAACAACTATATTGTAAGTGTTGATTTTATATTTCCTGAGTTCAGCAATCGCTTTCTGGTCCATGGTATATTCATCGTGTTCTTTCACATACCAGTCGGCATAGGGGCCTTCGGTAAACTTTTCTTTAAGCTGGTTGCCCAGAAGCATTTTTCCGTCTTCAGTGGTTTCTACCTCGCGGCCCACCACCACTTTCTGTGCTGAGAGCTGCTGACCTGCCATTAATAATGCTGAAACGGTCACAAGATTTGTAATAATTTTTTTCATTCTATTTTTCAATAATGGTTTTTAAATCGGCGGGAGAGTAGTATTTGTTTTTAAGGACTTTATGATCTGCTTTTCGGTAAACATTAAATTTTTCACCGGATTTTTCATAAAACGATTCCACATCTTTTTCCTTGTAAAAAGCTACCGTTTCCTGTGCCTGTTCTTCATTGTCACATGCTTTCGACATATTGGAGCGCTGTACCTCATCGAACAGTTCTACAAATTTACTGCCAAGTCCGAACTCAAGGACTGCGCCGCTTAACACATACTGAAGATCGCACAAAGCATCGGCAATTTCTACAATATCGTTATCTGCAATGGCTTGCTTAAGCTCGTTAAGTTCTTCCTGCAGAAGTTCAACGCGCAAATTACATCTTTCCTCTGAAGGAATTTGCGGAGTTTTTAAAATCGGGGCTTTAAAAGTGGTGTGGAATTCTGCTACCTGGTTCAGACTGTCAATTTTATCCATGAATATTTTTTATTTAGGCAAAGATAAATATTCGCTTTCAGAAATCAGGATTCGAGACTTAGGTTTTTACGATTAATCTGTAAACGATTAGTCTCAATTTTCAATCCCGAATTATAACTTGCGAATTGTAAAACCAATCATCAATCATCAATCATCATTTATTACCCATAAAAAAAGACTGCCCGTTTCCGGACAGCCTTTCGGTTTAATTGAATCAGCTATTAGTTTTTAATGAATCTCTTGGAAGTTCCGCCGATCTGGATCATATAAGCCCCTTTGATCAGGCTGCTTACATTAACAGAACCTCTTTCAAGTTTTCCTGAATTGATTAGTTTTCCACCCATATCGAAGATTTTGTAATCTTCTGCCGTTGTATTAGAGATATATAAAATGTCTTTTACCGGATTCGGATACAGCTTAACATCGGTTATCAGCTCCCTGATACCTGCTTCGGTTCTTCCGGATGACACGATATTTAAGGTATAATCTTCTACCTGTCCATAGGTGTAAGTTCCACATGATGATGAAGGGACCGAATTGTACTGCATCATGACCCTCATCCTGGTATTTCCCAGAGTAGCGGTAGAAGGAATAGTGATGGTACCCGTTGCCGGACTTGTTGTAGAACCGGTCTTAGACCAAGCCAGCTCTCCACTGTCGGTAAAGTCACCGTCTCCGTTATAATCGATATATACTGCGTAAGCTTCATTATAAACCGTTGACGTCCACACCGGAGTTATGGAGATAGCATAGGATGTTCCTCTTGTAACATTCGTTGAAAAGGAAGTAAAGTTTTCGTATCCCGAAATCCCGGTTGAAGTATTATTTATCGAGCCGAATTTTACATTTCCGATTCTTTCATCCGCCGTATTATTGGCAGAAGCTGAACAGTAAGAAACCGTACTTCCCGCAAGCGTGGTTACACTTACAGAATTACTTGATGAGGAAACATTTCCTGCCGCATCTTTAGCTCTGACAGAGAACGTATACGTTGTAGAAGGACTAAGGCTGGTTACGGTATAAGACGTTGATGCTGTAGAACCGATCAGTGAAGATCCCTGATAAACATCATAGCCTGTCACCGCTACGTTATCCGTCGCACCGGACCATGAAAGGTTAGTACTTGTAGAAGTCGTTCCTGAAGCAGCCAGTGAAGGTGCCGTCGGCGCTGTTGTATCTACAGTTCCGGATCCTGCATTAACGGTAATATTGGCATTATTCACATCAAAGAAAATATGATTGGATCCTTTTACCATAATTCTTCCCGTTGTAGTCGATGAATTTGGGATCGTCACCGCCTGAGAGCCGTCATTTGGTGTTCCGGCAAGCAGAGTCGTCCAGGTATTCCCGGAATCCGTAGACCAGAGAATATCCACATTTGCTGCATTAACTCCATTAGAAGTCGTTCCGGCAACGTTCCAGGTAACGGTTTGGGAAGTTCCTCCCGTATAGGTTGTTGCTGAATTCTGTGAGCTTACACTAAATGGTCCTGCCGTGCCGTTCACTGTGATCACCGCATCATCCGAATTGTTTCCTGATCCGCCGGCTCTGTTGTCACGAACGGTAAATCTGAAATTATAGGTTCTGGCCACACTGGACAGTGCTTCCACCGTAATCTCCGAACCGGCCGTAGTGGTTGCTCCTGCTAACACGGAAGCCATTCTCGGGAAATATCTTACTGGTGAAGCGGTTGGCGTAAAAGATCTGAAAGTAGGTCCGGAAGATTTGGTTGCACTCGCCGCCGAACTTGCTCCTGTCTGCGATGACGAAGCATTATCCATCTGTTCCCAGATATAAGTTAAGGAATCGCCATTGGCATCCGTTCCGGTTCCTGTCAGCATAAACGGTGTTCCTTTTGGGATGGTATAATCTGATCCCGCATTGGCTGTAGGAATTGAATTTCCCGTATTGGTACTTACCGGACAGGTTTTAGCTTTAATATTATTGGTGATCTGCTGGATACTGATGGCATGGAAAAATGCATCGGAATGCGGCTGGATATCCTGGCTGGTAATTCCTGCATATCCCATGATCGTTGATCCGGATCCCGGTTCCATATTGGCACCCGTTCCTTCGTTACTCATAGAAAACGTATGATTTCCGCCAAACTGGTGTCCCATTTCGTGGGCTACATAGTCGATGTCAAAATTATCTCCCGAGGGTATTCCGTCTGCCGGAGAGGTATATCCGCTTCCTTTAGAACCGTTTGTGCATACACAGCCGATACAGCCTGCATTTCCGCCGCCACCGGAAGCTCCGAAAAGGTGACCGATATCATAATTCGCTTCTCCGATCACAGAAGTTAAAGTAGACTGAAGCTGGGAATTCCAGTTGCTCATCTGTGAAGCAGCAGAGTAGGGATCTGAAGAGGCACTGGTATAGATCACCGCATCATTATTGGAAATAAGGACCATTCTTGCTGAAAAGTCTTTCTCAAAAACACCGTTGACGCGGGTCATCGTGTTATTCATGGCCGCCAGAGCATTGGCTTTAGTGCCCCCGAAGTAGGCGGTATACTCTCCGGTGCAGGACAAGGCCAGTCTGAATGTTCTTAATTTAGCATCATCGGCATTAGGTCTTGCGGTCATATCCGTGGAAGCGGCAGCCCCTTTCTGGGCAACATCAAGCACTGTGCATTCAAATTTATTAAGATCGTCTTTTTTATCCGACTTTTTATAAACGATGTAGGCAGAGAGATCTTTTGTATAAGGCTCAATAAAGACCGCAGACTTATCACCGTAAATCTCCATCGACGACAGTCCCAGAGGTGAAACACTGAAATAAACGGTAGAGTCTGGGTTTTCCAGGCCTTCACCTACATAAGATTTAATATCAGGATATTTTGCGGCAAGCTGAGGATCGAAATTGGGATTTTCCCTGATCTTGAAGTTTTCCATTTTTCCTTCTGCATTGGGAAACGAAACGATCACTTCAGATTTTTCACCTGCTGCCAGGCGTTTGGGAGCCTGGGCAAGAGCATTTTTTAATCCGTTGATATCAAGGCTGTAGATTCTCGGATTAATGATGCCGGTTTTATTTTCCAGGATGCCTGAAGTTGATTTTAAAGCGCCCGGCGCCCAGAGACGATCGGTCTGCGCGAAAGAAATGCCTGAAAGAAAAAGCATTCCCAACAACGTTAATTGTTTTTTCATATAAATTTTTATTTGATTGTGGAAGATCAAATCTAGGAAAAAATATATTACGAAAAACAAAATTTTTTAAGAAATATTTAGATATTTGATTTAAACAATTATGCAATACATTAAACAATAAACATCAATATCAACTTTTTGAAATAAAAATAGCATACGGAAGCCCGTATGCTATTCACTTTTTGAAGATATAATTCTCTTTTATATCACCTTATTTTGTAATATCTCTGCCGATCACCAGTCTCTGGATTTCGGAAGTTCCTTCCCCGATCGTACAAAGTTTAGAATCCCTGTAGAATTTCTCAGCCGGAAAATCTTTGGTGTATCCATAGCCTCCGAAGATCTGAACCGCATTGTTTGCAATTCTTACACAAGCCTCAGAAGCATAAAGTTTGGCCATTGCGCCTTCTTTGGTCATTTTCTGTTTGGCATTTTTCAGAGTAGCAGCTCTCTGGATCAGCAATTCTGCAGCGTCGATCTCTGTAGCCATATCAGCAAGCATAAAGTTGATCGCCTGGAATTCTGAAATTGACTTTCCGAACTGGTGTCTTTCTTTTGCGTATTTCAATGCTGCTTTATAGGCACCTCTTGCCGTTCCCAGGCTTAATGCCGCGATGGAGATCCTTCCTCCGTCCAGGATTTTCATGGCTTGTTTAAATCCTTCTCCTACTTCTCCCAAACGGTGAGAATCAGGAACGCGTACATTATCGAAGATCAGCTCTGCCGTTTCGGAAGCTCTCATTCCCAGCTTATTTTCTTTTTTACCTGAAGAAAAGCCCGGCATTCCTTTTTCCAAAACAAAGGCTGTTGAATTATTTTTTGCTCCTTTCTCCCCGGTTCTTGTCATCACAACGGCAATGTCTCCGGAAATAGCGTGGGTAATGAAGTTTTTAGCCCCGCTGATGATCCATTCATCACCATCTTTTACGGCAGTGGTAGACATTCCTCCCGAATCAGATCCCGTATTGTGCTCGGTAAGTCCCCAGGCACCGATTACTTTTCCGGAAGCCAGCTGAGGAAGCCATTTATTTCTCTGTTCTTCGTTTCCGAATTCATAAATATGATTGGTACAAAGTGAATTGTGCGCCGCTACCGACAGCCCGATAGAAGGATCCACCTGGGAGATCTCATCAAGAATGGTAACATACTCATGGTACCCAAGACCGGAACCTCCGTACTGCTCAGGAATAACAATTCCCATAAACCCCATTTCTCCTAACTCATGAAACAAATCTTTAGGGAAAGTCTGACTTTCATCCCACTCCATAATATTAGGTCTAATATTCTTTTCAGCAAACTCCTTTGCCGTTTCCGCTATCATTTTAATGTTGTCAATAGTCTCTGTATTCATATAGATATATAGTTAGTTCCCAAAGATAACCAAATTGACGGAACGCCCAAAAAAATTATTTCCGGCATAAAAGACCACCCACAAAATTTTAGTTTACAGCTTTTTATATTCTTAAAATCAAAATTGATCTGATAAAAACCAGGCATTTCAATTGATGATCGGCCATCCGATTTTTAATCTCGTCCGAAAACTTCCGGAGACCGCAACGATGATCTCCTCCTGTTTTCTAATCCAAATAATAATTTTATAGCACAGCGTAGAATTTCCTCCAGGAGGAGCAATATCTGTGTAGATCAATATCACCATCCTGTACAAGAACTCCGTAGGAGTTCTATCTTATCATAGCACAACTCCGGCGTGCCTGCGATATTCTATTGTATTATTGCTACACAGATACTGCTCCTGCGGAGCATAAAGTGGTGCTGTCCTAAAAGTCTGCATAGCCTTGTTTTTAATCGCGACGACTTTATCTTATTCAAATAATGATTTTATAGCACAGCGTAGGATTTGCTCCAGGAGGAGTAATATCTGTGTAGATCAATATCACCATCCTGTAAAAGAACTCCGTAGGAGTTCTATCTCATAATAGCACACCTACGGCGTGCCTGCGATATTCTATTGTATTATTGCTACACAGATACTGCTCCTGCGGAGCATAAAGTGGTGCTGTCCTAAAAGTCTGCATAGCCTTGTTTT
>JBMDXW010000081.1:0-1966 GCA_048594965.1 Chryseobacterium sp.
ATAATATCAAGCAGCTTTACCACAGGCTGCGCATATTCGTCTCCCAAATTGGCCAGTGCAATCCCGTACATGATTGAAAATACAACGATTTGAAGGACCTCATTTGTCGCAAAAGCTTCAAAGACACTTTTAGGAATGATATGCTTCACAAAATCTTCCATCGAAAAACCTTTGCTGCTTTTCAGAAGCTCTTCTGCGGAGGCGGCATCCTGGATGGGCAGCTTGGTAACGTGTCCCGGCTCCAGCCAGTTGACCAAAACCAATCCGATAAAAAGAGACACCAGGGAAGCTGAAATAAACCACAGCATGGCCTTGGTCCCTACCCTTCCGATCATTTTAATATCGCTCATCTTGGCAATTCCCACCACCAGCGTCGTGAAAACCAACGGCGCGATGATCATCTGCACCAGGCGGATGAAAACCGTTCCCAGAAGTTTTATATTTTTAGAAAAAGGTTCTGCACTTTCAGGATACTGCACATGTACGAGCCCGCCAATGATAACGCCTAAAATCAGCGCGACTACAATAGCGATAAATAGTTTATTCTGTCCTTTCATAAAGATAATTCAAGTTTGGCAAATATAATATTTTTACAATTGAGGCAATTTAAAAAAACAGTCTGGCCATTTTATCAAAAAATAACACCGGAAACGGTGCTTTGGTATACATTTTATTGTTACATTTAGCATAATAACAAATCAAAATATACGACTATGAAAAAAACCATCGCAATGGCTGCTTTAGCGGTCGCCGTTTCATTCGGAGCTGTTTCCTGCAAAAAGAAGGTTTCCGATGCAGACCTTCAGACACAAGCCACCACCGTAGTAACGTCTAATCCGGGAGCTTCCGTGGAAATAAAAGACGGCGTTGCGCACCTGAGCGGTACTTTTGAAACTCAGGAAGCAAAAGATGCCATGATCAAACAGCTTAAGGCCATCAACGGTATAAAAGATGTTCATGATATGGCTACGGTAGCGCCTACAACCACTACTGCTCCTGTAGAAACACAATCTGCCGTAGATCCTGCCGTACAGCAAAAAGTACAGGATGCGGTGAAGGATATTCCGGGTATAAAGGTTGAGGTTATTAACGGCGAGCTGACGCTTACAGGAAATATTTCTTCTTCGGACGCGAGAAAAGTTAAAGAATCTGTGGATGCTTTAAAAGTGGGAAAAGTAAATTATAACTACACCGTAAAATAATCAGTCATGAGTACATTACAGGACAAATATTCAAGTGTGGTTTCTGCGGCACAGTCCGCGGGAATCTCTGATCTGCAGGTTCAGGAGCAGGACGGAATCCTTTATGTTTCCGGCAGTGCTACCAATACCGCCGCCAAAGATGCGGTCTGGAATGCTTTGGGAGCGATTGATTCTACATATTCCGCTTCTGATATTAATATTGACGTACAGGTTTCAGGTCTTTCAGCAGGCACACCGCTTACGGTTGCCACAGATGATTCTAACCTAAACATCAGACAGGAACCTTCTACCGATGCAGCCGTTATCGGAAAAGCCAGCAAAGGATCTTCCATCACGCTGGTAGAGCAGACTTCCGATGACTGGTGGAAGGTAAAAACTTCAGACGGCCAGGAAGGTTATGCTTACTCAAGATATCTGCGGGCTTAATAACTTTTATCTTACTGCTAAAAAACATCCTTTCCATAAGGATGTTTTTATTTTTATGGAAAATTAACAATTGAAAGACAGCCTTATAGAAAAGATTAACGGTATTTAACTCTATCCCATGTGAATTAAAATATTTTTTTTTATAGTTTTGCAGCTCTAATAACCTTTATACATGAAGAAATTAGCAATCCTGCTCACCCTGACATTCAACTTTTTAATTCTTAATGCACAAAAATTAAACATTGACGGAAAGATCCTCAATTTCGAGAAAAAACCTATTGAAAATGCAACTGTTTATCTTCTTAAAGAAAAATACTCCTCTATCATCAACTATACCG
>JBMDXW010000082.1:0-2442 GCA_048594965.1 Chryseobacterium sp.
ATAATTTCCTGCGGATCCTTTTCCCATGTAAGCGGTACAAGGTTCGCCGTCCACTTTTGCAGAAATGGCTTCAAGCATAGGTTTAAGAAGACCAAACGCTTCAGCATCTCCGCCGGGCATGATACTCGGTCCCGTTCTTGCTCCTTTTTCTCCGCCTGACACACCTATTCCCATAAAATGAAGATTCTTTGCAGCCATATCGGCAATACGCCTGTTGGTATCCTGAAAATAAGAATTTCCGGCATCAATAACGATATCTCCCTGGGTTAAAAGGGGTGAAATGCTATCGAGAACGGCATCCACGGGTTTTCCTGCGGGAACCATCAGGATAATTTTCCTGGGTGTTTCCAGCGCAGCAACAAATTCCTGCATCGATCCTGTTCCTTTAATTTTCATTTCTGAAGTGGCGTCGCTGTGCAGCTGGTTTACTTTTTCCTGGTCCAGATCGAAACCTGCCACTGAGAATCCGTTATCAGCAATGTTGTAGAGAAGATTTCTCCCCATTACTCCGAGGCCGATCATCCCGTAATTATATCCTTCCATTGTAATGATATTATATAAATTCTGTTATACAGAGAATAAAATTACGTAAATGCTCATGATGAAAAAAATAATGGACAAAAAATTGTTTATTCCTTAACAACTCAAAATAACGAAATATCTATCCAAAACCAAATAAAAATAACATTTAAATAACAAATACGATTTTTACTTAAATTTTAAACACCATTCATTCACTTTCAACCACCAATAAATTTTAGCAAAAGATCAATTAGATTTTTTAAATATTTAAAATTACTTATCATAAATATTTTCAATCCGGAACTTTTAAGTATTTTTGATTAAAAGCTAAATCAAATTAAAACTGATATGAAACCGCTCAAAATATCAGGAGTGTTCAGGCAAATCCGCTGGAAAGAAATCCTGGCTGTGGTCGTTCTTCTTCTGGCTTTTGTTTTTTTCAGAAGTGAAAGACACGAACTTGCCTCCATCGGCCCTCAGCTTAAAAATGCTGACCTCAACTGGATTCTCGCAGGAATATTTTTATCTCTGATCTACATTTTTCTCCAGGGACTAATGTACGTGACAAGTTTCCGAAGCATTGATCTCGATATCCGGATTTCTGATGCGATCGGTTTATTCCTGAAACGTAATTTCCTGAGTGTTTTTCTTCCCGCCGGTGGTGTCAGTTCACTTGCTTATCTTCCGAGAAATATCAGAATTCTCGGCTATAAATCTTCTAAAATCCACCAGGCCAGCGCCATTTATGGATTCGTAGGCCTTCTTACGGTGGTTATCGTGGGAATCCCCCTTCTTTTTTATGCTTTGTCGATCCATAAAAGTTTTGGCAACAGCTGGGGCGGAATTATCGTATTAATTTCGATTCTGCTTTTAGCATATGGTGTATTTATTTCATTCAGGAAAAAAAACCGGATGTATCGTTTTGCCGAAAGAAAATTCCCAAAAATCATCAGTTCATCCGAAGAAATTTTCAGCAGCGAAGTTGATCGTAGAAACTTCTGGTATACTGTCGCGGTGTCGGTTATCATAGAATTTTGCGGTGTTTTTCATCTTTTAGTCGCGATGTACGCATTCGGGGTAAAAGATTCTTTTTCTGCGGCTGCGATCTCCTACGTGATTTCCGTATTGCTGATGATCGTATCGCCTTTTTTACGGGGACTGGGTGCCGTCGAATTTTCGCTTACATACATCCTTTCCGTTTTTGCATACCGGCATTCTGAAGGAGTGGGCATTACACTTCTTTACCGTTTCTTCGAGTTCTGGCTTCCACTGGTATTTGGAATCGGTGCCTTTTTATGGGGTGGCAGAAAATTATTTGCCCGGTTGTTACCGGTTATCATGATTTTTTTGCTGGGGGTCATCAATATTCTTTCGGTTATTACCCCAGCCCTGGCCAACCGTTTGAATCTTGTGAAAAACTACCTGTCATTAGACTTTATCCACCTTTCAAAAATGTTTACGCTTATGGCAGGAGCTTTATTATTGGTGACCTCTGCCAATCTGTTTAAAGGAACAAAAAGGGCATGGTATTTTGCCGTGATCCTTTCCATTACCTCTGTGATTTTCAATATTGCCAAAGCGCTGGATTATGAAGAAGCACTGTTTGCAATATTTACACTTGGCTTACTGTTTTACAGCCGGAAAGAATATACATTCCGAACCAGCAGGGTTTCGCTGCAACGTGGATTCGGGTGGTTTGCGGGAATTTTCGCGGCCATCTTCATTTTCAATTACCTGGCTTTTTATTTTATCAGTAAATCTCATTTCGGAATCGACTTTACCAAACAGCAGGCTTTATACTATACCTTACACACCTTTCTTCTTTTTAAAGATTCCGGCTTGATACCCAGAACGGGCTTTGCCAGAGACTTTCAGCAGCTTAATTATATTCTGGGCGTCATTTCGTGGCTGGTTCTTATT
>JBMDXW010000083.1:0-3371 GCA_048594965.1 Chryseobacterium sp.
TCCTGCATGATCAGGCCGTAAGAAATCTGATCCAACCCGGAACCTCCGTATTCAACAGGGATGTACGGGCCGAGAGCACCGATTTGTCCCAGTTCTTTCATCAAATTGGGAATATCGGTGTGGTTTTGTGCTGCATGATCGATCTGTGGCATGACAAAACTTTCTACCCAGTCTCTTACGGACTGGCGGATCAGCTTATGTTCTTCGGTAAGTAAGGAATCAATCCCGTAATAATCGGGAATGCTTGTAAGGGAATAATATGACATTATATTTTAATTTTCCTAAAAATAAGACTTTTAAGTATTTCAGAAAAATTTTTTTTGAATGTCGTTTATGGATTGAATTTTAAGGCATTAACCCATAATTTCAATTACGTAAGAATAAAATCAGCTTCCCTCTTCTTCGTTGGAAATAGGGTACTGGTTGTTAGGATTATAAATTCTGTTTTTAAACTTGTACAGATATGGCGCTTTATTGGCCGAACCATCGTAAAGTTTTTCAAGTCTTTCTAAAATATTTAAACTAAGTATCTTGCGCTGAAAATTATTTCTCCTGAATTTTTCCCCCAGGATCGTTTCATAAAGACACTGAAGATCTTTCATTGTAAATTTTTCGGGCAGAAGATTACTTGCGGCCACTTCGGTATTGATATTCATTCTTAAATATTCCAGTCCGGTTTCGATAATCCGGTCATGATCGAAAGCCATTTGTGGCAATTTGCCTACCTCAAACCATTCACAGGTCTCATTAAAAGCATCCGGAAAAGTATTGGCAATCGAAAAATCTATAAGACTGCAATATCCTACCGTAATAAATCTCTGGAAAATCCAGTGGTCTCTCGGAACTTCAATACCCTTATTCCTAAGCAGAATCTGGTGAACGTTATTCTCGGTTCGGTCAATCCTGCCGAATGTGTGAAATTGCTTCAGGAAAATATCTTTCAGATGCGTTCTTTCATATAAAACACGGGCCGCCGCCTCGCGCAGATCTTCATCATTGAACACAAATCCTCCGGGAAGTGACCACAAATTAAGGTCGTGATACTTGAGAAGCAATACTTTGAGAATATTATTATGAAAACCGAAGATGGTGCAGTCAACCGATACGTGTGCTACAAAATCCTTTGTATCAATGAGTTCCTGAAGGGTTTCCTTGTTTTTTTCGGTATTGATTTTCATGGGAGTAAAAATAAAATTATTTTCTAAATTTTTTCATCTGCAAATTTAAAATAAATTAAACTGATTATAAATATCACGATTACAGCACATAAAATGTAAACAGCATAAAGACTTAGCAGCTGATTACCAAATAATCCGGCCATGATTATTGAACTGACCGAACTGCCCAGAGAGGAAAATATGACAATCAGCGAAGTAAAAAGATTGGCTTTCGATTTATCAATTTTAGCAATCATTTTTGAATTGACAACAGGATAAAGCGGCGATACAAACAATCCGATTACAGGAAATAAGAATAGCAAGGCTTTTGAGTCGTCCGTATCAAAAAACTGAATACCGATGATCATCAGCAGAACGATGACAATCATTGAGATACAGCCCATATAATATTTCGACAGCGAAAACCGGTGAATAATGTTTGCCGTAATCGTTCTCCCTACATAAGAAAAAAGGGCCAGAAACGAAGAGGCCTGCAATGCAAAAAATGAGTTTACCTTTAAATGTTTCTTGTAAAAGGATGGAAGCCATGAATTAAAACTCTGCTCCAGAAAAACAATTGAAAAAATGATAGCTAAAAAAATAAATACTGACGGATTAAGTATTGCTGAAAGGTTTTTAAGAAGATTTTCATCCTTTACCTTCTCAGGTTCTGCGATGGGAAGTTTTATGAATAAAAAGATTGCAACAGCCGATAGGATGGAAACCGACAGGAAACCGAATTTCCAGAACTGGGAAAACTGGCTTGAGATCAGCCATCCGAAACCTGTATTGACGACGAAAATGCCTATCATGAAGGAAGCTTCTACGCTGTTCATTGTTTTTGCCAGAGATTTCTCATCTGAAATATTGTTCCTGATAATGCCGAAAACACAGATTTTTCCGATCGCAAAGCAGGTTCCAATAATGGCAAACCACAGTTTATAAAACCAGAAAACTTCTGTAAAGGGTAAAATAAGTGAACAAATCCCAACAATTGTTAAAGCCAGAATCAACGATTTTTTTGTTCCGAATCTGCTGATAAAATTGACGGCAAAAAGTGAAATAAAGGCAATGGGAAGATCTTTGAATGACTCCAGAAATCCGAGCTTTTCATAAGTCACTTTTGCCTCCGAAAGCTGAAGGATAACGATGCCCATGCAATTGAGGACAATTGAAAAAATAAGAAATGTAAGCTTAAGGGGAAGTGAAATTTTGGAAACGTCGGTTCTCATTTTGGGGACTCTTATCATTAAATTTTATGAAAAATCAGCACTTTTGGAGATAAAATTTATGCCTTTAAACCCCCAAAAATAAACGAAAAATTAAAATAATTATTAATAAAATGTTAAATAAAAGAAAAAAAATATATTTTTATTGTCTCAATTTGAGAATTAAAAAACTAACTGTATATGAATGTAAGAATATCTAGAAGTTTGGGAATGGTTGCAGTGCTGTATTTCACTGCCAATTTCAATGCCCAGGACACTAAGAAAGACACCCTTCCGAAAGAGCAGAAAATCGAGGAAGTGGTAATGATCGGTTACGGCACACAGAAGAAAAGTAACGTGACGGGTGCGATCTCCAGTATTAAAGCGAGCGACATTGAAGCAATACCCGCCGGGAAGCCTGAACAGGTTTTGCAAGGTAGAGCAGCTGGTGTGAATGTGGTATCTAATTCTGGCCAGCCGGGAGCATCTGCCACTGTTCGTGTAAGAGGTATAACCAGTTATTCATCCAATAATGATCCTCTATGGGTAGTAGACGGAATTGTTGTAGACGGAATAGGGTGGCTAAATCAAAGCGATATTGAAAGTATTGAAGTTTTAAAAGACGGAGCATCATCAGCTATCTATGGAGTATCTGCAGCAAGAGGGGTAATTTTGGTAACAACGAAAAAAGGAAAAAAGGGACGACTCAATTTATCCTACAACGGCTTTTATGGAGTAAGCAATGCAGCAAGAAAACTTGATTTGTTAAATGCCACTCAATACGCAACGATCATTAATGAAGGTTTTGCTAACGACGGAAAACCAATAAGATTTCAGAATCCGGGCTCTTTCGGAGCAGGAACAGACTGGCAGGATCAGATTTTCAGTACTGGAGAGAGACAGAATCATGAAGTTAGTGTACAAGGCGGAAATGAAAAATCTACATTCTTTGGATCTTTCGGATACTATGATCAGTCGGGTATTGTAATGAGTGACATTTCTTATT
>JBMDXW010000084.1:0-4200 GCA_048594965.1 Chryseobacterium sp.
GGACGAGGACATCAAAAAAGCATATCGGAAATTATCTCTAAAATATCATCCGGATAAAAATGACAATGATGATTTCTTTGCCGACCGTTTCCGGGAAATTCAGGAGGCGTATGAAACGCTGAGTGATAAAAGCAGGAGATATTCTTATGACCAGAATCTGGAAAGTCACCAAAAGAGCTTCAGATATAATATTCCGCCTTCAATAAAGACCTTTATGGCCAACAAGATCCATGCAAAAAAAGGAGAGGAGATCATCATCAATTGGCAGACGCAAAATGCAGATGTCGTGAAAGTTTTGCCTTTCGGGCTGGAAAAACCTTACGGTGAGAGAATTTTTAAAATAACCGAATTCAAAGACGGAAAATTCCAGATTTTGTTGCATGCGACGAATTCATTGCTGCATAAGACAGTCGTTCAGGGAATTACCATCACCGAAGTATTCGAATCGAATACGGAAAAATTTAAAGATAAGGCGGAAGAATTATTCAAGTCGCAACCGAGAACTGTTGCAAATCCGCATGGACAGCCGAAAATAGCGAGACTTATCGTGGGAATTATGTTGCTGATCGTGGCCGTTTACTTTCTTGTTAAAAGCTTTGTCCATTAAATTAATTTGAATTTCTGTTTCAATAAATTAATGTTACCGGAAAATTTCCGGGTTTCGGCTTCTCTCTTTACACTTAAAATTAAGCCAGCTTTTTATTTTCCGGACACTTTTTACATCTTTTTCCTTTCTTGAATTTTTTGCAGCATGATTTTTTATCACCGCAGTAGATTTCCTCTGTATTCATGGAAAACGCGGGGGCCAATGGCGGAACTTTAAAAGGGATGATCATATTCATGATGCAAATATATTAATTTAGAATAAATACAGATAATAAAAATACATAAATTTTATCCGCTGAATATGACTTCATTAGAATATAATATTACCAGCATTTAAAAAATGTAAGAGGGAACAGTGCAATTAATTTACCAACCTGATCATTCCGATCGATTTTTAGGGAATTTTTAAAAATAATAGATTATAAAAATTTATCGTAAAAATTAATTTTAATGGTTTTTGCGTGGAAAATGATAATAAAAACCTGTTAATTATGAATACTATAGCATGATTTGTAAGATTTTGATGCAGTTTCAATTTACTTGTACAATTTTCTAAAAATCCGTAATTTTACGAATCTTTTTTACATACAAAATCTAATAAATAAAAATGAATACAGAACAGTTTGTGAGCCGCCACATTTCCATGAATGAAGCCGATAAGCAGGCCATGCTGGAAAAAATTGGTGTTTCAAGTGTTGAAGAGCTCATCTCTCAAACCATTCCTTCTTCTATCCGCTTAGAAAAAGATCTTGAAATCTCAGAACCGCTTTCAGAATATGAAATGCTGAACCATTCCAAAGAGCTGGCAGCAAAGAATACTGATTATACAAGCTACATCGGTTTTGGATATCACAACACCTTATTGCCGTCGGCCATTCAGAGGAATATCTTTGAAAACCCGAGCTGGTACACCGCTTATACGCCTTACCAGGCTGAAATAGCGCAGGGAAGGCTGGAGGCACTTCTCAACTTCCAGACTGTGGTGTGTGATCTCACAGGCTTTGCACTGGCCAATGCTTCTCTTTTGGATGAGTCTACAGCCGCTGCGGAAGCGATGCACATGTTCTTCAACAACAGAACGAAGGACCAGAAAAAGGCCGGAGCTAATAAATTCTTCGTTTCCGATCTTGTTTTGCCTCAGACCGTTTCTGTATTAAAAACAAAAGCTGAAGGTCTTGAAATCGAGATCGTGGAAGGGGACCATGCTGCCCATGAATTCGACGGTTCTTACTTCGGTGTTTTATTGCAGTATCCGGGTAAAAACGGAATCGTTTTAGATTACACCGAAAATATTACTGACTATAAAAAATTAGATCTTCAGGTGGTCGTTGCCTGTGATCCGATGGCTTTGGTTAAATTAAAATCTCCTGCATCGATGGGGGCCGACTGTGCCGTAGGAACAACGCAGAGATTCGGTATTCCGTTGGGATATGGTGGTCCTCACGCGGCATTTTTCTCTTGTAAAGAAGATTATAAGAGAGATATTCCGGGAAGAATCATCGGGGTTTCCCAGGATGCTTACGGAAAACGTGCCCTGAGAATGGCGCTACAGACCAGAGAGCAGCACATCAAAAGAGAAAGAGCAACTTCCAACATCTGTACCGCCCAGGTTCTTCTGGCAGTAATGGCCGGAATGTACGCCGTTTATCACGGACCGAAAGGACTAAACTATATCGCAGACCAGATTCACTTCAAAGCCAACGCGCTGAAAGGCGGACTGAAGGCTTTAGGATATGACATCGTGGAAGAGCCGATCTTCGATACGGTAAAAATCAATCTTAATGAAGATGAAAAAGGAAGGCTGATGAGAATGATGCTTGATCATAAACTGAACCTGAACTATTTCACCGAAGGCGTGGTAAGCATTGCCATCAACGAAAGTACCACCTTGGAGAAACTCAACATCCTGATGGCTTCTTTCGCTCAGTTTAAAGACAAGCAGACTTTCAAATTAGAAATAAAAGAAGGATACAGCATTCCGGAAGAGAATTTAAGAAAAGACGAAATTCTTACGGAAGAAGTATTCAACAAATACCATACGGAAACAGAGTTGATGCGTTACATTAAGCGTCTGGAAAGAAAAGATTTATCATTGACACATTCAATGATTTCTTTGGGTTCTTGTACAATGAAGCTGAACGCTGCTACTCAGATGCTTCCGCTTTCATGGGAAAACTGGGGAGCAATCCACCCGTTTGTACCGGTAAATCAGGCAGAAGGTTACCAGGAAATGATCCGTGAGCTGGAGAAAGATTTAGCAGAAATCACCGGTTTTGCAGGAACTTCCCTTCAGCCGAACTCCGGAGCTCAGGGAGAATATGCAGGATTGATGGTGATCAGAGAATATCATATTTCAAGAGGTGAAGGCCACAGAAACGTTGTTTTGATTCCTCAGTCTGCACACGGAACAAACCCGGCTTCTGCAGCCATGGCCGGAATGAAAATCGTAGTCGTGAAGAACCTTGAAAACGGGGAAATCGACTTCGAAGATCTTAAAGCTAAAACAGAACAGCATTCTGAAAATCTTTCTTGCGTGATGATCACTTATCCGTCAACTTACGGATTCTTCGATGCCAATATTAAAGAAATTACCGCTTTGATCCACGAACATGGCGGACAGGTGTATATGGACGGTGCCAACATGAACGCTCAGGTGGGATATACCAGTCCTGGAAATATCGGGGCAGACGTTTGTCACCTAAATCTTCACAAAACGTTCGCGATTCCTCACGGAGGTGGAGGTCCTGGTGTTGGTCCGATCTGTGTGGCTAAACATTTGGTTCCATTCTTACCTTCCAACGCCAATATTAAAATTGGATCTAAAGAATCTATTGATGGTATTTCCGCAGCCCCTTACGGTTCCGGATTGATCCTTAATATTTCTTATGCTTATATCAAAATGCTTGGAACTTCAGGTTTGAAAAAGGCAACAGAACATGCGATTTTAAATGCTAATTATTTAAAGGAAATCTTAGCCGAACATTTCCCTATTTTATATTCAAACGAAAACGGAAAAGTAGCCCACGAATGTATCGTCGATTTCAGACAGTTCAAGTCTTTAGGCATTGAAGTAGCGGATGTAGCGAAAAGATTAATGGACTACGGATTCCACGCTCCGACGGTTTCTTTCCCTGTCGCAGGAACCTTAATGATCGAACCTACGGAATCTGAAAGCAAAGCAGAAATTGACCGTTTCGCAGAAGCTTTGATTTCCATCAAACATGAAATCGATGAGATTGCCAACGGGGAAGCCGATGCAACAAACAACGTATTGAAAAATGCTCCTCATACAGAGCAGGTCGTTATCTCAGATTCTTGGGATAAGCCATACAGCAGAGAGAAAGCAGCTTATCCGCTGGAGTGGGTGAGAGATCACAAATTCTTCGCTTCCGTTTCCAGAGTAGACGAAGCATACGGAGACAGAAACTTAGTTTGTACCTGTGAGCCGATCGAAGCTTATATGTAATTAAAGTTTTAAAATAAATCATGAAGAGGCTGTCCAAAAAGTTTGGACAGCCTCTTTTTTTTACGCCTGAAAATTGAACAGGTAATTTTTTATGCTCCTTCGGAGAATGATCTGTGTAGTATAAAAAA
>JBMDXW010000085.1:0-4294 GCA_048594965.1 Chryseobacterium sp.
TGTTCTACGTGAGTTCCCAGAACTTCTCTCAGCGCTTCATGTAACAGGTGAGTAACGGAGTGATTAGCTTGTGAATTTCTTCTTTCTGCAACATTTACTTTAGCATAAAAAACTGCACCTGCATCTTTCGGAAGACCGTTGATTAATGAAATGATCAATCCGTTTTCCTTTTTTGTTTCTAAAACTTCAAAGCTTTCCACCGCGTTTTCCAGAATTCCTTTATCACCTATCTGGCCACCGCCTTCAGGATAGAAAGGAGATTCGCTTAACACCACCTGGTAAAACTCTCCGTCTTTGTTTTCTACTTTCCGGTATCTCGTAATGTAGGTTTCAGATTCAAATTTGTCGTAACCTACAAAGTTTTCAGGCTTTTCTTCTAAAGTCACCCAGTCGTATACTTTTTGGGCTGAATCGGCTTTTGAACGTTGTTTTTGTTCATTTAAGGCTTGCTCAAAACCTTTTTCATCAATGGTTAAACCTTTTTCTTCAGCAATAATTCTCGTTAAATCATCCGGGAATCCATAAGTATCATATAATTCAAAAACTTCTTCAGTCGGCAATACTTTAGCATTGCCGGCCATCGTCTGCTGAATCAGTTTTTCAACCCTGATGAGACCGTTTTCTATGGTTCTTAAGAATGATTCTTCTTCGCTTTTAATTACTTCTGAAACCAGTTTTCCCTGTTTTTCAAGTTCGGGGAAGAATGTTCCCATCTGCTCCTGTAAAACAGCAACCAATTTGTAAAGGAAGGGTTCTTTCATTCCTAAAAACCGGTAAGAATAGGAAATTCCTCTTCTTAAAATTCTTCTGATCACATAGCCGGCACCTCCGTTGGAAGGTAGCTGTCCGTCAGCGATAGCGAAAGAAACCGCTCTGATATGGTCTACCACCACTCGGATGGCAATATCTTTTTCATCATCTAAAATTCCGGTGTATTTTTTTCCGGAAAGTTCTTCTACTTTAGCAATCAGGGGTGTGAAAACATCGGTGTCATAATTAGAAGATTTTCCCTGAAGGGCCATACAAAGACGCTCAAAGCCCATTCCCGTGTCCACATGCTGGGCAGGAAGCTTTTCCAAAGTTCTGTCGGCTTTCCTGTTGAATTCCATGAAAACCAGATTCCATACTTCCACCACCTGCGGATGATCGTTGTTGACCAGCTCCAGTCCTGATACTTTTGCTTTTTCTTCCGGCGTTCTCAGGTCTACATGGATCTCTGAACACGGTCCGCACGGTCCGCTTTCACCCATTTCCCAGAAATTGTCTTTTTTATTTCCGTTGATGATCCGGTCTTCCGAAATATGGGATTTCCAGAAATCATAGGCATCCTGATCTCTTTCCAGGTTTTCTGAAGCGTCTCCTTCAAAAATGGTTACATAAAGGTTTTCTTTAGGAATTCCGTAGACTTCCGTCAGCAATTCCCAGGCAAAAGCAATAGCCTCTTTTTTAAAGTAATCTCCGAAAGACCAGTTTCCCAACATTTCAAACATGGTGTGGTGATAGGTATCGCGGCCGACATCATCAAGGTCATTGTGTTTCCCCGAAACCCTCAGGCACTTTTGGGTATCTGCAATTCTTGGAGCCGTGGGTGCCTTATACCCCAGGAAAAAGTCTTTGAACTGTGTCATCCCTGAATTGGAAAACATGAGGGTAGCGTCGTCTTTCAGTACGATAGGCGCTGAAGGAACAATGAGGTGTCCTTTGCTTTTAAAATAATCTAAAAATTTTTGACGGATCTCTTGTGATGTCATCATATCTATGGCTTTGCTTTTTACATTTTTGATAAGATGCAAATTTAATCTTTTTGCTCCAATAGGAAAATATACTTTGATGTTTTAAGCTGTTTGTGAAATTTGCGAATTAGAACTTGGTTTTTTATAGAGGAGCATGTTTGTTTTTCATCTTAAAATTTTAAAAATAATAAAACCATTTGTTACTTATTCTCGTATATCATTAAGTACAAAATAAGATCCTGTACCCAATGATTGTTATAGACATTATCACTGATCTTCTCTGATAAATTAGTCCGAAATTTGCAATGAGAAAGGTGCGGATTTTGAAAGACAAATATTTGAAATGAATAAAAAGGTAAAAATGAAAAACATATTAATATTTCTCGGGGTCATTCTGGGAATAGCAGTATTTGCAACGAGCTGCGGAGATTCAAAAAAAATGAAATCCGCCGAATCAAAAAAAGAAAATGAGACCATTATGGACAACAAAAATGTAAAAGAAGTGTATTTTGCCGGAGGATGTTTCTGGGGAACCGAGCATTTTTTTCAACAGGTAAGGGGGGTCGTTGGAACAGAAGTAGGATATGCCAACGGAAATAAGAAAAATCCTACGTATGAAGAGGTCGTAAGCCACACCACAGGCTTTGCGGAAACAGTAAAAGTAAAATACGATCCTGAAGAAGTAGACCTTAAACTTCTTATCGATCTTTATTTTAAAACGATTGATCCTACTAGTTTAAACAAACAGGGGAATGACAGGGGAGACCAATACCGAACCGGAATCTATTCAACCGATAAAGAAACCGAAGCGATCGTAAAAGCCGAAGTGGGAAGATTGGCTAAAAACTACAGCAAACCGGTAGTGGTAGAAACGATTCCGCTGAAAAATTTCTATAAAGCAGAAGATTATCACCAGGATTACCTGGATAAAAACCCTGGAGGATATTGTCACATTGAGCCAGGATTATTTGAAATGGCAAGAAAAGCCAACCCTCCAAAGAAAAAAGAAGTGAAATACCAGAAACAGGATAAAAAAGTTTTAAAGGAAAAACTGACGGCCGAACAATACAACGTAACCCAGGAAAACGGTACGGAAAGAGCTTTCCAGAATGAATACTGGGATGAGACCCGTGAAGGAATTTATGTAGATATTACCACTGGAGAACCATTGTTTATCTCTACAGATAAGTTCGAATCCGGTTGTGGTTGGCCAAGTTTTTCAAAACCGATCACAAAACAGCTGATCGATGAAAAGCTGGACCGCTCTCACGGGATGACCAGGGTAGAGGTGAGAAGTAAAACCGGAGATGCGCACTTAGGACACGTCTTCAATGATGGCCCGGCGGATAAAGGAGGACTTCGCTACTGTATCAACAGTGCTTCCCTGAAGTTTATCCCGAAAGCGGAAATGAAGGAAAAAGGTTATGGAGAGTATATTGCTCTTTTGGAAAAAGATAAAAAGTAATATTTTAAGTGAAGTGATTGAGGAGGCTGCCGCAAGGCAGTCTTTTCTTTTTTTATTTTGACTGATTGATGGAGAAGAATCTACCTTGGATGTATTTGCAACCTTTCTTTAATGCTGAACATCGAAATATTTAAAAATAATAAAAAGCCGAAAAGAATAGAATAAGTCTGGTTGGGAACATGATTAATAAATGTCTCTGGCTTAAGAAAATTCAATGCAATTTTCTCTTCATAAATCTCGCCTCCTACAACGCCACCACAAATATATTCTCGCTCTACAGCGTTCGGATCTTTGTACATATAAAGTGCGAAAAAATGATTGGTTTTTTCCACATCAACTCCGTAGGTTTCCTGCTTTGCCAGCTTCATGGCATCAATTAAGGCAACAAAATCCTGATAATTGTTTTTATCTCCGATTACAAATTCAATCCCAGTTTCTTTTTCATTTCTTGCCTGAAGTTTTTTTAATTCCGAAACATAATATGCGCGATTTTGCACAGCAGTATTGGGCTGCACAATGATTTTTTTATAATTCCAGTTTCTGTAATCCTCGAATGTTTCGAGGGAATCTGTTGCTCCAGCTCTTATTTTTGCGGGCAGTCCCAGATCCATCACCTTGTATGGCACATGAGTTCTTTGGCTCCCGTAGTACCAAAATAAAACAGGGATCAGCAAAGCACTGATAAATCCCGGAACGTAATATATTCTCTTCATGCCATTAATTTTTATTAAATATAAAATAAAACTTCAATAAAATAAGAAAAGTGATCCGAAAAACGAATCACTTTATGATGTAAAGAATTAAATTTTGAATCTTGAATTTCTGAATCTTGAATTAGAACTACCAGTCTCTTTTTCTTAAAATCCAATACGAACCAAAAATAAAAATCGCGCACCATATAAGACATGCAATCAAGCTTTCGGTAGGGTAGTGGAATTCATATTTCAGGCCCATCATCTTTGCCATATTGAGTCTTAATATCGGATTTGGAATCAAGTTAGACATACTTGTTAAAGGAAAAAGATTCGAAATAAAAAAGTCATTCTGTAGTACTTCATTTCTTTGAGCTTCTTGCATCCCTTGTACTTTAATGAAT
>JBMDXW010000086.1:0-1590 GCA_048594965.1 Chryseobacterium sp.
CAGTCTTGAAAACTGTTGACTGTAACAGGTCCGGGGGTTCGAATCCCTCACTCTCCGCCAGGTTAGAAACCAAAATAAGCTAAAACGCTGTAAACATCAATGTTTACAGCGTTTTTTGTTTTAGCGCAGTATCAAAAAAAATCAAAATAGGTCACGATTTATATGTCCTATTTCGTGTCCCATTCAAAAAATTACAAAAATGGGTCACGAAAAATCAAGGAAAGCCCGACCAATAGGCAGTCTAACGATTGTACATCTTGCAAAAAGTGGTAACAAAAAGTAAATTATTAAACCATTAAAGTTATCACACAATGAACAAAACATTCAACCTGTTATTCTTTATCAAAAAGAATAAAATTAGAACAAACGGAACCGCTCCGATCTACCTACGAATTACGATAGACGGCAAGGCAGCAGACATTGCTGCCAAAAGGTATATCGATCCGAAGAAATGGGATGTTAAAGCACACAAGGCATTGGGTAATTCGCAAGAAGCCAAAACACTGAATCTCTATCTAAAAACTTTGGAACAAAAAGTTTACGATTTCCACTACCTGATGCTGAAAGAAGAAAACTTTGTAACTGCAGAGAGTTTAAAATCTAAACTGCTTGGAACTGATATTGAGCAAAGAATGCTTATTCCGATATTCCAAGAGCATAATGACAAAGTGGAAGCTTTGGTCGGTCAGGATTTTGCCCCAGGAACATTGGAGCGCTATAAAACATCTTTAAAACATACACAGGAATTCATTAACTGGAAATACAAAGTTTCTGATATTGATATCACGCAGATCGATCACGGTTTTATCAGCGATTATGATTTCTGGCTGCGCAGTGTGAGAAAATGCGGAAATAATACGGCTGTGAAATACCTCAAAAATTTCAAAAAGATCATTCGTCTGTGTATGGCGCACGGCTGGATCACAAAAGACCCTTTTCTAGGCTATAAAGCAAAAATAAAGGCAGTGGAACGTCCATATCTTACCAAAGAGGAAATTCAGACGATCTACGAAAAGGAATTTACATCAGACCGATTAAACCAAGTTCGGGATATTTTTCTATTCAGCTGCTATACAGGCCTGGCCTACGTGGATGTTAAACAACTGTCAAAATCTAACATCAATATCGGCGTTGATGGCGACCAATGGATTTTTACCCATCGTCAAAAGACTGATACCTCAACCAGAGTTCCGTTATTGCATGTGGCTCAGGAACTGGTTTTAAAATATGAGAATCATCCGCAATGCGTCAATTCAGATGTTTTGTTTCCTGTTCTAAGCAATCAGAAAATGAATTCATACCTAAAAGAAATTGCGAGCGTCTGTGGTATCAATAAAGATTTGACGTTCCATATCGCAAGGCATACGTTTGCTACTACTGTTACTTTATCCAATGGTGTTCCTATTGAAAGTGTGAGTAAAATGCTTGGGCATACTAATATTAAGACTACACAGCATTATGCTAAGATTCTGGATAAGAAAGTGAGTGATGACATGGCGGTTTTGAGAGGTAAACTTAAAAATAAAGAGGAAATTAAAAAATAGTAAAAATAAATCTAAGTTTGTCTTTCAATCAGTCATCAAATAAAAA
>JBMDXW010000087.1:0-3679 GCA_048594965.1 Chryseobacterium sp.
GAGAAAGCGTACCGTGCTAAATTTGAGCAGTCCGCCGTTCGTTTGCTGAGAAACTTCTTCAGAACCGGGTTGTTTGAAAATCCTTATGTCAATGTGGAAGAGACGACTAAGATTGTTGGCAATCCTGAATTCATGAAAGAAGGTTATGAAGCCCAGGTAAAATCGATTGTGATGCTGAAAAATAAGGGCCAAGTCCTTCCGGTCAGAGAAAGAAAAACCGTTTACATTCCGAAAAGATATTCTCCGGCAACGTTCAACTGGTGGGGAATTTACACTGCCCCTTCATTAGATTACCCGATTGATATCGAAAAAGTGAAAAAACAATATAACGTTACCGAAGATCCCGCGAAAGCTGATTTCGCATTGGTTTTTGTTAAAAGTCCGCACAGTGAGGAAGGCGGTTACAGTGACATCGATGCCAAAGAAGGCGGAAACGGTTATGTTCCGATTTCACTGCAGTACCAGACGTACACCGCAACGGAGGCCCGCGAGAAAAGTATTGCGGCCGGAGACCCCGTGGTGGCACCGAATGTTCACGACAGGACCTTTAAAAACAAAACGTCCACGGCAACCAACTTCACCGATTTGCTGACGATTGAAAACACCTACAAAGCCATGAACGGAAAACCAGTAATCGTTTCCGTCACCGCTTCAAAGCCGATGGTTTTTAATGAATTTGAAAAACATGCGGATGCCATTCTGATGAATTTTAATGTATCCAACCAGGCGGTTCTGGATATCGTAACAGGGAAATATGAGCCTTCAGGACTTCTTCCGCTTCAAATGCCTGCCGATATGGCCACGGTGGAAAAGCAAAAAGAAGATGTGCCCTATGATATGGAAACGCATAAAGACACCGAAGGCCACAACTACGATTTCGGATACGGAATGAACTGGTCCGGTGTGATCAAAGACGCCAGAACAGAGAAATACAAAAAGTAATTCATCATAAAATTGATTATTAATTGATGTCTGAAACCGGGCATTTTCTGTCCGGTTTTCTGATTCAAACTTATTTTTCTTAAATAAAAAAAAACGACGTTATTCTTAAAACTTCAACATTAAGGATTTAAGAAAAATATTAATGATAAAAAATTAAGAAATCAATACATGGATTTTTATTAAGATACATTAAGCAATAGATTATTTCAAACCTTAATTTCTTAATGTTTAAAATTAAAAAATAAAATTTAGATGAAAATCAGATACACCATTTATTCATTAATGCTGGGTTCACTGATGTTTGCCCAGGAAAGCCTCGATTTCAGTGGAAAGAAGAATTTAATTTCTCCCGAAGTCAAAGGAAGCAGTATCACTTTTCGCCTGCTTGCACCCGATGCAAACAGCGTAAAACTCCAGGGAAACTGGTTTCCGTCGAAAGGAATGGAACCGGGTTCCGTAGATTTACAGAAAGACAAAGACGGCGTCTGGTCGTTTACGAAAAGTGATTTTACCCCCGATCTGTACACCTATTCTTTCGTAGTGGATGGCGTAAAAGCGAATGATCCTAATAATTCTTACCAGGTGCGCGATGTCGCATCGGTAATGAGCATGGTTTTGGTGGATGGCAGACAGTCCGGGAATTATAAAGTTCAGAACGTCCCGCACGGAACGGTCTCCAAAAGATGGTATTCTTCTAAAGGACTAAAAGAAGACCGCAGACTGACGGTGTACACACCGCCGGGGTATGAAAACTCTAAAGAAAAATTCCCTGTACTGTACCTGCTCCACGGAATGGGTGGCGATGAAGAAGCGTGGATGACTTTAGGACGTGCATCGCAGATTCTGGACAACCTGATCGCACAGGGAAAGGCCAAACCGATGATTGTCGTAATGCCCAACGGTCATACCAGCAATTCTGCGGCGCCGGGCGAATCGTCGAAAGGGTTTTATAAAATCGATATGAGAACCCCGGATATTTTCTCGGGTGATATGGAAACTTACTTCCCGGAAATTATGGATTTCACGGAATCGAACTACCGGACAAAGGCCAACGCTGAAAACCGTGCGATTGCCGGACTTTCGATGGGCGGTTTCCACTCCTTGTATATTTCAGCCAATCAGCCTAAGACATTTGACTATGTAGGCCTGTTTTCTCCCGCAATTCTTCCGCCGGACGAAAAGAAAAGCCCGGTTTACCAGAATCTGGATTCAAAACTGAAAACCCAGCAGAAAAACACGTACAAGCTTTACTGGATCGGGATCGGAAAAACGGATTTCCTGTATAAAAACGTTACGGAATACCGCGAGAAACTGGACAATATGAATTTCAGGTACCAATACGTAGAATCCGAGGGCGGCCACACATGGAGCAACTGGCGAACATATCTGAACGAGTTTGTTCCACTATTATTTAAGTAAAACGTTAATTATTTGGGCAGCTTTGTAGACTGTGAATAAAAACAGTTTAGATTCCTAAGGAATGACAAACTACCTTGAAAGTCTTTGATAAGTGAAACGCCTTTGCGAACTTAAAAACATCGAATCACATAAAAAGCTTTGCGCTCATTGCGTTAAAAAAAATTAGAATCATAATGAAAAAATTAATCATAGCAAGTATCTTCCTATTCGGATTGAATACCATTAATGCTCAGAAATCAATTCCATTATACCAGGGAAAAGCGCCCGGTTCAGAAAACTGGACGTATTCTGAAAAAGAAATGGATTCCGATTTATTCAAAACTCATCTGGTGTATAATGTTGCAGCTCCCGCAATAGAAATATTCGAAGCACCAAAGGCAAAAGCCAACGGAACGGTCATCGTTATTGCTCCCGGAGGTGGATTTAAAAGTCTTTCCATTAATAAAGAAGGAAGGGATTTAGCAAAAATACTTCAGGAAAAAGGGATTACGGCTGTCGTTTTAAAATACCGTTTGCTGGAAACTAAAACCGGAGATCCGGCTCGTGAAATGATGGAAAACATCAAAGACCGCAAAGCTTTCGACGCAAAGACGGCACCGATCAAAGTAATGGCAGGAGAAGATATCAGAGCAGCGATCTCCTACATCAGAGCTCACGCCAAAGATTTAAATATCAACAAGGAAAAACTGGGTGTGATCGGATTTTCGGCAGGGGCAAGTGTCATCCTTGAAAGTGTGCTTCACAGCAAAGATGCTTCCACGTTACCGAACTTCGCCGCTTCCCTGTACGGAGGTCCGAGTGATGAGATTTTAAATACCGAAATACCGGCGACTCCCCTACCGCTGTTTATCTGTGCAGCCAGCGACGACCAGCTGAAGCTGGCCCCGAAATCAGTCCTTCTGTACAGCAAATGGCTGCAGGCAGGACAACCGGCAGAACTTCACATCTACGAAAAAGGCGGACATGGCTTCGGAATGGCAAAACAGAATTTACCTGTTGACAAATGGGCGGATCTCTATCTGGACTGGCTGAAATTCCACAAATTTTTATAAACATCTGAACTGGAAAATATTAACCACAAAAGTCATAAAAGCGTTAAGTTTTAAATACTCCTTTTGAAAAGCTCACAAAATTGAACATCTAAGATTTTCAGATCTTATGTGTTCTTACATTTTCAAGTTATTTAAATTAAATCTAATGTGACTTATGTGTCAAAAAATTTTATGCATTTTGAATTGGTCGAATCTTCGATTGATGGCTAAAAAAAATTAAAATATCAAATAAGAAATAATATGAAGAAGAATATATCAACATTAAT
>JBMDXW010000088.1:0-8046 GCA_048594965.1 Chryseobacterium sp.
AGGATTTTCTTAATTTTCCCGTGGTGATAAAGCAGTGCAGCCGCATCCATTCTTTTCGTGAAATAAGGATTTGATACACCGGATCTCATTTTAGGCGAGGTTCCCAGTACGAGTGCCACTTCTCTCGGCGGAATTTTGGAGATTTTATTGTACGTTCTTCCATCCGTGAGTGCAAAAACCCAGGCATTGGCGAGACATATCAGCAGAATAACGATTTCCGCCGACACGACCATCAGATTAAATATGTTTTTAATTATTCTCAACCCAGATCAAAGTTAAGCTTTATTTTCGTGCTTTTGGCAATAGACATGCAGGTCAGGATATGTCCTTTTTCTTCTTCTTTCTCTGTCAGATATTCATTTTCCAACAGATCAACTTCACCTTCTTCCAGAATACATTCGCAACTTCCGCAAATCCCGGATTTACATGAATACGGAACTGAAAATTTCTGTATTAATAGTTGCTGGAGTATTTTTTTCCTGTTGTCCGGCAATTCTGCTGAATACTCTTTCCCGAGCATTTTAAATTCAATATCGATATTTTCGATCAGCGGGAATTCTTTTTCTACAGGATAAATATCGTTATTATATTCTTCAAAAAGCTCAAAATGAATATTTTTCTTTGGGATTCCGTGATGATAGCAGGCGTTTGCGAGGGTTTTGATCATGTCACCTTTTCCGCAGATCAACACTTCATCCACTGCGTCCCAGATCGTCGATTCCTCGTCTGTATCATCAAGATGAAGGATCTGATTGATGATGAGGCTGAGTTTTTTATCATCAAGCCTACCGTGAAAAAAACTGTTGGATGTCTTTTCCCGCGAAAAAAAATAAAAGATCTGCAGCCTTTCCCCGCAGTTCCTGGCAAGATTATCGAGCTGTTCGCGGTAAATCAGGTCCTCGACGGTTTTATTGCTGAAGAATAAAAAAAGTCTCGTTCTCGGTTCTCTGTGCAGAATATTCTTAACATGGCTGAGGATCGGAGTGATCCCTATTCCTGCTGCAAAACCGACAATGGTCCTGAATTCGCTGGGCTTTGAGATAAGGGTAAACCTTCCTGCAGGTTCACTCACCAGTACAGTGTCGCCGGTCTTGTAATTTCTGAATAATTCCGAAGCATCACCTTCCGGAGAATTGATCTTGATTCCTAAAGCAATTTTTTCTTCGTAAGGCGCGGAAGTCATCGAATAATCTTTGATCACTTCTTTTCCATGAGACTGAAATTTCAGACTGACAAACTGTCCCGCATCAAATTCAAAATTCTTCTTCAGATTCTCAGGGATTTCAAATTCCAGAGAGAAAGTATTTTTGGTCAGTTCTTCCTTTTTCGTTATTTTTAACCAATGAAACTGTGTCAGTTTCCCTTTATAGATTTGTTGTTCCATACTTCAATTCAAAAATAGATAAAAAATAATGAAAAAGATAATCTTATCAACGCTTTTCCTGATTTCCATTTTCAGCTGCAAGAAAGAAGATTCAAAAACAGATACCACTGAACCGGTACAGGATTCGTCTGCTGTTGCCGAAAACCCGATGCCGCCTGCTGCGCTGAAAATGCTTAGTCCTCAGCAAACGGCAGCATTTCTTGGAAAGAAGAACGATACTTTATATGTTACCAATTTCTTTGCAACATGGTGTGGCCCTTGCATAAAAGAGATCCCACATTTTAAAAACAAAATACAGGAAATGAGCGGTAAACCGGTGAAGATCACTTTTATCAGTGTCGACAGCAAAGAAGACTGGAATACCAAAGTTCCCGAGTTTGTTGATCAGCAGGGAATCCGCAATAATACGGTCCTTCTTGATAATGAATTGCTGGAAGGTGATTTTTTTGTGAGCAACTTTAAGAAATGGGATGGCAGCGCAATTCCGTTCACTTATATGAGAAGAGGCGATCAAACTGACGAAACTTTGGGAATGATGAGCGAAGAGCAGCTTACTGAAAAAATGAATGCTCTTTTAAAATAAACGTCAGACTTTTTTATGTCATATCAATTTAAAATCCTTTGTTCGGTTTTATTGCTTGCTATTGTTTTGGCAGCCATTATAAATCTGAACACAGGATTTTTAAGTTTGAATATCCATGATTTTTTTTCGGATTCTTCCCAAAGCCTTATCGCTGAAATTCGGGTGAACAGGGTTTTGGTGATGCTTTTGGCAGGGATATCCGTTCCTACTTCCGGATTTCTTATGCAGGAATATTTTCAGAATCCGCTGGCGGGACCTGATATTCTGGGCATCACTTCCGTAGCCAGTCTTTCGGTAGCATTTTACATTTTTTTCTCCTACAATATCGCATTGCCGGATTTTCTGCAGAATACGTTCTTAAGTTTGTCATCGATCATGGGGAGCTTGCTGCTGATGTTTTTGCTGCTTTCCGTATCAAATCGCTTTCAGGACAAATCTTATCTCGTTATTTTTGGTTTCCTGGTATCGGCGCTGGCCGGTGCGGTTGTCTCCTTGCTTCAGCTGTATGCAGAAAATCAGAGCCTTAAAAATTATATTTTATGGTCTTTCGGTGCCAATAATATGGTGAGCAGAAATCAGATTTATATACTGACAGTGCTCGTGCTTATTGGTCTTTTAACATGTTTCGGAAGTATAAAACCTCTGATAGGAAATTCTTTGGGAGTATCCTATGCACAGAGTCTGGGAGTTAATCTGAAACAGCTCAAGATACTTGTGATCGTATCTTCGTCGCTGTTATCTGCGTCTGTTACGGCATTTATGGGGCCTGTTTTATTTATCGGGATCATTATCCCGCATTTCTGCAGATTGATATATAATCCTTCGAAGCTTTGGCAGCAATGGATCCTTAATATGTTGCTTGGAATGTGTATTATGCTTATATTTTCGGTCATTGCCGAGAAAACGCAGATTCCTATCAATGTTATCAGTTCTATCTTTGGAATTCCTGTCATCCTGATGATGCTTTTAAGGCAGAATAAAGTATAGATTTAAATTGTACAAGGATAAATTGGTTATAAATAAATTCTGTATGAATTCGTGAGGTATGCAATAAATTTTGGAAGATGCACTTACAGGTAAAAAAAGCAAATATCGGCTACAGCAAAGCCTTGATCTCAGAGGCAGAGGCAAACCTGAATTTAGGGGAAGTCTGCCTTTTAATTGGTAATAATGGCGTGGGTAAGACAACTTTGATCAAGTCTGTTTTGCATCAGATTCCTCTTTTGAGTGGTGATATTTTTCTGAAAGATATAAATATTATAAATCTTTCAGCAAAAGAAGTAGCTGAGAATATTGCGGTTGTGTTTTCAAAATCGGTTGTTCCGCAAAATTATACGGTGGAAGATCTCATTTCACTGGGGAAATATATTCACTATCCTTTTTATTTTGCTTTAAAAAAAGAAGACCGCGAGGAAGTTTTAGCCATCATTGAAGAATTGGAACTTGTGCCTTACAAAAATACGCTGCTTAAAAATCTTTCTGACGGAAACCTGCAGAAGGCTTTTATTGGAAGAGCAATCACCCAAAATTCGCCGGTGATTATCCTGGATGAACCGACGACCCATCTTGATGAGAAAAATAAGATAACGATACTCAAAATTCTCAGAAAACTGGCCAAAGAGCACCATAAACTGATTCTATTTTCATCACACGACTGGCGGCTGGCCAAAGAGTTTGCCGATAAAATATGGTATGTAAAAGGCCAAAGTCTTTATACAGGAATTGTAGAAGATGTTTTGTTACAGCATGACGAACTTACCAGCCCTGTGCTTTTTAAAATCAATGAGGATTTTATTCCCCCGAAGATTACTGCTCCTTACGTCCATAAAGAAATGTTATATTCCTTTTTACAGAAAAACTTTCCAACAGATCTCTCTTCATTTACTTTTGAATATACAACCCATTGGTTTATTTCGAACTCACAGCAAAATTATCAATGTGATTCCTTTGAAGAAATACTTAATTTATTGAAAGAAATGTATTGATGTTTTTCTTTGTTTAATGATATTATATATTATGCATGCATAGTATTATGCCTGTCATATCAATTAATCATTTTATTGTCAAGGTATTAACAAATTTTAACGTAAATAAATATTATGCATGCATAATATTTGCTACATTTGATAAAACCTAGATATAGAAATGATGGATAACAAGAAAGAGAAAATAGAAAATGTAGACTTAATTCTTAAACAAACCTGGCTGGCTGTCTCCAAAATGTATACGGAAATGGCCCAGGAACATGATTCTACCGCTGTTCAGGCACTTACCCTCCTCAAAATAGACCCGAAGGAAGGAACCAGAAGTACAAACCTGGGACCTAAAATGGCTATTGAGCCGACGTCTTTGACCAGAATTATCAAATTGCTTGAAGACAACGGATACATTTATAAAGAAAAGACGACAACCGATAAACGCGAAGTAATTATTAAGCTTACCGATAAAGGCCTTCACTCAAGGAATATGTCCAAAGAAGTGGTTGTTAATTTTAACAAGAAGATCATGGAGAAAATAGCTCCTGAAAAACTGGAGACTTTCAAAGAAGTCATGACTGAGATCATGAAAATTGCCACAGATTTAAACAGAAAATAATAAAACAAATCAATAAATCAAATGAAAAGAAGAATCAAACACGTTACGGTTCTTGGTTCAGGAATTATGGGAAGCGGTATCGCAGCACACTTTGCCAATATTGGTGTTCAGGTGTTACTGCTGGATATTGTTCCTTTCCAGCTTACTGAGACAGAAGAAAAAAAAGGTTTGACCAAGGAAGACAAGGCAGTGCGAAACAGAATCGCTGCGGAAAGCTTTGAAAAGCTGAAGAAAGCCAGCCCTGCACTACTCTATTCTCCGAAATTCGCAGACCGCATAAAAATAGGAAATTTCGATGATGATTTATCTAAAATAAAAGATACGGACTGGATCATTGAAGTCGTAGTAGAAAAACTCGATATCAAAAAGTCGGTGTACGAAAAGATCGAACAGTTCAGAAAACCGGGAACCCTGATCTCTTCCAATACGTCCGGTATTCCGATTCATCTGTTAACGGAAGGTAGAAGTGATGATTTTAAACATTATTTTGCGGGAACACATTTCTTTAATCCGGTGAGATATCTTCCTCTTTTAGAAATTATTCCTACCAACGATACGCTTCCGGAGGTTATTGATTTTTATATGCAGTATGGGGCTAAGTTTTTAGGGAAAACAGCCGTGCTCGCAAAAGATACGCCTGCTTTCATTGCTAACCGGATCGGTGTTTTCTCAATGATGGACCTCCTTCATAATGTTAAGAAATTAGGACTTACCGTTTCTGAAGTCGATAAACTGACAGGACCGGTCATCGGACGTCCGAAATCTGCGACATTCAGGACTGCTGATGTTGTCGGTTTGGATACATTGGTCATGGTTGCCAACGGTGTTCGTCAAAGCGGTGCAGAAGCAAATGATTTCAATGATGTTTTTGCACTTCCGGATTACATTCAGAAAATGGTTGATAATAAATGGCTGGGTTCTAAAACTGAACAAGGGTTTTACAAAAAAGTAAAAAATGCAGAAGGAAAATCTGAAATTCACGGGTTAAACCTTGATACTCTGGAATACGAGCTTCAGGGAAAATCTTCCTTTGCCACCTTAGAATTAACCAAAACCATAGATAAACCTATTGACCGCTTCAAAGTACTGATCGGAGGAAAGGATAAGGCTGGAGAATTGTACAGAAAATCGTTGGGAGCCTTATTTGCTTATGTTTCCCATAAAGTTCCTGAGATTTCAGACGAGGTATATAAAATTGACGATGCCATGAGAGCCGGCTTCGGATGGGAAAACGGTCCTTTTGAAATATGGGATGCCGTTGGCATTCAGAAAGGGATCGAGCTTGCAAAAGAAGCAGGTTATGAAGTCGCAGACTGGGTAAAAAATGTAGAATCTTTCTATAAAGTAAATGAAGAAGGACAAAGCATTTTTGTCGATAAAAATTCAGGAGAATACACCAAGATTCCCGGACAGGATTCTTTCATTATATTGGATAACATCAGGAAAAACAAAACACTCTGGAGCAATTCCGGTGCTGCCATTGAAGATCTGGGTGATGGAATCATCAATTTTGAGATCCGTTCAAAAATGAATTCCTTAGGAGGCGAAGTGCTGGATGGTCTAAACAGGGCTATCGATTTGGCTGAAAAGGAATATGACGGCCTGGTGATCGGAAACCAGGGAACGAATTTCTCGGTGGGTGCCAATTTAGCTATGATTTTAATGATGGCCATTGAGCAGGATTGGGATGATCTCAATATGGCAATTGCCTATTTCCAGAAATCAATGATGAGAGTTCGCTACTCCTCTATCCCGGTTGTTGTTGCGCCTCATGGAATGACCCTAGGCGGAGGCTGCGAAATGACCATGCATGCAGACAGAGTGGTCTCTGCCGCAGAAACTTATATCGGACTGGTAGAAACCGGAGTCGGCGTAATTCCCGGCGGTGGCGGAACGAAAGAACTTACACTGAGAACCTCAAGAGAATTCCATAACGACGATGTCAAAAATAACAGGCTTCGTGAGGCTTTCATGAATATAGCCATGGGTAAAGTAGCCACATCTGCTTATGAAGCCTATGATATGGGAATCCTGGAACATGGGAAAGATATTATTGCCGTTGATAAAAGAACACAGATTATGACGGCCAAAATGCTGGCAAAAAGTCTTGCGGAACATGGTTATACGCAGCCAATAGAGCAGAAAGTAAAAGTCCTGGGTAAAGATGCTTTGGGAATGTTCTATGTAGGAACCGATCAGATGCTTACCGGAAATTATATCTCCGAACATGATAAGAAAATTGCGGATAAGCTGGCCAACGTTATGGTCGGAGGAAACCTTTCGGAACCAACCGTTGTTACTGAACAGTATTTACTGAATCTTGAAAGAGAAACATTCCTGTCCCTTTGTGGTGAGAGAAAAACGCTCGAGAGAATTCAGTACATGTTGCAGAATGGAAAACCGTTGAGAAACTAGGATTATTTGTACAATGTAAAAAGTATTTACGTAAAAAGTATTTTGGTATGCATGATTTTCGGCAACTTGAAGTTTGGAAAAAATCAATTCAACTTTGTAAAACATATTATTTCTTTTCGAAAGAATTTCCTAAAGATGAATTGTTTGGCCTCACATCCCAATCGAGAAGATGTTTGTATTCCATTCCGTCCAACATAGCTGAAGGAGCAGGCAGAGACACCAATGCCCAATTTTCACATTTTTTGAATATTGCTTTAGGCTCCTCTTTTGAATTTGAAACTCAAATCATAATTGCAAAAGAATGCGAATTTTTTGCAGAAGACAGATTTAATAAGGTTCTCACTGAAATACAGCATATACAAAATATGATCATTAAACTGAAACAGGTTTATTCAAGTTAAAATTTAAATACATTGTACATTATACATTATACATTAATACATTATACACTTATGAAAACAGCATATATAGTAAAGGGTTTCAGAACGGCCGTTGGAAAAGCTCCAAAAGGAAGTTTACGATTTACAAGACCCGATGTGATGGCGGCTACCGTTATTGAAAAATTAATGGCTGAACTCCCGCAACTGGATAAAAACAGAATCGATGATCTCATCGTTGGAAATGCGATGCCAGAAGCCGAGCAAGGGCTGAATGTGGCACGTTTGATTTCGCTAATGGGTTTAAATACGGACAAAGTTCCGGGAGTTACAGTAAACAGATATTGTGCATCAGGAAGTGAAGCGATTGCTATTGCTTCTGCAAAAATCCAGGCAGGAATGGCAGATTGTATTATTGCAGGAGGTACAGAATCCATGTCTTATATTCCTATGGGAGGCTACAAACCGGTTCCCGAAACAGACATCGCCAAAACAAACCCCGATTATTACTGGGGAATGGGCTATACCGCAGAAGAAGTGGCCAAACAATACAAAATAAGCCGGGAAGAACAGGATCAGTTTGCTTTTGAATCTCATATGAAAGCTTTAAAAGCAAATAAAGAAGGCAGATTTGCCAATCAGATCATTCCGATCCCTGTGGAGTATAATTTTCTGGATGAAAACCAGAAGAT
>JBMDXW010000089.1:0-7069 GCA_048594965.1 Chryseobacterium sp.
CGAAAACCGCGCCCAGCGCCTTATTGAACAATATAACAGCTTTTCACCTTTAGAGGGAATTCATCTGAACGGAAAACAAACGCTTGGAGAAAACATCGGTGACCTGACAGGAGTGGTCGGTGCGCACGAAGCCTACAGGCTTTATCTGAAAGATAAACCTGCCGAAAACAAAAAGCTCGATGGTTTTACACCGGATCAAAGATATTTCCTATCCTTTGCGCAGGTCAACAGAAGCCTTTACACCCCTGAAGCATACCGGCTGAGTGCAGAAAAGGATTATCACGCCCCAGCCCAATACCGTGTCAATGGTGTTGTCAGGAACATTGATGCGTGGTATAAAGCCTTTAATATCAGGAGTGATGATAAACTTTATCTTAAATCGCAAAAAAGAGTGAAGATCTGGTAATTGAAAATTAAAAAAAAGAGTATAATATTCTTGATTTAAGAACTTTATTTACTCAACAACAATTTTAATAAGGTCTGCTATTTGCTGTTTAATATTATAAATCCAATATTATGAGCTATAAAAAATTGTTTATCACCCTTGCAATATCTGCTTTACTTATGTATTTGATGATGTTTCTGAATATGAATTCCATCAACGATTATTATACAAGTCTGACAAGAATTTATATGGCACTGATGATGGTTAGCCCGATGGCCATTCTGATGATTATTATGATGGGAAAAATGTATCCTAATAAAAGGTACAACAGCATCATAATTTTGATCTCTGTTTTAGTATTTACAGCTACTTTGACAGGCCTTAGAACTCAAGTGCCTATTCATGACAAGGAGTACCTGAAAGCGATGATCCCTCACCATTCTTCCGCTATTATGACCAGCAGAAATGCCGACATAAAAGATCCTCAGGTCAGAAAATTGGCTGACAGCATCATCCGATCCCAACAAAGGGAAATTAATGAGATGAACAGAATGATTGAGAAATTACGGTAAACGTACTACTTATTATAATGAGCTTCCTTGTCCGAAAAAGTAAGGATGCAGTATATCTTCAAAATTATAGAATCCCGCTTTTTTATTTTTTATATTCTCGGCAACAAATAATGCTCCGCTGCCAAAGGCTTCTCTCGATATTGACTCATGAACAAGTCTGACGGTCTGGTAGGGAAAGCCGAATATGACCTCGTGTTTTCCAACAATACCTCCGGCACGGACAGAATTGATAGATTCTGTTTCAATGTCTAAAGTTTCAGCAATTTTAACAGCTGTCCCTGAAACTCCGGATTTGGCTTTGAAGTGTTCTTCGATGAGTTCTATATCGACCTCGGGAGCAATATTTTTTAGTAAGGAAGCAGCAAAAAGTAAATAATTAACGCCCAGTGTAATATTCGGTGACCAGAATACCGTTGTCATTGCAGAAAGTTTCTTTAAAAAAGCGATCTGGTCCTCCTCATAATGCGAAATGGCTGATATGATTTTGATGCCGCTTCGGGCAGCGGAGTTCCCATACTGCAAAATGCTTTCAGCATCAGAAAAATCCACAATAATATCAACAGGCGATATATCAAGAATCTCATCCATGCTGATGTCAACTGCAGAATAAATGACACTCTTGTCATCAGCAACTTTATTGAGCGCTTCTTTTGCTGTTGAAACTATTGATTCTCTTTTATTTTTCAAAACCCATTCCAGGGAAAAGTCCTTGCTGTCAAGAATCACATTAGCAACAGCTTTCCCTGCCTTTCCAAAACCGATAAGACCTATTTTCATAATGATATATATATTAAATTGACAGCAGACCTGACTATATGATAGCGATTACTGCCACGTTATTGTATTATTTGTGCGTCTAAGAGATAGTAATGTACAAAAAAAATTGGAAACGATTATTCAGAAACGCATTGAGGCAACAAAGTAAGGATCTGAAAGGTGTGAGATTTCGATTTACCTTCCTATCCGGATTGAGTATAACAATGGTTGCTTATTCAATAATTGTTCAACGACATGTTAAAAGATTTTTTGTTCTTATTTCAATAGCACTTCTTTTTCAACTAAGCTGAATAATGACTAACAGGCTGTTTCCGGCAATTCTCCTTCCCCATAATCTGGCACGTATACTCTCTTTAGCTATTAACCGTGTAAAATATAAGGCGTAATAAATATTTGTCGCATAGTATTTGCATATCCCATTTCGCAGCATGCCATTTTTATCTGGCTATATAAATAGTCCGTTGCGTAAGATTTAGATTATGAAGACAATATTTATATTAGAAGATGAGGATAGCATCCGCGATGTGCTGAACGTCCTTTTCAGCATTGAAGGCTATACAGTAGTAGAAGCTTCGTGCATCAGTGATTTCAAAAGCTTGTACAGGGAAGATGGCGCAGACCTGTATTTATTGGATATCAGCCTTCCCGATGGCTCAGGGATCGAGGTATGCAACATTCTAAAAAGTAATCCTCTGGATGTCCCTGTGATTCTTATGAGTGCTCATGCAAAAACAATTGAAATAGAAAAAAGTTGTCAACCAGATGCCTTCATTTCCAAGCCGTTTGATCTAGACGATATTTTGTTACGGGTTTATACGCTCATAGGACCTTCTTAGTTATGTCACTGAAAATCGGTGCCATTAAAAATTAGTTCTCAAGTTACATCAGAAGAATATTTTACCATTTCTCACTTGTACCGATCCTTCGTCTTCCATTTCTTGCAGGGTATTTATACAATTTTTCTTACTTAGTCCCAGCATCATGGCAATCTCAGATGTGCTGATATCAATTTCAAAGGAAAATATTTCCTGGTCGGTCTCCTCATATTTTAGAAGCTGAAAGAGTTCGGTGATCTTTTCGGCAGGACTTTTATTGCATGCTTTACGATTTGTTTCCATCTGATCGTATAATTCCCCTGAAAGAAACTTGAAAATATGCCTCAACAATCCTTTCTCGGATCGTATCATTGTCAGAAATTTTTCTCTGGGCATCACCAGAACAGTGCAGTCCGTAACGGCTACTACATCAAACGGAAGGGGTAAATCATTTAATACGATATAGTTGGCATCGCCGCCAGTCAAAAATTTGCACGTGATCCGACGGCCTTCAAGATCAACTCTAACTAACTCTAAGATACCGCTGACAATCTGAAAGTGATACTCTAACTCGTGTCCTTCCTGAAAGAGAACAGTATTCCTGGTAAATTTTCTGAGCACAGCGCCATGTGATCTCAGGAAGTTCTCGTCAATCATAAATTTATTCTTAGTGTTATCCAATATAAGTATTGTCTCTCTCTGTATCTTATGACTTGAAGCATAAAACAATTATATCACTATCGTCATCTATTTCAGGAATTACGGGACAATCGTAATAAAAAGGTAGATCATAAATATGCCGATCAGCACAAATCCCTGCATAATGTTTGTTTTTCCTGTGGCCAGTGAAATCGTGATGATAAATAGCGATAGACCCAGGAGAACGATCGATTTGATATCGATTCCCAATGTCATCCGGATTCCGCTGATTACAGATATGATCGCAATAGCGGGAATGCTCAGTCCGATGCTTGCCAGCGCAGAGCCAAACGCCAGGTTCAGCGAAGTCTGTATCCGGTCATTCCTGGCCGCCCTGATTGCCGCAAGAGCTTCCGGTAAGAGTACGATTCCTGCAATGATAACACCCACTGCGGATCTTTGTGTTCCTGCGGCCACCACAAGATATTCTACATCTTTAGACAGAAGCTTGGCCATCAGAACAACCACGCCTAAACTTACGATCAGCATAAAACTGCTGATATACATTTTCTTTCTCGAAACTTTGACCATACCATCGTATTCCACAGTTTTTTCCTTCGCTTTGTCACTGAGCGATATAAAAAAGCTCCGATGCCTAATCGTCTGCACCATCGTAAACCCGAGATAAAGCGCCAGACATAACAACGCAATAAACAAAAGCTGAAACGAAGTATACTCACCTCCTTTGTGGCTTACTGTATAGTTAGGTAATATCAGAACAAAAACAACCACTGCTGTTAAAGTGATCAGAGCCGTGCTCACACCTTTCAAAGTAAAGGCCTGCTCCCGGTATCTTATTGATCCAATGACAATACAGATCCCAATAATTCCGTTAAGGATGAGCATAACTGCTGCAAAGACCGTATCCCTTGCCAGAGTGATGGTCTCCAAACCTTCTGCTCCCAGCATAATGGAAATGATAAGGCCGACCTCGATGACTGTTATGGCAAATGCCAGAAGAAGGGTACCAAAAGGCTCACCCAGTTGGTGTGCAAGCACTTCGGAGTGATAGACCGCTGTGAGTACACTTCCCAGTAAAAGCACAGTAAGCAGAACTGAATAAACACCTGATGAAAAGATGAAGCTCCCAAAATAGAAAAGCCAAGATAAAAGCGGCACGACTATAGTCCAATACCGTAAATACTTATGTTGATTCATAAAGAAGAATACAATTTAATTTTTTGATGGTGTAGAACGTACCATCTTTCGACAGCAAAATGCGTTAAATGCGCAGATAAATATTTAACATTTTGATTTTTAATGAATTAACATAGTAGCTCTATTTGAATTGATAAAGAAATACCACATTGCCCGTATAGGCGGGTTTCGACTCATCCCTTACTATGAGTCTCGCACCGACAACGACCTTGACCATTCCGCGAAGGTCATTCACCGATCTGATCGTCGCCTGCAATGATACTTCAGAATTTACTTTCACGGGTATGCCGAATCTCAGGTCTTCAATTCCGTAATTGATCTCAAGGCTTACATTCTGCACCGTTGCGATTTGCTTCCACAGATAAGGGATCAATGCAAGGGTCAGGTATACGTGGGCGATGGTTGATCCGTAGGGACTTTCAATGGATGCCCTTTCGCTATCCACATGAATCCACTGGTGATCCAGCGTAGCATCTGCAAATCTGTCGATCTGCTTCTGGTCAATTGTATGCTATGGAGAACTTCCGACCATGACTCCCTCCAGTGACTTATATTCTTCGTAATTATTGATGATCTGCATGTATTTTCTGATTTTATATTTCAATGGCAAAAGTATGATTTCCGTAAAAAGATAAAAAGCCTCCTGCAAGTTGCGGGAGGCCGGTAATATAACTAATATAATAAATTACTATATCGATCAGATTATGCCAGTTTAACGTTGATAGCGCTTAAACCTCTATCTCCTCTCTGCACGTTGAAAACAACCTCGTCGTTCTCTCGGATACCTCTTGACTCAAGTCCTGAGGTGTGTACAAAGATGTCTGCCCCACCTTCTGATGGTGCAATGAAACCGAAGCCTTTTGCTTCGTTGAAAAATTTTACGGTGCCTTTTTGCATTGTAATAAAATTAAAAATTAATATAATGGGATCTGTACACTTTACAGATTTCATTTTTTGAAGTTAATGATGATGGTAGGACAAACTGAAGCATCTGTCGTTATTACCTATCATTCTTTGCGCGGCTCATTGATGCTATCACTAAGACACTTAATAGCTTGGCCTGCAATGTCGGGTCATTTTTTAAGATCAAAGGAATCGGGATTCTCAATATCATTAAAAAATTGGATCTATAAACGGGAAACTGTAAAAGCAAGACCGATCGTTGTCATTGACCGGTGGAGCGAAGGCAGGAACCTTTCTTTATGAATACATTGCAAAGATAGACCAATATTCCTCGAAATTAAAAAATATAAATAGTTGATTATCATTATTTTATTCGTACATTACGCACACAGAAGAATTATTTGCACAGTGCGGATGATCAAAAATTCCGTCAATATGCAGACCCATTCATCTACACCACAGCCCCTATCTCATACCATTGAAGAGCATTCCTCATCACAGGTTCGTATTGCTTATTTCATTATGGTACACCAGCGACCGGAGGCCCTTAAGACTTTGCTTGAGAAAATTTATACCCGTGATCAATCCTACCTGATACACATTGACCGGAAAGCCAGTTCCGAAACAACGGGAGCGATCCAGGATTATGTCATTCAATATCCTAATGTCTACATTCTGGAAAGTATGAACATCGTCTCAGGGGGATTCAGCATGATCCAGGCGGAGCTTAACGCCATGGAATTCTTACTCAATGCCAGCAAGCAGTGGGACTATCTGATCAACCTTAGCGGCGAAGATCTCCCATTGAGGTCGCAACACATCATCAGGCAGTTTCTGACGGTCAATGCGGGAAGAAATTACATCTTTTATTATGATCAGAAGTTTTACAGGCCCGACACATTGCAAAGGATCCAGAATCACTTTACAGAATTGAGCCACAGGATTTCCTCGCTAATCTATAAAAGAGACTTTATGAGGGACGTCACTCCCTACATAGGCGGTAAATGGTTTATCTTTACCCTAGACACGTGTTCATTTTTGACCAACAATGAGAAAGTAATGGATTTTGAAGATTATTATCTGCATACCTTTCTCCCTGCTGAATCGTTCTTTCAGACCGTTCTGATGAATACCGATTTTAATGATATTATTGTGAATGATGATAAAAGAGCGTCTTTTAATCCACCACTGATAGGAAAAGATAATTATTACAGTCGGTTTCTGAAATTTGTGAGAGAGAGTAACAGTCTTTTCATTAATAAGGTCGGTGAGCTGACTGATGAGCGAATAATCGAATGTGTGGCCAGCATTTACAATCTTCCGCTACCTGAAGTCGATGAGATTGAAAGAGAGTTGAAAAGAGATCAACCATGTAGTAATTAATTCTTGTGAGACATAAAAAGGTGGAAGAACTCACTGTTTTAGTATAAAATTTATATATTGAATCGTCCATGTTTTGTCCTGAAAGATCCATCATTTGAAACTACAATTGAACCTTGAAAAACATCCACAATGATAAATAACACCGAAACAAGACCATCAGATTTACTTCAATTCATAGAATTGCACTGTCAATTGGATGAAGAAGCAGGCACCGCACTGAATACTGTAATAAAGAGAAAAGTTTATGAAAAAGGAGATAAAATTATCTGCGAAGGAGCGGTTTGCAATAAAATATTCTTCCTCGAAACCGGACTTGTCAAAACACTATTCAGAACAGACAGTCGTGAATATATCATGCGCTTTTTCTCGGAAGGAAA
>JBMDXW010000009.1:0-6566 GCA_048594965.1 Chryseobacterium sp.
AATCCAAAACCTGTCTTATGGCAGGTTTTTTTTAATCTTTGACAAAGTGTGGCGATCATGAGTACAGAAGTACGGGAATTCCACTCCCATGGAGGGGTGGCGAAAATTCAAAGAATTTTTGACGGGGTGGTTTATGGCGAACAATAAAGCTTCTGTAATTGCCTTTCTTAAAAGTAAAGTCAGGGGTTCAAAGTTACAGATCGTTTTAAACCAACCCGTCTTAATTTTCCCTGAAAATTAATCCACCCCTCCTAAAGAGTGGAATTTCTATCGCAGGGTAAATTTTCCAAACTGACACTGATTTCAAAGCTCATATTTATAACAGCAGGCAACCATCTTCAACTTTCAGCGTCTTTAATACAGAAAGAGTTATTACCTGTTTAACCGTAAATAATTAGTATGAAAAAAACACTCTGTATTTTAGGCTTCTTCGTAAGTTGCCACCTGTTTTTTGCACAGAAGGACCATATTGCATTTTTTGCCGGAGCAGAATTGCAGCCCGCTTTAAGGGGATACGCGCCAGCCTTTCACATGAATGCCCGGGGATATATCAACGACCGAGTTTCATTGGGTGGCGTACTGACCTATACCCAACAGAATCACTCAGACAACTTTGGATACCTGGCTGACCGGACGAGATCTTTTCACACGACATTCAATATCCTGGCGCAAAATGACCTTATTCAAACGGAAAAATTTTCTCTGAGCGCCTATCTTTCCACAGGAGCGTATTTCTTCAGGCTTGTGAATCCTGATGAGACTTATACCGAAATTACACACAACCAGATTGATGGGATCTGGTATGAGCATGCACAGGAAGTTCCCAGAAAATTAAGCCGCGATGTATTTTATAACCTACAGCCGGGCCTCGATGTCTCCTATAAACTGGGAACCATCACCAAAGAAAAAGTGGGAATATATCTTACCTCGAGGGTGGGATACCAGTTTGTATTTGGAAATGGGCGCAATATCGGCGGAACGCAACTTACCAAACCGGTGATATCACTGGGTGTCACTTTCAACGGACCCAAATAAAACCATGATAAAGATTATTGAGATCTAAAACGACAAACCTGCCATCTGGCAGGTTTTGTAGTCTGTTCGAGTAGCTTGAAAAGCGTAGCGAGAACCTCTAAGCACATCTGATTTCACCTACCAGTTCTCGATACGTTTTTCCTTCATTGCATTACGAAAAACCTACTCGAACTGACGATATGATTTCTTTTTAAAAAAGACTTTCATCCACAAAATTCGGGAGGGTGACTTTGAGTTTCGGTTCGGCTTCCATGGCTCTTTTGATAGCGAACACGGCGCCTTCGTTTCGGGCCCAGCTTCTGCGGGAGATTCCGTTGTTGACGTCCCAGAAGAGCATGGATTTCAATCTCCGATCGGCATCGTCGCTGCCATCGAGCAGCATTCCGAATCCGCCGTTGATGACTTCGCCCCAGCCTACGCCGCCTCCGTTATGGATAGAAACCCAGGTCGCCCCGCGGAAACTGTCGCCGATCACATTGTGGATCGCCATATCTGCGGTAAAACGGGAGCCGTCGTAGATATTAGACGTCTCGCGGTACGGCGAATCGGTTCCGGAAACATCGTGGTGGTCACGGCCCAGAACAACCGGTCCGATCTCCCCGTTTCTGATGGCTTTGTTGAAGGCTTCGGCGATTTTCATTCTTCCTTCGGCATCAGCATAGAGGATTCTTGCCTGTGAACCTACGACCAGTTTATTTTCCTGTGCCCCTTTGATCCACTGGATGTTGTCTTTCATCTGCTGCTGGATCTCTTCCGGAGAATTCTGTTGGATTTCCTCCAGGACTTGACAGGCAATTTCATCTGTTTTCTTAAGATCTTCCGGATTTCCGCTGGCACATACCCAACGGAACGGCCCGAACCCGTAATCGAAGCACATCGGCCCCATGATATCCTGAACATAGGATGGGAATTTGAATTCCCTGCCGAGCGTCGGATGATCGGCCATGACATCGGCTCCGGCCCGGGAAGCTTCCAGAAGGAAGGCATTTCCGTAGTCGAAGAAATAAGTTCCTTTTTCAGTATGTTTATTGATGGCTTCGGCATGTCTTCTCAGGGTTTCCTGGACTTTCTCTTTAAAAAGTTCCGGATCTTCCGCCATCATTTTATTGGATTCTTCAAAACTCTGTCCGACCGGATAATAACCTCCCGCCCAAGGATTATGCAGTGAAGTCTGGTCTGAACCGATGTCGATCCTTAAATTTTCCTGATCGAATTTTTCCCAGACCTCAACAATATTTCCTAAGTAGGCCAGGGAAACTGATTCTTGGTTTTCATGCGCTTTTCGTACCCGCTCCACCAGTTCATCCAGGTTTTCGTGGATTTCATTCACCCATTTCTGGTCGTGGCGGATTTTGGTAATTTTGGGGTTTACTTCTGCACAAACCGTTACACAGCCGGCAATGGTTCCTGCTTTCGGCTGGGCACCGGACATTCCGCCCAATCCTGAAGTAACGAATAATCCGCCTTTCGGTTCTTTATTGATCTTCCTGAAAGCATTCAGCACGGTGATGGTCGTTCCATGCACGATGCCCTGCGGACCGATGTACATATAGCTTCCCGCCGTCATCTGCCCGTACTGCGTTACACCCAGGGCATTGAATTTCTCCCAATCGTCCGGTTTGGAGTAATTCGGGATCATCATTCCGTTGGTAACCACGACCCTCGGCGCATCCTTATGTGACGGGAACAATCCCATCGGATGGCCGGAATACATCACGAGTGTCTGCTCATCCGTCATTTCCGACAGGTATTTCATGGTTAAAAGATACTGGGCCCAGTTGGAGAATACCGCGCCGTTTCCGCCATAGGTAATCAGTTCGTGCGGATGTTGTGCCACGGCATAATCCAGGTTGTTCTGGATCATCAGCATGATCGCTTTAGCCTGCTCGGATTTTCCAGGATATTCTGAAATCGGACGTGCCTTCATTTCGTAATCGGGACGGAAACGGTACATATAGATCCTTCCGTAAGTTTCCAGCTCTTCCCTGAATTCCGGCAAAAGTTCTGCATGAAACTGAGGTTCGAAATAACGCAATGCATTCTTCAATGCCAGTTTTTTTTCTTCCTCTCCCAAAATCTCCTTCCGCTTCGGCGCATGGTTGATCTGTGTTTCATAAGGTTTCGGCTGCGGCAGCGTGCCCGGAATGCCCTGCTGTATCTGTTCCTGGAATGTCATATCTTTTAATTCTACTTTTTAATAAATTTCTGTACTGATGTTTCTTTTCCGTTTTTCAGAAGAATATAATAAATACCTGCGGTAAGATGTGAAACATCAATCGTTGACTGTATTTTGGATGATGGTACGATTGTTCTTCCCGAATTGTCTTTTACTTCATACTGGCTGTATCCCTCGGCTTTGATGTTAATGATCCCTGTAGTTGGATTAGGATAGATCAGATTTTTTTTGCCGGTATTTGCCTCTTTTACATTTAAGGAGTTTTGAAGAATAAGTCTTGTTATTCCCTTTGCATACTGTCCGTTGAAAGCACTGAATTCACCACCGACTAAAAATCCGTTGTTCTGTTTTTTAACGGAGCTTACAATATCTCCGTAATAGCTGGTATGGCTCATGGTAAACCCGGACCCTATATCAAAGGTAGTATCGTAAGATCCATCGGCATTATGCCGAACCAAATTTCGGGGATCAAATGTTTTGAGAACTGTTGTGAAAAACTTCCCATTATTCTCAAATTCGAGCGGCTGCTGTTGGAGAGGAGTTCCCGTAATAGGATATGTCGGCTGGCTGAACGAAGCGTCAAGTGTTCCGTCATTATTGAATCGTGAAATCCGGTGTGCTGTCGCCGTGTTCCCTAGTGTCAGTATTTTACCGTCCGGTGTAGGATAGTACTCAATCATGTCAGGCTGCGAAGAGTCCTGAAAGAAAATGGGATCAATTGTTCCGTTCGGAAGAAGTCTTCCCAATGTTCTTTTTGAACTGTTGGCATTTTTACCGGTAAGGAGGATTTTGCCGTCCGGCAGTAATTTTAAAGACCTGATGTCTGAATACGGCTTCTGATAAGTGATCGTATTATCAAGGTTTCCATCGGTGTCAAGCGATGTTATTTCGTAATTGAGGTTTACCGTTGAATTGTACCTGTACATATTCGGAACCACTACCTTACCGTCTCCTTTCAGAATAAATTTATCCATGGATCCCTCTAAACCTATATCAGTTCCCGCAAGGCTGAAAAAAGAAGTATCGAGAGAACCATTGTTATTAAGCCTTATAACAGCACCTCCGAATGCACCAAGTCCTGAAGTATAAATAAATCCGTTCGTGCCCATTAAGATCTTTCCATCCGGCTGAAAACGGATATCTACCGGAAAATTACTGGTCTGCATATAGAGATGGGTATCTACCTTAAAGGTTTCGTCTACACTTCCGTCGGCATTCAGCCGGATGATCCGGTCGGCGGTAAATCCGTTGTAGGAAAAGAAATATCCGGTCGCAATGATCTTCCCGTCAGGCTGTACAAAAAGCTTATGAACCGCCCTGTCAAATCCTTTACAGATATTACGGAATGCCATATTAATGGTTCCGTTGGAAGAAAATCTTACCATATTATTAACGGCTACCTCATTAAACATCCTGATATTTCCTGATGCCAGGATGCTTCCATCGTTATAATAACTCAGATGACTGATGACATCCTGATCTGAATAGCCATTGATCATCCCGGTTACTTTTCCCTGGAAAGAGGTATCGATGGTGGCATCGTCATTCAGACGTAAAATTCCGGCCGCCTGATCAGTTCCGTATTTTTTGAAACATCCGCCGGCAAGTACTTTTCCGTCCGGCTGGATAAGAAATGAGAAAATTCCGTACCTGTCCTGATTTTCCCAAGTCTGGTTGAAAAATTTCTTCGGCATAAAAGTACTGTCGAGGGTTCCGTCAGCATTTAACCTTGCGACATACTGTCTGTTCAGGGAAATAACAAATCTTCCGCCCAGATATATTTTACCATCGTTTCTTACTGCAATACAATACAGCCGCCCACTCATCTCTGTGGATCCCGATCCTTCGATCGTTGAAAAGCTGCTGTCTAAAGATCCATCCGTATTGAATCTTGCCACTTTGGTAGAATACATCGCTACAATTTTACCATCCGGCTGCAGATCGAAGTCTTTCACTTCATTGTCATAATAACTGTCATCAAAGGTAAAAGTATTGTCTATCGATCCGTCGGTATTCAGCCTGATCATATATTTTTTGGTAACTCCATTATAAGACCAGAAGTTGCCGGCAATAAGGATCTTGTTATCGGACTGAATTTTTATTTTCCGTGGTGTCTTAGGATCCGCATATACATAATAATTAAATCCTGATCCCACGGCAAAACCTGTATCCAATGTCCCGTCTGAGTTCAGCCGTACGATGTTGTAAGAATTGGTTGTATTGTACTTTTTAAAGGTTCCAACGAGGATTATTTTACCATTGTTCTGTAAAGCGATGCTGCTGATGGTTCCGTCAAATTCTCCGGCATTGTAAGAGGTGTCAAGCGTATAATCCGCATTGATCCTGACAACCTTTGAAACAACCTGTGCAGTACCGGAAATAACGTATTCATAAGTATCGTAAACGACAAGTACTTTTCCGTCCTGCTGTGCTACCGTAGCGGTAATATTCTTCCCGTCAATGAAATGCGTATTGGTTTGAAAAGCTGCATTAAAATCTGGATCCATTACATATTTATCCTGTGCATGCAAAAGATTGAAAGATATCAAGAACATCAGAACCAGAAATATCCGGGAGTATATTTTCGTCATAATTAAGTTTAAATTAGTTTTCGCTAAAATAATCATATTAATTGAATTTAACGGTTGTCGGCTTTCATGATCTTAAAGTTTCTTAATCCCTTTTATAAAAATTCTGCGGTAAAATATTTACCGCAGAAATAGTACTTCATAAAATCAGGTGAGATATCATATCAACAAAAAACCTTACCGGTTAAGGCAAGGTTATCGTATAAGGTCGTTGTTCTGCTCTTCGTGGTCATCTTCATTATCACTGTAGCCCCAATAGCTGTTTTCTTCATCTTCTCCGATATCATCGGTTCCGGCTTCGTCATCAACTCCGGGGATATCAAGTCCTTTGTCTAAGGTATCATCATCGGTTTTCTCATTAAAGACAGGCTTTCCGTCTCCATCCAATGAGACGTGCTCTTCCTGGCTGAATATATCTTCACTGGGTTTGTAATCTCTCTGCTCCAGTCTTCTTTCCTGTTCCTGTTCGCTGTTTTCGGGTATCATATTATTTTATTTAGTGTTATTTTAATTTAAACAAAAATAATTCCAAGATGTTAAGGATTGTCGGAATATATTTGAGGATTTACACAGTCCGGCATCTTTTCTCCTTTGGATACGGCGATCAGATTCCCGGCAGCTTTTTTTGCCATTCCGTTTCTGGCTTCTACCGTTGCCGAACCGATATGGGGCAGAACGCAGACATTTGAAAGCTCTAAGATGGGATCATCTTTATAAATAGGCTCAGGAGTGGTGACATCCAGACCGGCACCCCAGATTTTATGGTC
>JBMDXW010000090.1:0-5270 GCA_048594965.1 Chryseobacterium sp.
TTCTGAGCATCTTTCGCTGAAATTTTCACAGTGGTAAGATCATTGGTTTTTCCTGCTACTTTTTTCTGAAAGACCACTTCTTCAATGGTGGCGGTTTTCATGGTATCCTTCTTTTTTCTTACCTGGGAGAATACTAACGCAGGAACCATAAGGCTCAATGGTAAAACTAGTTTTTTCAAAAGAAATGTTTTAGAATTTCAAACGTGAATATATAAATTTTATTTTAACTTATTTAAACTTTATTAACATTTGTTAAGATCACTGCAAACGTTTAATAAGAATAAAAGAATAAATTATAAAATCGCTTCTCTTACTCTGGTTAATTTTTGCAACAGATCCTCAAGCAGATCCAGTCTCAGCATATTGGCACCATCAGACAATGCCGTTTCCGGAGTCGGATGGGTTTCAATGAAAATTCCGTCGGCTCCTACCGCGATTCCGGCTTTAGCTACGGTTTCGATAAGATCTGGTCTCCCTCCTGTAACGCCTGAGCTTTGGTTCGGCTGCTGTAAAGAATGGGTTACATCAAGAATCACCGGAGCATAATTTCTCATGGTGGGAATTCCCCTGTAATCGACGATCAGATCGGTGTAGCCGAATGAGTTTCCTCTTTCGATAATGGCTACTTTCTGGTTGTTGGAATCGGTGATCTTCTGAACGGCAAACTTCATGGATTCCGGAGAAAGGAACTGTCCTTTCTTTAAAGTCACACACTTTCCAGTTTCTGCAGCAGCCACCAGAAGATCCGTCTGGCGAACGAGAAATGCAGGAATCTGCAAGACATCCACATACTGGGCGGCCAGGGCGGCGTGCTCATTTTCATGAATGTCGGTCGTTGTCGGAATATTGAACGTCTCTCCTACTTTTTTAAGGATCTCAAGAGATTTTTCTTCTCCGATCGTTGTAAACGAATCTACCCTGCTTCGGTTGGCTTTTTTAAAGCTTCCTTTGAAGATATAAGGAATATTGTATTTGTTGGTGAGCTCAACGACTTTCTCAGCAATGCGAAGCGCCATGTCTTCCCCTTCGATGATACACGGTCCTGCGATCAGGAAAAAGTTTTTGGAATCTTTGTGATGAATATTATCTAAATACTGAATCATTTTCTTTGGTATTAAAAGTTCAGTAAAAATACTGAGAAAGTTTCAGAATCAGAAATTATTTAGGGTAAATGCTAAAGTCGGCTGCTTTTGGAAAAAACCTGCGCATTTTGTTAAGGGTATGTTTTGGCTAAAGCCGGATCAGCCGGCATCATAAGGTAAATGGGCTAAAGCCCATTTCTATTGATATGGCATTCATTAATTCAGGTTTCTAAAACTGATCTATCCAATTCTGCGTATTTAATCTGTATCAGGATGGCAGGAATTGAAAGAGATACTTATCAATAGCATCGGGCTTCAGCCCAATGAACTGAATGACAGAAGTCGAAAACAGATGTGTTTATAACAAAATACAATTGCATGAAATGACAAACAGGTATGTTTGTGACAAAATGCATTTGCAGGAAGTTACAAACACTATTGTTTTAAACCAAAGAAGTACTGCGGAACTTACAAACAGGCTTGTTTTAAACCTCCGGAGGACTGCGGAAGTCACAAAAAAGGTTGTTTTAAACCAAAGAAGTACTGCGGAACTTACAAAAAGGCTTGTTTTAAACCTCCGAAGGACTGCGGAACTTACAAACACTATTGTTTTAAACTTCCGGAGGACTGCGGAAGTCTCGCGCAAGTTGCGGGAAACCAGATGCTGTTTTCAGAGAGTTTTATTTTGCCACCGTGATCGTGAGTTTGTTTTTATTCTGCTTGATGTTTACGGTTTTCCCCTTTTCAGAACCGAGCTTTTCAAGCCATTTGCCTTTAAGCCGGATTTCGGAGACCGTTATCATGCGGTCGCTGCTTTTCTGGTAGGTGGTGTTGATTTTAAGTTTTCTGGAATTCATCATGGTCATGTTTTTTTAGTTTTTATCAGGCTGTAAAGGAGGAAGTATGATAAAGCCTGGACTTCCTGCCCGTACAAGCCAAGGTAATATGGCAGATTGTGTTTTTATTGGTTTTAAAATTTCAGTTTAGATTTAATTTTAATGCATAAATGTTTTATTACACTATGATAGTATAACCAGCATATTACATACAAATATACTGTAATTTTTCAAATATGGTAATATATCACCATGTAATTTTTAATTGAAATTCCAAAATTGCTATCAATTATAAAAGAAATGGATAGTAAGCACGTTTTAAAACTGTATATGAAGGCTTTTTCTGAACATCTTAAAGAGATCAGGAAGGATAAATATCATTCGATGGATGCGGTTGCGCAAAATTCTGCTTTTGATTCCAGCAATTATAATAAGTATGAAAATGGAAAAGGCAATCCAACAATCGAGACCCTTCTTAAAATGGCTTCCGCATTTAATATTCCGCCGAAAGAGCTATTCGATTTCGATTTCGATATAGAGAAGTATAAAATCGATGAATAACCCGGGTGTTTTTGTATAAACTGTTATTACATGGATGTTCTACAAGATGAATTATTAAAGAAATTCGGGGAGCATGTCAAACAATTAAGACTCAGATCCGGGCTTACCCAGGATGATGTGGTTTTAAACAGCTCAAAAATTACCAAAGCTACCATCAGCGATATTGAAAATGTGAAACGAAACTTTGCATTTACTACTTTAATCGATTTGGCTAAAGGCCTGAATGTATTACCGAAGGATTTGGTAGATTTTAAAATTGATTAGATTTAAGACTTCTTGAATTTTCATATTAAAGTTTAAATGAATAGGATTGAATTTCGAATAGCTTTTGGAAAAAAGGTTGAAAATTTTAGAAAAAAACTGGGATTAAGCTACCGTCAGTTAGCTCAAAAATGTGATATTGACCATAGCAATATCAGCAAAATAGAAAAAGGAGAAGTTGATCTGAGGATTTCAACAATACAGGAGCTGGCAAAAGGATTGGAAGTCCATCCGCAGGAATTGTTTGATTTTAAAATGGATTTATAACTTTCCTCCTAAAACCTCCAGTTCCTGTCCTTTCGTTGGTGGTACTGCGAGTATCGGCATTGCTTTCATGATGAGTTCCCGCACACCTTCTGCTTTCAGCGAGTGGTCATGGTCGGTTTTGGTGTCCCAGATCTCGGTGATGTAGACTGAAGCTTCGTCTTCTTTATCATAACTTACGGCATAGAGTTGACAGCCTTTCGCCGCGGATACCAGTTGAGATGCCTGGATAAGGATCCCGGCAAGTTCTTTTTGCTGTCCCGGTTTTGCGGTGAGTTTCCCATGAAGTAAATATTTATTTTCCATACTTTCTGTAATCGTTCTTACAAATATATCCGATTTTATGTATTGGCTGCAATTTTTAGAGATAAAGCTCACTATGGTCGGATTTTTGAATACTTAAGAATACTTTTTTAAAGTATCAAATCACTAAAATATAATATTATGTCAACAGAAAATCTTACACACCACGACGCTGTAAAAAAAATTAAAGATTTATCCGAAAGTGCCAAAATCTGTATGTTCTGTACGGAACTGGATACCCTGCCGATCAATTCCAGACCGATGTCTTTACAGGAAACGGATGAGGAAGGAAATCTTTGGTTCATCAGCAGTGATACGAGCAACAAAAATTTTGAGATTAAAGAAGATAAAAGAGTCCAGCTGTTTTTTATGAATAATGGCGATTACCAGTATCTGTCCGTATTCGGAGATGCTACCATTTACAAAGACCGTTCAACCATTGAAGACAAATGGTCACCAATGGCAAAAGCATGGTTTGAAGACGGAAAAGATGATCCAAACGTTTCCATCATCCGCGTAGAGCCGAGAGAATCTTATTACTGGGATACGAAAGTAGGCAAGCTGGTAAGCTTGGTAAACTTCGTGACGGCAGCGGTTACCGGAAATACCACCGATAATTCGGACGGCGTTGAAGGTAAAGCTAAAATCTAAAGATCTTCAGATAAAGAATTGGGAGACTGTCCGAAAAGTTTGGACAGTCTCTCTTTTTTACCGGAAATGAACAAAGTGATCTTTATGCTCCGTAGGAGCAATATCTGTGTAGCAAAAAAACAATAGATCATCGCAAGCACGCCATAGGTGTGCTATCATTACATATAACTCCGCTGGAGTTCAGGTATTACAGGCAACTGATAAAGTTCTACACAGATATTGCTCCTATGGAGCAAATTAAAAATGTACTTCATTTGGTGTACGGTAAATGATTATTAAATCAAACTTAAAAGAGACTGTCCAATCTTTTCAGACAGTCTCTTTTTATGGTATGAACCTAAATAGATCTAAGGGTTTTCGCTGTGCGGCATATCCACAGGTTTTGATTCCGGGGATCCTTTTTCCCGCAGCCAGATGGAAAGAATCACCAGGGAGGCAACGGCGAGGAATTCGCTCTGCCAGTTCTGGAACGATTCAAACCAAAAACGGGATTCCGTGATGTACTGCGAGGCGCTGATGGCAGGCTTTTCTTTTGAGATCTGCTCTTCATTATACTCCTTCAGGCTTCCGTAGAAATGAAGCGAAAAGCTGACGATAAACAAAACAGCAAAAGCAATGGATAAGGAATGCCGGTACATCTTCAGCCATATTCCGCCTTTCTTCACCGGCCACGGAGCGTTGGCGTGCGCTACGGGTTCTTTGTCGACCTCCTCTTCTTTTTCCAGAGACTTTGATTCGCTCGAACCTTTCTGCCGTAAAGAGACCGTAAGCAAAACATACAGCATCATCTGCAGAAATTCACTTTCCCAGTTTTCAAAGGTGGCCTGTATAAAATGTCCGCTGTAAAGATATTGTCCTATACTCAGTGCCGCACTTCCGTTTTCTAAAAGTTCTTTATTCTCTGTTTTCCAGCCGGTAAAGAACTGTGCGGTAAGGCAACAGAGCATAAAGATGATGAGAACAATACTTAAACTGTTTCTATATAAAAAACCTTTTTCAGACATGGCAGTAATGATTAATTTTCGGAATCGATGTCCACACGCGGAAGGTCTCTTACGGTAGGCCCGGTAAGCAGCTTCCCATTGATATTGAATCGTGATCCGTGGCAAGGACAATCCCAGCTGAGCTCGGCACTGTTCCACCGCACTTCACATTTTGCATGCGGGCAGGTGCTTTTAAGGATGTGGGTTTTCCCGGTGGCTTCCTTATAAACCGCATAATTTTCGTTTTCGTACTTAACAACCTTTGCATTTCCGGGATCTACTGCTGCAAAAGATTCAATTCGCTCTGTAAAAAGTTTATCTTTTATAAA
>JBMDXW010000091.1:0-4400 GCA_048594965.1 Chryseobacterium sp.
ATGGAAGAAGCTCAGCTGAATGCGAAAAGCGAAGCCCGGAAAATCGTTATCCAGACCATTCAGAGAATCGGTACGGAACAGGCAATCGAAAATTCGGTATCGGTATTCAACATTGAATCTGATGAGGTGAAAGGAAGAATCATCGGTAGAGAGGGGAGAAACATCCGTGCTCTGGAAGCCGTAACAGGAGTAGAGATCATTGTGGACGATACACCGGAAGCTATTCTTCTTTCATGCTTTGATCCGGTAAGAAGAGAGATCGCAAGATTATCCCTTCACCGTTTGGTAACGGACGGAAGAATCCACCCTGCAAGAATTGAAGAAGTAGTTGAAAAAACCAGAAAGCAGATCGAAGAGGAAATTATTGAAGTAGGAAAAAGAACGATTATTGATTTAGGAATTCACGGGCTGCACCCTGAGCTGATCAAAATCGTCGGTAGAATGAAATACCGTTCTTCTTACGGACAAAACTTACTACAGCACTCAAGAGAAGTAGCAAATATTGCTGCAACCATGGCTGCTGAATTAGGATTAAATGTGAAATTGGCGAAAAGAGCAGGTCTTTTACACGATATCGGGAAAGTTCCGGAGCAGGAATCCGAACTTCCGCACGCCTTGCTCGGAATGCAGTGGGCAGAGAAATACGGTGAAAATGCAGAAGTGGTAAACGCCATCGGAGCGCACCACGATGAAGTGGAAATGACATCGCTGCTATCACCGATCATCCAGGTAGCGGATGCAATCTCAGGAGCAAGACCGGGTGCCAGAAGACAGGTGCTTGAATCTTACATCCAGAGACTGAAAGATCTTGAATCTGCTGCATTAAGCTTCGACGGGGTTTCATCAGCTTATGCCATCCAGGCCGGTAGAGAGCTTAGGGTAATGGTAGAGAGCGGTAAAGTGAATGACGAAGTTGCTTCTCAGTTATCTTATGACATTTCAGAGAAGATCCAGAATGAACTTACCTATCCTGGACAGGTAAAAGTAACCGTAATCAGAGAAACAAGAGCGGTGAACATTGCAAGATAATCATCCCGAAAAGATATTTCATAAAAACCTTTCAAGAAATTGGAAGGTTTTTTATTTTTAGCAAAATTAATCAAAAGATGCAGGAGCTTTCTTTTTCTTCAAAACTGAAGTATATCTTTTCAATTCCCGTTATTATTTCCGCGCTGGGTTACTTTGTGGATATTTATGATCTGCTGTTGTTCGGTATCGTCCGGATTCCAAGCTTAAAAGCTTTAAGCTTAAATCCCGATTCGGACGGAACATTTATTCTTAATGCACAAATGGTCGGATTACTCATCGGAGGAATATTCTGGGGGATTTTTGGCGATAAAAAAGGAAGGCTGTCGGTACTCTTCGGGTCCATTCTTGTGTATTCACTGGCGAACATTGCCTGCGGGTTTCTTCCTTACTTTCCTGACAGGCATTTGGTGTATCAATATGCCGCTTTAAGATTCATCGCTGGAATAGGTCTCGCCGGAGAGCTTGGGGCAGGAATTACACTCGTTTCTGAAAGCCTGCCGAAAAATCTCAGAGCCATCGGTACTTCGGTCGTTGCCGGTTTCGGATTGATGGGTGCGGTAGTTGCGCAACTGACGGTAGAGCTGGCCGGCGGATGGAACATCTCCTATATCATCGGTGGTGTCCTGGGAATCTTATTGTTGTTTCTGAGAATCAGTGTCTCGGAATCGGGGATTTATAAAAACATCGAGCATAAGGCAGTTTCAAAAGGAAATTTTCTGTCATTTTTTACCCATAAAGACCGGCTGACAAGATATTTGAAATGCATTGCCATCGGATTGCCGACGTGGTTCTGCATCGGCATATTGGCTGTTCTGGCCAATCAGTTCGCTCCCGAACTTGGAATTAAAGATCTCAGTCCCGGAAAAGCCATTATGTGGGCCTATGTAGGCATTTCTGTCGGTGATCTGGCAAGCGGATTCATCTCACATCTCTTAAGATCAAGAAAAAAAGCCATTATCTCCATGCTGACCTTTACCATTATCGGCGTAGCGGTCATGCTTTTTGGCAAAACGGATACCGAAACAAAGTATTATATTTTCTGTATTTGGCTGGGCTTGGGAACAGGATATTGGGCAATGTTTGTAACGCTGGCTGCAGAACAGTTCGGAACAAACATCAGAAATACGGCTACGACAACTGTACCGAATATGGTTCGCGGACTTGTCCCTGTAATGATCCTGGCTTTTGACTTTTTTAAAAATGATTTTTCTGTTATCACCAGTGCCGCAATCGTGGGCGTTATCGTTTTCGGACTTGCCTTTTATGCATCGGCTACGATCTCCGAAACCCATAATAAAGACCTCGAATTTGTAGAATAATTTATATTGTTTAAAATATTTAAGCCGATATTTCCGTTATAAAAATTAATAAGTTCAACAAAATAAATAAATTATGAAATTTAATATTAAATTATGCTTCGAATAATTAATATTTGTTTAACTTTGAGTGTAATTAAAATCGATCACCATTAAATCCAATCACAATGCAAAATTTTTTAAAAAACGCCAAGAAATTAAAGAATTCAGATCTTAAAAACATCGTAGGAGGTGTAGGAGGCGGAGGTTCCCTGGGAACTCCGGATCTTTCACTTTGCGGATGCAGCTGTACCGGCGCTGTTACAGGCCCGAAATACTGCTCATCTTACATCGCCTGTCCACAGGTCATTACCTGCTAAGTAAAGAATTTTTTCAGACAAAAACATTTCCACATTTAATACGCAAAAGCCTTCCGGTTCTCCGGGAGGTTTTTGTCATCATAAAAGAACCCGCACGCTCATTTCAGTACTCCAAATTTCTTTTAGGAGCTTAATCTTGCTTTCCGCTGTATCTTTTGGGTGGCCGCCACCGCTTTTTGCCGGCCGCCACCCAAAAGGATGCCGCTGCAATCAAGGCTAGGGTAGCAGGTTGCCAAAACGCGTTACCGGCCATGTAAAATGAGCAGCAGGCTTCCGGCACTGATGAAAACCCACAGAAAAACAGCCATAGCAAGAGGTTTTAGACCAATACTTTTTAAAGCGCTGATCGAAAGCGTAGAACCGATCAGAAATAAGGTGAGATTTAAGCCTGACCTGGCGGCAACACTAATGAAAGAATTTAAACTTCCAAGCGGCAGATAGGTATTAACCAGGATAGCCAGAATAAAATACCCGATAAACCAGGGAACTTTTATCTTGGATTCTTTACTTTTAAAAATAAGCATCGTGATCAGCGAAACAGGAATAATCCATAAAGCACGGGCCAGCTTAACGGTTGCCGCAATATTCAGTGCTTCGTTGCCGTATTTGGCGGCCGCTCCTACGACCGAACTGGTATCATGGATCCCGATCGCACACCACAACCCGAATTGCTGCTGCGTAAGATGCAAAAAATGCCCGATGGCCGGATAGACAAACAGAGCAATGGAATTCAGTGTAAATACAATAGCGAGTGCCAGCGATATCTGTTTAGGCTGAGGCTTGATAATCGGAGAAATTGCTGCAATGGCACTGCCGCCACAAATGGCCGTTCCCACAGAAATTAAAAAAGATAAAGGCCGTTCCATTTTAAGTAATCTTCCGGCAGCATATCCCAGGGCCATCACCGTGGAGATACTCATCACCGTTAAGATAAAGCCCGATCTTCCGGCTTCGAGAGCTTCGTTCAGCTTTAAACCGAATCCCAGACCCACAATGGAAACCTGTAACAATAAGTGAATATACTGATGAAGGCTTTTCTCAAAAGGATTTCCGGTGAACATCACCAGAACGAATCCTAAAAGCAGGGCCACCGGCGAAGAGACAAAAGGGCTGAGGCATACCATCGCCGTAAGGATGAAGATTATTTTTCGTAAACTTCCATTTTTAAAGAGCTTTTCCATTTGTAAAACTTTAAATTTTTCTTCAAAATTCTACAAATAATCATCAGAAAGTAAATCGTAATTTGTTATAAAGGATAACTTTTGGTTATAACGGATCAGCTTGCATCTGCAAATTTGAGGAATAGCCTGATCATGTCAGACTGCTCACCTTTCGGAAGAATAAAATGGAAATCTCTCTCAATGGTAAAATTTTTAATGTCCACAATGCTCAGGGAATTGCTTTTCAGTTCGCTCAAAACGGTGCTGATCGACAGGAAGGCTACACTGTCCGAATGCAGAAGGTAATTTTTAATACTTTCACTGCTTCCGAGCTGCATAACGATATTAAGCTCATCGGTATTAATTCCCTGTTCTTTCAGACGGTTTAGGACAAACTCCAATGATCCCGAACCGTGTTCCCTCAGAACCAAATCAACAGAATACAGATCCCTTAAATTGATAGCCTTACGAACCAAAGGATGGCCGGTTTTTGCCACCAGCACAATCTCATCTCTTCTGAATTTCCGGTATTCAAA
>JBMDXW010000092.1:0-2634 GCA_048594965.1 Chryseobacterium sp.
AAACCAGGTAAGAAGGTCCTGTCTGTGCACTGGTATTTGTTCCCATGTAAAATCTTTCAAATGGATTTCCGCTTGTTCCATCATGACCTGTCTCACCATCATGAAAAATTTCAAGCACTAAATTGGATCCTGCAGGAATAACCTGGTTCACACTAGTTCCAGTATTCACCATTGCACCATTATTAGCCGAAGAAACACTTACCGTAGTAAGAGGATCGTCACCAGAGACAGGGGTGACAGCTGTGGGATCAAGGGTGGTTGCTGATGTGGTGTATAACCAAACTTCAACAGGAAAAGATCCACCAACGTTTGCGGAACTTCCTGAAACTGTTTTTGATGCCAATTGTACACCAAAAGCAATATTCGTAATTCTATAATTATAATTTATTCCGTAGTCGGACAATTTAAAAAATCTTATGTAAGAATTATCAGCTGTATAGAAGTTGGTACTCGTAGCACCACTGGCGCACGAAACTGAACCTGTGGCAGCAACGGTATTAGGGGTTGCATTCTGTGTGATAACCTGTGCATTCACAATGCTTGTTGCGGCAGATGCCAGCAAAAAAAATAGAACTTTTCTCATGGTATAACTTTTTTTATAAAAATAATAATAAATATTTGAAAATCAAAATATCAATATTATCTTATTGTTAAGATTAAAATAACTAAAACGTAAATTTCCAGAAAAGATCTTAAAAAAAAGAGGCTGTCCAAAATTTTAGACAGCCTCTTTAATATTAACGAAATTAAATATATGGTGAACTATTTCGCATAATTTTCAAAAAACATTGGAATGCTTTCAATTCCCTTATAGAAATTGAATAATCCATAATGTTCATTCGGAGAGTGAATGGCATCCGAATCGAGGCCAAAGCCCATCAAAACTGATTTGGCACCCAACACCTGCTCAAACATTGCGGTAATAGGGATACTCCCTCCTCCTCTGTACGGCAGTACTTCTTTTCCGAACGCAGATTCCATGGCTTTTTTTGCAGCCAAAAACTCTTTTGTATCTGTCGGCAGAACATATGGCATTCCTCCGTGATGTGGCGTTATTTTCACTTTTACATTTTCAGGAGCGATCTTTTTAAAATAAGTAGTGAATTTTTCGGTAATCTCTTCAGGAGTCTGGTAAGGAACCAGACGCATCGAGATCTTGGCAAAAGCTTTGGAAGGAATCACTGTTTTTACTCCTTCGCCGGTATAACCTCCCCATATCCCGTTGCAGTCTAAGGTTGGACGGATCGAGGTTCTTTCTAGTGTCGTATATCCTTTTTCACCTTCCACTCCATTGAGGCCGATGGATTTTTTGAATTCTTCGGGATTGTCTTTCAGTTTATTCATATCTTCCCTATCTGAATCAGATACCGTTTCTACATTGTCGTAGAATCCATCGATGGTAATATGCCCGTCTTCATCGATGAGTTTGGCGATCATTCTTGAAAGGACATGGATCGGGTTGGGTACTGCTCCACCGTATAATCCTGAGTGTAAATCTCTGTTGGGACCTTCCACCTCGACCTCTACATAGCTTAATCCTCGCAGACCCGTGGTCACCGTTGGCTGTTCGTTGCTGTAAATATGGGTATCGGAGATCAGGATACAGTCGCAGGACAGTTTTTCTTTGTTTTCGTTGACAAAATCCCCCAGACTGACGGAACCCACTTCCTCTTCTCCTTCTAATATAAATTTCACATTACAAGGGAGGGCGTTGGTTTTCATCATCGCTTCGAATGCTTTGAGATGCATAAAAAACTGCCCTTTATCATCTGCGGAACCTCTTGCGAAAATGGCACCTTCCGGATGAAGCTCCGTTTTTTCGATATAAGGCTCAAACGGCGGTTTTTTCCAAAGCTCGAGCGGATCTGCCGGCTGCACGTCATAATGTCCGTATACCAGAACGGTCGGCAGGTTTTTATCTAAAATTTTTTCTCCGAAAACGATAGGATATCCTTTGGTCTGACAAACTTCCACATGGTCTGCGCCTGCATTTTTCAGGTGTTCTGCTACTACATCCGCACATTTCAGGACGTCTTCCTTATAAGCCGGATCCGCAGAAATTGAAGGAATTCTCAGTAACTCAAATAATTCATCTACGAAACGCTGCTTGTTTTCGCTGATGTAATTTAGTGTTTCTTGCATCGTAAAATTTATTTTGCTAAAAGTAAAAAAATTGCCACGCCGGAACAAACAAAAAGATATAATTTTCTTCATGTTTTCTGATATACTGCATTGATGAAAATGTGAAATATTGAGATTATGCCGAAAGTTATAGCCCGGATCGCAGCGGTTACCCCACAGCGGGGCTGGAGGGTTGGAGCGTCCAGGGTTTGGCATTGGGGCGCATCGGACAAGGTGGGCGCGAGGAGTAGTAGCGGAGAGCCGGAATAAGCTCCAAAAAAAAATCCCGCATTTCTGCAGGATATGTATTTTTCTGATCTAAATTAGTGTTCAGCTTTCGGAGTCTGGGAACCTTCGGGAATAGGTGTAGCATCAGAATGCTTGTTGTCTTCTTCTTTATGCTTTGCAGCACCCGCCGTATCGGTCTTCACCGGTGTCTCATGACCGTCGTGCGCATCTCCTCTGTATTCGGAAAGATTATCCTGCTCACCGCTTGTCTGCTCGTCATCAGAG
>JBMDXW010000093.1:0-10715 GCA_048594965.1 Chryseobacterium sp.
CAATAAAAAGTATTTTTTTTTCTTTCTTTGCCTTTGCGATAAGATCTTTAAAAGGCAGTTCTTGAAACTGAATAGCTTCCTGGGCAAATGCTGCAATACATGAAAATAAAAACAAAACGGTAATAATCTTCTTCATTTTCAACAAAAATTAAAAAGCGAATATACTTATTTTCAACGGAAGTAATGGGTAATTATTATGATATTATGTCAGTCTTAGCATGATATATAGAAAAATAAAAAAGTCACCTCTTATGAGATGACTTTTAAGTGGTTTCTCCAGGAATCGAACCAGGGACACATGGATTTTCAATCCATTGCTCTACCAACTGAGCTAAGAAACCAAATTTGCACTTCTTTTTGAAGTGGTGCAAAAGTAATAATTATTATTACATTCTGCAAATTTATTAAAACAGTTTTGAAAAGAAAACCACCTTTTTACAGGTGGTTTTTTGTGGTTTCTCCAGGAATCGAACCAGGGACACATGGATTTTCAATCCATTGCTCTACCAACTGAGCTAAGAAACCATTCTTTTACTTCGTTGTTTTAAAGTGATGCAAAAGTAGTAAGTTTTAAGATATGATGCAAGTATTAATAATTATTTTTTTAACAAAACTTAAAAACCTATTGATTTTCAACCGAATTATTTTCCTGCTCCTTGCGGATCTGCTCGCTCATTTCCTCCAGTACGGGCTTAATCGTGCTTTCCGGAAGATCACTGATCCTGATGTACATCAGTCCATCAATGGCATCATTAAAGTTGGGATCTACGTTAAATGCAATAACTTTCGCATTTTGCTTAATGTATTTTTTTATTAAAACGGGCAATCTGAGTTCAGGTTCAAGATCATCAATGATTTTGTCGAGTTTGTTTAAATCAGATTCCATTTCTTCAAAAAACAGGTGCTTGTCCCGGTCTCTGAGTTTTACCTTGTACTCATTACGTGGGGTAATGTATTGAGCGACGGCAGAATCATAGTAATTCGACCGCATGAATTCGATCATCAGGGATTTTGAAAATTCAGAAAATTTATTGGAAATACTGACACCTCCCATGAGGAATTTATGATCCGGATTTCTCAGGCAGACATGAACGATCCCTCTCCATAAAAGGAAAAGGGGAAGGGGTTTTTGCTGATATTCCTGGCAGATGTAGGCGCGTCCCATTTCGATCACCTTTTTAAAGAAAGGGTGGATATCCTGCTCGAATTCGAACAGTGAGCTGGTATAAAATCCTTTGATCCCGAATTTTTTCATCACCTCTCTGCCTAAGGCCATTCTGTAGGCACCTACAAGTCGCTCTTCGGCATTGTCCCACAGAAAAAGATGGTGGTAATGCTTATCGTATTCGTCAAGATCAAAAGGTAAATTGCTTCCTTCGCCAACAGCTCTGAAGGTGAGTTCGCGCTGGCGGCCGATTTCTCTCATGATCGAAGGGATTTCCTCATAATTGGTGAAATAGACTTCGTAGTTTCCATTGCTGAAAAACATTTTGTCAGTTCCTCTCAGCTTACTGATGTCTTTCAGGATATCTTCCTTCGGTGTTTCATCGATAATATTCTGAACGATATTTTCCTCTTTCAACAAAGGGAATTTTACGGAAAGGTTCTGAAGGTTAATGCTTTGTGCCAGAGATTTTCTCTTTTCATAATAGGATTTCATCATATAAACCTTACGCTTCAGGAAATCGCCCAGTTCTTCAATGCTTTCCATGTCGTCCATGGCTTTCACGGCGATGGGCCTTCCGATACGGATCCTGATAGGTTCTTCCCGGTCGTTCATCATTTCGGCAGGCAGCATCATGGTCTGCAGGCTGGGATGAAGTTTGGCTACCTGGTAAAACATTCTGCTGTTCTTGGCATGGAAATACATAGGGACCACCGGCACTTTAGCCATTCTTATCAGCTTAAGTGCCGGTTTTTCCCAGTCTTTATCTAAAATTTCTCCGTAGGGATTATTTTTATTTGAAACTTCTCCGGCAGGAAATATTCCTACACATCCTCCATTCTGAAGGTGCTTCAGGGTTTCCCGCATGCCGGATGAACTGCTGTAGGCATCTTTTCTGTTTTCGAAAGGGTTGACAGGAATGACGTAAGGTTCCATCGGCTTGATTTTTTCCAGCAGGAAATTACCCATCACCTTGAAATCCGGACGGACTTCCGAAAGGATTTTACACATCAAAATGCCGTCTATTGCCCCAAGCGGATGATTGGAAACAAGAATAAAAGGCCCTGTTTTAGGGATCTTTGCCAGATCTTCTTCAAAAGCGATGTAGCTTAAGTTCCGCTCCCGCACAAATGAGTCGAAAAAGTCTTTGCCTTCCTTGTCTTTCAGTTTATCGTACAGTCTGTTTACTTCGTTTATTTTAGCAATGCTCATCACAGCGGATGCTACAGGATTTTTAAGAAATCCTATTTTATGTAAGCCGGAAGCCTTTATCAAATCGTTTTTCGAAATTAAACTCATGTGTGTTTAGTCGCAATTAGTTTTATTGTGTTACCATTTGAAGTGTATTCTTCGAAATCTGCTCCAATAATACACTTTTTTCCTGGTAAAATTGATCTATATGGTCCATCTTTGCATTCCTTACCGTAAATAAAGATACATTTTTTACCACTTCCGTACGGAATATTTTCTGAAGTTCTTCATTCAGCTCATCAATAGTACTGAATTTATCCTCAAGACATAAAGCTAAGGAAATAGCAGAATTCTGCATCAGCGAAACCTTGATTTTATACTTTGATAAATATCCGAAAATTAAACTCATGTGATCTTCTGCAATGAATGAAAAGTCACGGGTAGAGATTTTCAGCAGGGTCTGATTTTCTTTTAAAATGTAAGATTCCTCACTCTGGTTTTTCTCTGAAGCCCCTACTTTTGTTCCTGCTTTGGTAGGATCTACGAATGATTTTACATAAAAAGGGATATTCTTTTGCTGAAGAGGCTGCAAAGTTTTAGGGTGAATGATGCTTGCTCCGTAATAAGCCATCTCGATGGCTTCTTCGTATGAAATATTGGAAAGCAAGGTAACGTCTTTAAATTTCCTCGGATCGCCGGTCATCACTCCCGGAACATCTTTCCAGATGGTCATGGCTTCGGCATTCAGGCAATACGCAAAAATAGCTGCGGAGTAATCGGAGCCTTCTCTTCCCAGAGTGACCGTGAAATTATTCTCATCCGACCCGATAAATCCCTGGGTGACATAGCAGATCTCTTTATTCAGGTTTGAAATAAATTCTTCCGTCTTCGCCCAATCTACCACACCTTCTCTGTAAGAATTGTCCGTTTTTACATAATCTCTGGCATCCAGCCATTGATTGGTAAACTGTATTTCGTTTAAATATTCGCTCACAATCTTTGTTGAGATCATTTCCCCACAGCTTACCACCTGATCGTAGACAAAACTGTAATTCGGGGATTTATTCCTTCTCAGAAACGAGTCTATATCATCAAAAAATAAATTGATTTCTGCAAAAACAGCATGATTTTCAGGGAATAAGCCTTCCGCTATTTCGATGTGTTTTCGTTTTATCTTTTCGATCTCAGTTTGGTAGTTGTCTTTCTTAAAATAAAGTTCCACTACTTTTTCCAATTCATTTGTTGTTTTGCCCATCGCCGAAATTACCAGCAAACACTTGGCAAATCCCTGGCTTTTTAATACCATGGACACATTTCTTACACTTTCAGCATCCTTCACTGATGCTCCACCAAACTTGAAAATTTTCATTAAATTGTTAATAATAAAATTGTTAGATAAAATTTGTGGGAATATTTTACGGGTCACAAAATTATAAATTTACAACGAGATATGAAAGTGCGTTCAGTCAGTACACGCTTAAGATTTCCTTAAATTTATCAATCTTCAGGATTATGGTGACGGGCTCTAAGGATTTGGGAGCTTTTTTTTATGATAAGCTTTGAATTAAAATCTGAATTCGCTTCCTATTGCATTGATAAACAGAGGGTAAATTCTTTTATCAATAAAAATTTTTAAATGTGATAAAATTTACGAAATTTGAAGGAAACGTAAAAAGCAAAATATGTCAGAACGACCATTACAGACTTTAGGAGAGTTTCTTATTGACAGACAAGACGATTTTCAGTATTCTACGGGAGAATTTTCCCGGCTTCTGAGCGCAATAAGACTTGCTTCAAAAGTAGTAAACAGAGAAGTTAATAAAGCAGGAATTGTAGACATCGCCGGAGCTGCCGGAAACCAGAATATCCAGGGTGAAGAGCAGCAGAAGCTTGATGTCATTGCCAACGAAATTTTTATTACCGCTCTGTCACAAAGAGAGGTTGTCTGCGGAATTGCATCAGAAGAAAATGACGATTTTATCGATATCAAATGTGGTGAAAACGGCCACTTAAGCAAATACGTTGTCCTGATCGATCCTCTTGACGGTTCTTCCAATATTGATGTAAATGTTTCTGTAGGTACGATTTTTTCAATCTACAGAAGGGTTACGGAGCCCGGGACTCCCGTTCAGCTGGAAGACTTTTTACAGAAAGGGGTGAACCAGATCGCGGCAGGCTATGTGATTTACGGATCATCCACGATGATCGTCTATACTACCGGAAACGGCGTTAATGGCTTTACCCTGGATCCATCCTTAGGAACCTATTATCTTTCACATCCGAATATGACCTTTCCAAGAACCGGAAAAATTTATTCGATCAATGAAGGAAATTACATCAAGTTCCCGCAAGGAGTAAAAAATTACCTTAAATATTGCCAGATGGAAGAAGGTGACAGGCCTTATACTTCAAGGTATATCGGTTCGCTCGTTGCTGATTTCCACAGAAATATGCTGAAAGGTGGAATTTATATCTATCCATCGTATTCGCAGGCTCCAAACGGAAAATTGAGATTGTTGTACGAATGCAATCCCATGGCTTTCCTGGCAGAACAGGCCGGCGGTAAGGCTACAGACGGATTCAGACGGATTCTGGAAATAGAGCCTACGGAGCTGCATCAGAGGATTCCCTTCTTCTGCGGAAGTGTCGATATGGTAGAAAAGGCGGAGGAATTTATGAGAATTGACAGTGTAAAATAATGAAAGCAGAATATTTCAGATATTTATTACAATTCAAGCGCCCGGGTGGAACATCTCGCGGCGTTTTGCATGAAAAAGAAACCTTCATTCTCGAAATTTCAGAAAATGGAAAAAAAGGAACAGGGGAATGTGGTCTTTTCAGAGGCTTAAGTTTTGATGACAGGCCGGATTATGAACAAAAACTTCAGTGGCTTTGCGATAATATCCGCCAGAACGCTGAGCTTTTAAAAAATGAGCTGAAAGAATTTCCATCCATCTGGTTCGGTTATGAGCAGGCGATGCTCAATCTTAAGAATGGATCAAATATTTATTTTCCGAGTGAATTTACAGATGGCGGAAAAGCGATTGTCATCAACGGTCTGATCTGGATGGGTGACATCGGTTATATGGAAGAACAGATTCTGGATAAGCTGGAGCAGGGCTTCCATTGTATCAAACTGAAAATTGGGGTTGACTGGAAATCCGAATATGGCATTCTTCAGAAATTAAGGCATAAATTTTCAAAGGAAACGCTGGAACTCCGGGTTGATGCCAACGGCGGTTTTTCATCAGATGAGGCAAAAACGGTTTTACAGCAGTTGGCCTATTTAGACATTCATTCTATCGAGCAGCCTATAAAAGCGGACAACCGGAGTGATATGGCTGAATTATGTGCGGGAACTCCTACGCCGATTGCACTGGATGAGGAGCTGATAGGAATCGTTGATCTGAATGAAAAAATAAAACTTCTTGATGCCATAAATCCTCAGTATATTATTTTAAAACCTTCTTTAGTTGGCGGCTTTTCAGGATCTGATGAATGGATTTCCCTGGCCGAAGAAAGAAATATACGATGGTGGATCACCTCTGCTCTGGAAAGCAATATCGGATTGAATGCCATTGCACAATACACTTTTACCAAAAAAAATCCGATGCCCCAGGGTTTGGGTACCGGATCTTTATTCCTTAATAATTTCTCATCCAGTCTTGATCTGAAAGGAGAATTATTATACTTCAAAAATTAATCTTAAGGATTGGGGGTTCAGATTTCTCTGAGAATCTTCCTCCTTTACTTTAGCGTCTTATTTAAATTAAATAACTAAAGCTGAAGGTAGGGTTGAATGTCTGTTCTAGATAACATCTTCTACGAAAATTGCCTTTCTAAGATAGCTTAAAAATGAAGAAAACCTTTCTTTAACCTTTTTCATAATAGTATTATTTAGTGTTTGTGCGTGTTATCAGGTTGCAATCTCTGTGCCATAATATGGTACCTGTGTGTAATTTTAATGTGATATTTTTCATGTTTTGAGTTAAAGATTATTTAATATTTCAATTGAAATTTGAAATTAAGTTAATTTTTTTCACAAAACTTGTGAGCTAAAAGTGTTGCAGATCTTAAACCGGAAGAATAATTTTTTAGGAAAAGATGGGGTAGAATTCCCTGTAGTGTGAATATAAATGGACATCATGAACGCTATTTGAGTTATGGTTTTTAGCTGGCGCTAAGATAGGACAAAAAACCGACCTTTCTATGCTAAAAACCCATAAAATTATAATTTCCATAAAACCTTAAATTTTCCTAAATTTGCAAATTGTCGTAAGTACGGCATTTAAAGCGAATTCAATGGAAGAAGAAAAAAAATCACTCAATTTTATTGAGCAAATTATCGAAGATGATTTGGCAAACGGTCTGAAGAGAGATCAGATCCGTTTCCGGTTTCCGCCTGAGCCCAATGGTTATCTGCATGTAGGTCATACAAAAGCGATCTGCATCAACTTTGGTCTGGGCGAAAAATACAATGCTCCCGTGAACCTTCGTTTCGACGATACGAATCCTGAAAAAGAAGAACAGGAATTCGTAGATTCTATTATGAAAGACGTTGAATGGTTAGGTTTTAAATGGGATAAAGTCTTGTACGCCTCCGATTACTTCCAGCAGCTTTACGATTGGGCAGTACAGATGATCAAAGAGGGGAAAGCTTATGTAGATGAGCAACCTTCCGAAGTAATTACCGAACAAAGGAAAAATCCTGCCGAGCCGGGCGTGGAATCGCCGTACCGGAACCGTCCTGTAGAGGAATCACTGGACCTTTTCGAAAGAATGAAAAACGGAGAGTTCGAAGAAGGCGCCATGTCTCTTCGGGCAAAAATCGATATGACTTCTCCCAACATGAATATGCGTGATCCTGTGATGTACAGAATCTTAAAAAGACCGCACCACAGAACCGGAACAGCATGGAAAATCTACCCTATGTATGACTGGGCACATGGAGAATCAGATTATATCGAACAAATCTCACATTCTTTATGCTCTCTGGAATTTGAAAACCACAGGCCGTTGTATGACTGGTACCTGGATCAGGTCTACGACGACACCAAAGTAAGAAACAAGCAAAGAGAATTTGCAAGGATGAACGTCTCTTACATGATCACTTCCAAAAGAAAACTGCAGAGGCTGATTGCCGAAAATGTGGTGACCGGCTGGGACGATCCCAGAATGCCTACTATTTCCGGAATGAGAAGAAAAGGGTATACTGCTGCTGCCATCAGGAATTTCATCGAAAAAGTTGGGGTTGCCAAAAGAGAAAACCTTATCGAGCTTCAGCTGTTGGAATTCTGTGTGCGTGAAGATCTGAATAAAGTTGCCAAGCGTGTCATGACGGTCGTAGATCCTGTAAAGCTGGTTATCGAAAACTATCCTGAAGGAAAAGAAGAATGGCTGGAAACCGAAAATAATCCTGAGCAGGAAAATGCAGGCACAAGGGAAGTCCCTTTCTCCAGAGAACTGTATATCGAGCGTGAAGACTTCAAGGAAGAAGCCAATAACAAATTTTTCAGACTGAAATTAGGCGGCGAGGTCCGTTTAAAATCCGCTTACATCATAAAAGGAGAAAGAGTGGAAAAGGATGAAAACGGTAATATCACCACAATCTACGCTACCTACGACGAAAAATCTAAGTCGGGAAGCGGTACCGAAGAAAGTTTAAGAAAAGTAAAAGGAACCATTCACTGGGTTTCTGCAGAACATGCTATTCCTGTGGAAATCAGGAATTATGATAAACTGTTTATCGTAGAGCAGCCCGATGCAGAAAAAGACGTCGATTTCCTAAACTATATCAACCCGGAATCCGTAACCACCGTTCAGGGGTTTGCAGAAACTGGTTTAAAGGATGTAGCGGTTGGAGAACCTCTGCAGTTCCAGAGAATTGGCTATTTTACGAAAGATCAGGATTCGACTGAAGACAAATTAGTCTTCAACAGAACAGTGACCTTAAAAGACTCATATAAGCCGGAGTAAAGATTTATTTATATCATTATAAATGAAACAGGGCTTATTTTAAGTCCTGTTTTTTTTATTTTAAAAACATAAGACTTGCTATAGAATAGACCCAACCTATCCGGGAAAAATTTTAATTAAATATTTAAATTGTGAAACTCATCTATCTATATACAAACTCATTCAAAGGGCTTTCCAAAGAAAGCTGGATGCTGGCACTGGTGATGCTCATCAATCGCGCCGGCTCGATGGTACTTCCTTTCCTGGGAGTTTATATGACCAATCATCTGCATTTCAGTATAGAAAATACCGGGATCGTTCTCAGCTTTTTCGGAATCGGTTCTGTCATAGGCTCGTGGCTTGGCGGATTTATCACTGATAAAATCGGGGAATACAAAGTTCAGTCTCTCAGCTTACTGCTGAGTGTTCCGTTGTTTTGCCTGATTCCGCTTTTTAAAACGGAAGTCGGGGTTGCGGCCATTATTCTGGTGCAGAGCATTGTAAGCGATGCTTTTCGACCTGCGAATTCCGTAGCGATCACCAAATATGCAAAACCTGAAAATATCACCCGGGCATTTTCACTTAACCGGATGGCTGTCAATCTGGGATTTTCCATCGGCCCCGCACTGGGCGGGATTTTGTCTGCCATCTCATACGAATTTCTGTTTTTCAGTAATGCTTTAGCGGCATTATCAGCGGGAATTCTTTACATTATCTTCTTTAAAAAACGAAATAAACTGGCAAGGATAAAAGCTAGAAAAGTGCAGGAAGTCATTGAAATCAAAAAAGAACATTCGCCGTACCGCGATGGTAAATTTTTGCTGTACTGCTTTTTCTGTATGCTGTTTTCGATATGTTTTTTCCAGCTGTTCAGTACGCTCACCATCTTCTACAAAGATACGGCCCGTCTCAGTCAGCAGAATATCGGGTATATTCTGGGTTACAGCGGTTTTTTGGTGGTTTTGCTGGAAATGGGACTTGTACAGGTGGCCGAGAAATACTTCAGCCTTGCCGTTACCATGTTTCTGGGGACTTTCATTTGCGGACTGTCGTATGCGATGCTGGGGTTTGATCACAGCATGCTTACCCTCGTTCTTTCCATGAGCCTGTTGTGTGTAGGGGAGATCTGGGCACTGCCTTTTATGTCGACCATCACCGCATTGCGCTCAGGGAAAAATAACAAAGGCGCTTACATGGGGCTGAACGGAATCTCCTTTTCCATCGCCTTTATTGTAACCCCATATCTGGGAACGCTGATTGCCGAAAAACTCGGTTTCACCACCTTATGGATCGGAACGGGGATCTTAGCAACAATGATTGCCGTTGCTTTTTATTTCATTGTTCCATGGATGATCAAGGAAAGAACAGAGAATAAAGAATCTTATGAAAATGGGCTTTAGCCCATTTTTTTTCACAGAATTAGCAGATTTTGTGGATGATGGTGAACTAAAATACAGTTGAATTTTAATACAAATCATCCTGTTTGTCATTAATGTAAATGTTATTTAAGCTTAAACAAGCTGCGGGAAATTAAATACAGTTGAATTTTAATCCAAATCATCCTGTTTGTCCTTAATGCAAATTTTATTTAAGCTTAAACAAGCTACAGGAACCAAAATACAGTTGAATTTAATACATAAAACCTGCTTTTAATTCAAAAACATAATGGGATGAAATCTTTCCTTTGGATACTCCAGTTGAATGATGACCGAAAGAAATGTATAATTTTTGCTTATTCACAGGCAATGAAAAAAATTTACATTCTATCTTCCGCAATCCTCTCCTTTGCTGTGCCTGCCCAAAAAAAAGATTCGGCAGAACTCATCTCAGAGGTGCGCATTGATGCTTATAAAAAGCCAACATCCCTGATCACTTCTACCAAATCCGTATCCGTGGTTTCGGAAAATCTGCTCAGCCAGAATCCCCCGGAAAGAATGCTGGAATCCATCAACCAGGTTCCCGGCGCTCGAATGGAAGAACGCTCTCCCGGAAGCTACAGGATTTCGTTGCGGGGAAGCACCCTCCGGTCTCCGTTTGGCGTAAGGAATGTGAAGGTTTATCTGGATGATTTTATTCTTTCCGATGCTTCCGGAAATACTTATTTTAATGTAATTTCTCCCGGATTAATCAGCAGGATGGAAATTTATAAAGGGCCTGAAAGCGGTGACTATGGTGCTGTGACCGGCGGAACGCTCCTTCTGAAGACTTCGGATTCAGATCAGGTTGCTGCTCAGCTTGCTTCGGGAAGCTACGGTGCTTTTAACCAAAGCTTTACGTTTTCCAGGCAGTTGAAAAAACATTTTGTAGAAGTTTTCCAGAATTATTACCAGACCGATTCTTACAGGGAGCAATCTAAAGTCAGCAGGAAACAGGTTTTTGTGAAAGATCATTTCCGGTATTCTGA
>JBMDXW010000094.1:0-4997 GCA_048594965.1 Chryseobacterium sp.
TATGAGCTGGATAAAGAATATTGGGATGAGCTTCCTGAGGAATTCATTGCTATTGTTGACAATAATTTTTCTTTGGTCAAAAAATCGGCAGGTCAGTATTCAGTTTATTCTGATAAAGCGCAAACGATAAGTAAAGAAGACCTCCATAAAAAATCTACGAATTTTGTACTGCTTTTCGAAAAAGATCCTGGTACCGCCAGATCATTTACCAGCTACCAACCATTTTTGTACATTATTCTAGCCTTGATCGTCCTTTATTCCGTGATAACGCTGAGCTGGTACGGTGCTTTATTCAATATCCTTTCGCTGGCCGGGGTCTATATTTCTCTTGAGATCTTCAACCAGAAATTCGGGAATACCTCTGCGGTGATCGGAAGTATTTGTGGTGATGTATCAGGAAATCAGGGGGCAAATTCATGTAACAAGATCATTACCCAGGACAAAACCAGCATCCTGGGACTTAAATTCGCTGATTTCTCACTTATTTATTTTACAGGTATTGCCGTTTTAGGACTGTTTTTACCGGCTACTTCGATGATCATTAAAGGATTTACGTTCGCTTCTGTTTTTGCGATCGCCTATTCGCTGTACATCCAGGGATTTGTTGAAAAAACATTCTGCAGGGTGTGCCTTCTGATCATTTCACTGCTTGTGGTACAACTCATTATCAGTGTTTTTCTCTTTGAAAACCTTTATTTTGATGTAAGGACCGCCTTGCTGAGCCTTATGCTTTGGATCGTGCTGTCCGGTTCCGTGCTATATCTGAACCAGACCCTTTCAGAAAAAGAAAAACTTCAGAAGTCGAATGCTAAAAATTTAAGGTTTAAAAGAAATTATGACCTTTTCAAAAGAGAACTTCTGGAAAAAGAAAAGATCGTTTTTACAGACAACGATACCTTTTTTACAGGCAATAAGAACGCAAAATTACATCTTTCCATTATTTCCAATCCCTATTGCGGTTTTTGCAAAGATGCCCACAAAATCATGGAAGACCTGCTTCAAAAATACCCGAATGACATTTCCGTCCAGATGAGGTTCAATTATTCCCCGGACAAGCAGAATGAAAAGCTTACCGAACTCATCTCCGATTTTATGTATACTTATAAGAACAAGCCTGCCGATGATTTTTTAAAGCTGGTCGAGTATTGGTTTGAAACCAGGGATGAGCAGAAAATAAGACAGAAAACCGGAGCAGCCTCCAAGGGTGAAGACCTGAGTTCCCTGGTTGCAATGTCGGCAGAAAACAGAAATGCAGGGCTTAATTTCACCCCGATCATCCTGATCAACGGTTACCAGTTTCCTGACAAATATGATCGCGAAGATATTTATTATTTTATTGATGAGCTTACCGAGGATGAAGAGGTTTTGTAAAAGACGGTTCTGCATTAGACGTAATCCTTGAGAACTAAAGCAATATCAGGAAAATAAATAACTTAGCGCAGAGCATACGGCGCCCCATTGCGAATAATAATCAAATCGGGAACTTTATATTAAAATTTAATTTATTTAAAGAATAAAAATAACTTCATTGAAATCTTTTCCATTTTACCGCCAGCCGGATTCCAAGGACTGCGGACCTACCTGCCTTCGTATCGTAAGCAAACATTACGGAAAGAGCATCTCCTTACAGCAGATCCGTAACCTTTCGGAAACCACCCGTGAAGGAAGCAGCCTGCTGGGGCTGAGTGATGCCGCGGAAGACCTGGGCTTCCGTTCGATGGGGGTACAAATCGACTTCAATACTTTCGCAGAAGAAGTTCCCCTTCCCTGCATCGTGCACTGGAACAAGAACCACTTTGTGGTAGTCTATAAGATTGATAAAAATAAAAAAGTCTACGTCTCAGATCCCGGTTACGGACTTATCACCTACACCAGGGAAGAGTTTATCAAGCTTTGGATCGGTGAAAATGCCAACGAAGAAACCGAAGAAGGTATCGTCCTGCTGCTGGAAACCACGCCTGCTTTTTTCCAGACCGAGTTTGATGACAAAGAAAGCAAGGCAAGCTTTTCTTTTCTTTCAAAATATCTTTTCAAGTACAAATCGCTGGTCATTCAGCTGGCGATAGGCCTTTTGGCAGGCAGTTTACTCTCGCTGATCTTCCCGTTTCTTACCCAAAGCATCGTGGATGTCGGAATCCAGAACCAGGACCTGAACTTTATTTATCTTGTTCTTTTAGCCCAGATCATGCTTTTTGTGGGAAGAATGGGTATTGAAGTGATCCGAAGCTGGATTTTACTGCATCTTTCTGCCAGAATCAACATCTCCATCATTTCCGACTTCTTTATTAAACTGATGAAATTGCCCATCAGCTTTTTTGATACGAGGATGACCGGAGATATCATGCAGCGGATCAATGACCACCACAGGATCGAACAGCTGTTGACAAGCTCTTCTTTAAATACATTGTTCTCATTGGTCAATCTGATCATCTTCAGCATTGTGCTTTTGTTTTATGATTACAGGCTCTTTGTGGTTTACCTGGTGGGAGCTGGCGCTTATATCGGGTGGATCAGTTTTTTCCTGGGAAAACGAAAGGAACTCGATTACAAAAGATTCTCCCAGGTCTCCGAAGAACAGAGCAAGGTGATCGAGCTGATCAACGGAATGCAGGAGATCAAGATGCATAACGCCGAAAAACAGAAAAGATGGGACTGGGAATTTTTGCAGGTTAAATTATTTAAGATAAGGATCAAATCATTGTCATTGGAACAGTGGCAGTCCGTAGGAGGAAATTTCATCAACCAGATGAAAGATATTCTGGTGAGCTTCCTGTCTGCCAAATTGGTGCTGGAAGGCAACCTTACCCTGGGGATGATGCTTTCCGTACAATACATTATCGGGCAGCTCAACAGCCCTTTGCTGCAGCTGATCGATTTTATCAAACAGACCCAGGATGCCAAGATTTCCCTGGAAAGACTGGGAGAAATCCACGACAAGGAAGATGAAGAAAACAAAGATGAGCAGTATGCGCATGATCTTCCGCAGAAGGATCTTGAGATTGAAAATCTTTCGTTCCGCTACATCGGCTCGGATGCCTATGTTTTTGAAAATTTAAATTTAAATATCCCTTATCAGAAGACCACAGCCATCGTAGGGGCCAGCGGAAGCGGGAAAACCACTCTTCTGAAGCTTCTCATGAAATTCTATGAACCCAATGAAGGCGAAATAAGGCTGGGCAATACAAAGCTTAAGCACATCTCCCCCAGATTCTGGCGCGATCACTGCGGGGTGGTGATGCAGGAAGGCTATGTTTTTAATGACACGATTGCCCGGAATATCGCTGTAGGGGAAGATTATGTGGATAAACAAAAATTGAGAAAGGCGGTAGAAATTGCACACATTAAGGATTTTATTGAAGAGTTGCCTTTAAGCTACAACACAAAAATAGGAAACGAAGGCTTGGGCGTAAGCGGCGGACAGAAGCAAAGGCTCTTCATCGCCAGGGCCGTCTATAAATCTCCGGATTATATTTTCTTTGATGAAGCCACCTCGGCCCTGGATGCCAACAATGAAAAAATCATCATGGAGAATCTTGAGCAGTTTTTTAAAGGAAAAACAGCCATCGTCATTGCCCACAGGCTGTCTACGGTAAAGCATGCCGATAAGATCATCGTGCTGGATAAAGGCAAAGTTGTTGAGGAAGGCAATCACGCTGAACTGGTCGCCTTAAAAGGTGAATATTACAGACTGGTGAAAAACCAGCTGGAACTTGGAAACTGATCATCATTTTTCATTAATTTTAATCAACCAATTCAAAATCTATCCTTTATGAAAAATTTACAGAAAATCGAAAGAAAAAAACTTAGAGAAATTCACGGAGCAGGGCCTGTTCCAGTGTTTCCGTGCAACTGTTTCTGCTACGTTAACCATGTAAAACAGTGGAATGCATGCAACCGCTATTGTCCCGATGGGGACATGCCCGGAGTAGAGCCCGGCAATAATCCGAAATGTGATTATACCCTGCCGTTATAAGATTATTAAAAAACCTCTCAATAATCTTCATTCCGGAGATTATTGAGTTTTACATCATATGGAAAAAGACGTCTTAGACAATATTGAATTACGCTCGGAAAGCGTTCAGGATATCCTTACCCAACCTCCTCACTGGATGATCCGTTGGGGAAATACCATTATTTTTTTAATTCTCGTGATGATCATGATCATGAGCTATATCATCCGGTATCCGGAATTTATTCCTGCCCCCATCGTGGTCACTTCGCAAAACCCTCCCGAAAAACTGGAAGCCCGAACCAATTCTAAAATTGAAAAAATATTCATAAAAGACCATCAGCATGTAAAAAAGAATGAAGTTCTGATGGTGATGCAGTCCACGGCCAATTATAAAGACATTCTGAAACTCAAATCACTGGTCGATTCCCTCACCCCGGATCAGCTGGCGGCCTTTCCTTTAAACGAAGCTGCGCGCTTCAAGCTGGGGGAGCTCCAGGGGGATTACAATAATTTTGCAAAAGCGTTCCAGGACGAGGCGTTGTTTAAAAGACTTCAGCCTTATGCGCCCGAAAACCTCGCCGCCAATCAGAGTCTTTCTGAGTATAATGTCAGAATATCGACCCTCAAGCAGCAAAAAAGCCTCGAACAGGCAAAATATGAAATCACCAGAAAGAATTACCAGCGGTCCCAGGAATTATTCAACCAGGGCGTTATTGCTGCCGTAGAACTTGAAAATGAAAAAATAAAATTCCTGCAGGCCCAGCAGAACCTCGAAAACATCAACATCTCGCTTTCCCAGATCGAAGAAGGCATCTCGAATGTCAACAAAACCAAAAGCGGGGCGGCCATTAATACGGAAAAGGATAAAATCACTTATTCGTCACAGACCCTGCAGCTTTTTGAACAGCTCAGAAAGTCCCTCAAACAATGGGAACAAAGCTACCTGATTATCTCAAGTACCGATGGTGAGGCCAGCTTTCAGCAGTTTTTTGGTGAAAACCAGTTCGTAAAGGCGGGAGATGCCATCTTATCCATTCTCCCGGAC
>JBMDXW010000095.1:0-5489 GCA_048594965.1 Chryseobacterium sp.
CTGTTGAAGCAGACTCCTCTCCTGTCAACTACCGATGACAAAACATTGAAAATCGTAGGAAAAAACAACGCACTGATCTACATCAATGGTAGGAAAACCAATATGGATGCGGAATCTTTAACTCAATTCCTGAAAAATACACCTGCTGAAAATATCCAGAAGATCGAAGTCATTACCGTTCCCGGAAGTGAATACCAGGTGGAATCTTCCGATGGGATCATCAACATCATTTTAAAGAAAAAAATGAGTGACGGTACAAGTGGAAACATGAGAATGTCTAATACTCAGAATAAATATAATGCAAGCAGCGCCAGCTTCTCTGTAAATTACAGAAAAAATAAACTGGGAATCAATGCCAACTTAAGCGGCGGTGAAAACATCAATCCGCAGACGTACGTACTAAGAAACGGAACCGATAAGATGCAGAATGAATCTGTAGGTGACATCGATGATCCGAATAAAAACCTTGGAGGCTATTTAAATATTGATTATCAGCTGACCGAAAAAAGTAGCCTTGCCTTATCTTGGAATTCCTGGGCTAATAAAAGCTATAATTCTACGATCGATCTGTATAACACCCTAATTCAACCAGATAAGGATGGAGTAATGACGACCAAACATACCTGGACGAAAAACAAGGAAGATGCCAGAAATTACAACAATTCTGTTAATTTAAATTATGAAATAAAGCTTGATTCTTTAGGAAGTAAATTCAACGCCAATGCTGCTTACCTGAATTATAAGAGGTTTCAGTTCTCAAACAACAATACATTGGTTTATGATAATCAAAATGAGATTACAACAGGTAAGACAATTACTCAGAACATCCCGCAGATTATCAATAATTTCTCAGGAACGGTAGATTATATTCAGAAGTTTAAAAATGATTTTACATTTTCTGTAGGAGGTAATTTTAATAAAACAAAAACGGACAATGACACTCAGAACTACACCTATCTTTTTGTAAATGAGCAGGGAGAGCATATTCCAAATGTGCAGCCTGATCCGGATTTTAATCACTTTATCTATGACGAAAACATTTATGGAGCTTACCTGACTCTTGAAAAGAAATTCTCTGATAAATTCTCTGGAAAAGTAGGTGCAAGATACGAGATTACAAACAGTCTGGGTACGGCCGATGGTTGGCAGAAAGGCAAACCTTCTTACCAGGAAATCAAAAGAAACTACAACAATCTGCTGCCTTACTTAAGCTTTAACTATGCCATCAATGATAAAAACAATGTTTCTTATTCCTTTTCAAGCAGAATGCGAAGACCGAGCTTCTGGGAGCTGAATCCGGTAAGAAATTACATCACCGATTTCAATTATACGCAGAATAATCCTTTTGTGAAGGCATCTTCTACATATAACCAAGAACTGACGTATATGTATAAAAACTCCTATTTCCTGATCCTGAATCATAGTTATGTGAAAGACCAAATCACACAGGTGCCATTGCAGGGTTATGTAAAATCAGTCGACGATAAGATCGGGGATCAAAATGTATTGCGTTATATCAGAACAAACTTTGGAGACAAGCAGGAAATGTCTGCGATGCTGGGAATTCAAAAGTCTTTATTTAAACAATATTTAACCTTGAATTTTAATGCCGGGGTTCAGCACAACATCAACAACGGAACGTTAGCCCAGGATCCTACAACGGGAGATACTTTTGTAGATAAAGAGGGAAAACCGTTGATATACAGAAACAATATAAAATCAACCAGCCTTATTATTACCAGTAACAATACCATCCGTTTGGACAAAAAGAAAACATGGTTCCTTGGTGTAAATTATTTCTATGTTGACAAACAACAGATCGAACTTGGAATGCTGAAAAACCTAATGAGCCTCGACCTCAGCATCAAGAAAAACTGGAATGACTGGACATTTGCCGTAAATCTGAATGATGTCCTTCGAACCAATGTCGTGGAAATTGAAGATTATCAGGCTAACGGAAATTACAATTACATCAGAAACGATATGTACAGAAGAAGCGTAAATGTAAGCATCACGTACAATTTCGGAAATCAGAAAGTGAAAAAAGTAAGAGACATTGAAAGTGCTTCCGACGCTATCAAAAACAGAACGAGATAATCAATCATTTCTTCATAAATTATTTTTTGTGGTAACTCATCGGTTTTCCGGTGAGTTTTTTTTATTTTAGAGGTATCTTCCCGTTTAAAAATAAAAATGCTTTAATGAAAAATTGCCTGATCATTGCCTGTTTGATAATTCTAACTCTCTCAGGATGTAACCAGAAGAAAATCGAACTGGGAAAAGATGCTTCATTTAAAATTGAAAAAGACCTGGCCTATGGTGATGATAAAGAACAGGTAATGGACCTGTACATTCCTGAAATTCTGCCGGAACACGCAGATGTTTTTATCATTATTCATGGCGGCGGATGGCGAGGCGGAAGAAGGTCGCAGCTCACCAGCTTTACCTTTGATCTAATGAAAAAATTCCCAAAGAGCATTTTTGTCAATATGGACTATCGTCTTGCTACTACAACACATTTTGCCCTTCCCAACCAGACAGATGACATTAAAAGAGCAATGAATTATTTAGAGAAGAAATTAAAAATTAAACCAAAATTTATCCTTCTCGGAAACAGTGCAGGTGGACATTTATCGATGATGTATGCTTATCAATTTGATAAAGATAAAAAAGTAAAAGCCGTTATTAATATTGTTGGTCCGGCTGATCTCAATGATCCAGGTTTTAAAAACTATGTTGATTATACCTTTGTTGAAAAACATCTTATTGATCCAAAAATTATTGGAACTAAGACAACATTAATGAACTTTGGAAGTCCTGTTCATTGGATCAGCACGACCTCAGCTCCTACACTTTCATATTACGGAATGAACGACCGGATTGTCCCTTTATCACAAATGAAAATCTTAGATTCGGTTCTAAATAAAAATAATGTTTATCATGAATCTTATGAATTTAGCGGCGATCACGTCGGATGGGAAAAAGATTCAAACGCCGAATTTTTAATCCAAAAAACCGATGAATTCCTAAAAAATGTTGACAAAAAATAAACGCTCTGAAAAAATTCAAAGCGTTTATTTTTAATTTTATTCTGATTTAAAAACTTCCGATCTTTCTGAAACACCGTTGGCATTGAAGGCTTCGATCTGGAAATAATAGGCATCCGTTCTGTCGGCTCCGGTGAAGAAGTACTCATTCTTGCCGTACACCATGATGCTTCCGTACAATTTCTCAGGAGATTTACCCCAATAAATTACGTAGCCGTCGGCATCGGAGTTTTGCTGCCACTTCATCCAGATGCTTGTTCTTTCTCCGTATTTTTTAGGATCGGCTCTCAATGGGACAAAGTTCTGAACTTTTCCGGGAACTGTTCCTGCTCCTTTCCCGAATACCCTGAAACCGCTTAAGGCAAATTTTCCAGTTGGCATTTTCAGGTTTTCCATTTTCAGGAATCTTGCTTTGGCCGGTTTTTCCAGCTCAACATAGTCGTGGGGAACATCTTTGGTATTTTTACTTTTATCGACAATGATGTTCCATTTTTTACCATCATTGGAACCGTAAATTTTATACTGATGCATTTTGCCTAAGGTTTTTCCCATAAACTCAACATCCTGATCCGCATAATTAATCTGAATCGCATTAATGGTGGAAACCTCTCCTAAATCCGTCTGGAACCACTCCCCGGAATTTCCTGTTTTAGCACTCCAGTAGGTTTTAATATCTTCATCTACGGCGTAATTGGCATGATAACCTCCCAATGTAGAGGATACCTGGACCGGTTTATTATAATTCAGCAACATCCAACCGGCGAAAAGCCCTTTAGAAAAATCTTTTCCCTGTGCATATTGCGGAAGATAAGTCGGATAATCGCCATACGCTGTGTTACAGTACATCACATCATCCTGGTCGAATCCTGCCGGCCAGATCCCCAGACGTCTTTCAAAATTATTTTTAGTGGAAATAAATATCGTGGAAATATGCCACCAGTTTTTATAATTGTCCTCGAAAGTGGCACCATGTCCGGCTCCTCTGGCAAAACCTCCCGGCTTATACGAAAAAGGATTGTGCTGCTGATATTCGAAGCCTTCCAACGGTTTATCACTCACATACACACCATCTGAATATCCGCTGAATTCCGTTGCCGGAGCACCATACTGCATATAATATTTACCGTTATGCTTGGTCATCCACGCTCCTTCCACGAAAGGCTGTAGGAAAACATTGTCATTGTATTCCCCGAATCTTTCCCAGCCATGATCTTCGGGCTTCAGTCTTACAATCGGCTTTACAAAACCTTCCGACTGAAGCGTATTCACTTTCACTTCCGTTCCTAAAAGAGGCCACTCGTTGCTGGATCCCCAATACAGATACAGCTTATTTTTATCTTCGTCATAATGAAAAGCCGGATCCCAGGCTCCGACTTTCAGGGTGTCAACGGCAATTTTCCAGTCGTCTTTTGTGGGATTGGTACTTTTCCAGATCGGGAAATCCTGTTCCCAGGTTGATCCGAAGACATACAACGTATCCTTCATCGCCCAAACGGCCGGAGCATTCAGGTCGTGAATATATTTGTTATCTCTCAGGAATTTCCTTTTCACGAATTTCCAGTCGAGCATATCATCGCTGTACCAATATCCTTCCTGATTGGTAGAAAAGAGAAACAGTTTATTTTTAAAATTAACGATCACCGGATCAGCAGTCGCCCGATGTTTTCCCTGTTTTGAAAAAACCTCGAACGGCGTATAGCCGTAATCAATATTGATCGGGTTACAAAATGTCTTTTGCTGGGCTTTTGTACTGAGTAATCCCAACAGGAGCATTACTAAAAGGTGGTACTTCTTCATTTTCATACGTTTTAACTTTAAAAACAAAAATAGGCAAGTTTTTCGGGTTCTTTAATTGTGAGGTGGAAATTTTCTACTTAAAAGAAGGTCATACATTAACAGCTTTATTAAAAAGACTAAGTGATATTGTTGATTTATAAATATAAACCCCACCGCGAGTGCGGTGGGGTTGTTAGTATATATTCAATTTGCAAACTTTGCATAGCTGAAGTTTACGTTAATTGAAAATAAAAAATTCGTCAATAAAATTGTGATCTTTATCTAAATATAAAATATAAGAACCAATGATTTTCATTTTATTATACCCCCCCGCAAAATCCAGCGCGGTTCCGTGTTGGTGTAACCTCATAAATGATTTGTGGTTTTGGTGGCAATTTGCCTCCCACGTTGAATTAAATAATGAAACCCCAAAGCAAAGCTTTGGGGTTTCATTATTTACCAGCACAAGCGAGACTCGCGCAATCGGAGTACTAATTTATATGCATTTTAGTTTTGAAAAGAAGTGACTTTTTAGCTTCTTTACCTTTTTCCTCTATAGATCTATAGCCTTCTTTCTCTAAAATAATATATACAAAGGCACTTTTTTTTAACACAGTTGAATAATATCCTTTATCGTCCGTTTTTACTTCTATTCTATCTTGACCT
>JBMDXW010000096.1:0-1850 GCA_048594965.1 Chryseobacterium sp.
GTTTTTGGTTTGCAAAATGCCATGCCGGATGCGATACAGCGTGCATTGGCGATTGAACCTATAACAGGAAGTACCTTTTTAGATGCCGAACATATTGTCTTATTAATGCAAGAGAATCGGTCTTTTGACCATAGTTTTGGAACACTTCGTGGGGTTCGGGGATTCAATGATCCACGGGCGATTAAATTGCCTAGTGGTAACCCTGTATGGTTGCAGTCGTCGGCTGCAGGTAAGACCTATTCGCCATTCCGACTGGATATCAAAAACTCAAATGCTGCCTGGACGGGGAATTTACCACATTCCTGGGAAAACCAGATGGCAGCCCGTAATCAGGGAAAACACGATAACTGGATCGAAGCGAAGCGTCCGGGGGGAAAGGTCCTGAAAGAGATTCCTTTGACCATGGGTTATTATACACGTGAAGATATTCCTTTTTATTATGCATTGGCTGATGCCTTTACCATCTGTGACCAGCATTTCTGTTCATCTATTACAGGTACAACAACCAATAGGCATTTCTTTTGGACGGGAACCTGTGTGCCACATAAGGGGGCTAAACCATTGGTGCGGAATTCAGATATCTATTTTAACCGTTGGGCCCACTGGAAAACTTTTCCTGAGCGCTTGGAAGAAGCAGGGATCTCCTGGAAAGTCTACCAAAATGAAGTCAGCATAGAAAGCGGCTTAGACGGTGAGGATCTGTTGGGAAATTTTACGGACAATAATTTGGAGTGGTTTGCGCAATATCATATTGAATTCAAGAAAAGCCATCTTGATTTTATGCGTAAACGTGTGGCAGAATTACCAGCGGAGATTCAAGAACTAGAAAAGGCATTAGCGAATAATAGCTCTGAGAGTGTCCAGAAAACAAAGAATAAGCTTAAGCAGAAGCAGGAGCAGCTGAATAGCTACCAAAAACATTTAGCACGTCTTACGGATCATGCTTTTCAGCAGCTTCCTAAAGAGCAGCGTGCCTTGCATGAAAGGGCTTTCCAGACGAATGAGGGTGATTCTTTCTATCGCGAGACAAGCGTAGTGACACATGAAGGTGAAAAGATTAGAGTTCCTAAAGGAGATGTTTTACATCAATTTAGACATGATGTGAAATCTGGAAAGTTAAACGCAGTGTCTTGGCTTGTAGCACCACAAAGCTTCTCAGATCATCCGAGCGCCCCTATGTACGGTGCTTGGTATGTATCGGAGCTTTTGAATATTCTGACAGAGAATCCAGAAGTCTGGAAGAAAACTATTTTTATTCTGAACTATGATGAGAATGATGGTTATTTTGACCATATTCCTCCTTTTGTAGCACCTAATCCAGCAGATAGTAGTTCCGGAAAAACTTCGGCGGAATTGGATTATAGTGATGAATATGTGAGTTTAGCACAGGAGCTTGCCGATGGTGAAGAAAAAGGTAATGCAACGGAAGGTCCGGTGGGGCTGGGCTATCGGGTGCCTTTAATTGTAGCGTCACCTTGGTCAAAAGGCGGTTGGGTCAATTCGGAGATTTGCGATATCACATCGACGATTCAGTTTATGGAGCATTTCTTTGAGAAAAAGTTGGGCAAGCATGTGAAAGAGGAGAATATCAGTTCGTGGCGCCGGGCCATTACAGGTGATTTGACATCGATATTTCGGAAAGCTGAGGGAGCGAATGCTGTTGATTTGCCTTTTCTTGATCGGAATCAGCAGATCTATGCGATTGATCAGGCGAAATCGAAACCGCTACCTAATAATTTTCATGTTTGGTCGAAAGAGGATGTAGCAGGATTGCGGTCTAAAGGTCATTCCACTTTACTGGCAAGACAGGAGAAAGGTCAGAAAAACTCCAGCGCGTTGGCTTACGAGCT
>JBMDXW010000097.1:0-3023 GCA_048594965.1 Chryseobacterium sp.
TTCATTATAAATCAGTCCATTTTTAAAAGTTGTAAATTCCTGGGCTGATACTGATGAAATTAATAAGATTCCTGTAAAGCAAAATATTTTTTTCATGGGGATCACGGTTTAGTTTTTAAGTATAACGCAGAGTACTGCAAAATATTTTAATCCGAAAGCCTACGGAGCGCCCAATCTACTGTGCCAACAAAAATAACCTGTTTTCCTTTATTGCTTTCCAAAATAAAATCATGAAGGCTTTTACCTGGATAATTGCTAAAATCTCCTACGATGGCTAATCGTACATGATAATTAGAAAATTTCTGAAGAATTTCACCAGCCATTTTGGTTTTTAAATCAAAAAAAGCGGGAACGATATTTTTAGCATGAATAATGGCTTTGTCGAAATCCTTGTAATATAGGTCTCCCAGAAGATCAAGTCCGTCTTGGGAAGAACTGATGATAACCTGGTCAGAAATTATTTCTGCGATTTTTGCAGTATCGCTATTATGTATTTTGAGTTCCATAGAATGCATGATTATTTTATCCCAAAAATAAACCGGTCGTTTCCGGATAAATCTTTGATTAAATGGGCTTCTCTGAAAGCATTGGTGTACAGCTCCAGGGTCTCTGGTCCCAGCTTTTGATTGATTTCTAAAAACAATAATCCGTTGTTTGATAAATGTTTTTCAGCGTCTACAGCAATTTTACGGTAGAAGATTAGTGCATCTGCTGTAGGGGCGAACAATGCCATCGCCGGTTCAAAACCTTTTACCGAATCTTCAATTTCCTCCTGTTCGTCGATCCCGATGTACGGCGGATTTGAGATGATGATGTCAAATTGCTTTTCCAATTTAAAATCAAGATAATCGGCGTGGATGAAATTGAACTCCAGCTGATGAAAATCGGCATTTCTTCTTGCGGTTTCCAAGGCTTTTTCGGAATAATCAACGGAATATACTTCTGCATCCGGAAGATGTTTTTTTAATACTAAGGGGATCACTCCGCTGCCGGTTCCGATATCGAGTATTCTCAGAGTTTCCTTCGTCCTTGGCGACGCTTTGATTTTTTTTAATGCCAATTCCAGCAGCTCCTCTGTTTCCGGACGCGGAATAAGAACGTTTTCATTCACGAAAAAAGTCATCCCGTAGAATTCCGTTTCACCCAGAATATACTGGTAGGGCCTGTTCTTTTTCAGTTCTTCCATGATTTCAAACAGCTTTTTTTCATCATTAAGGAGTAATGGCTGGTCGGAAAACCTGCGTTGATAAAACGAATTAAATCCCACGATTTTCTCTATGAAAACAGAAATTAAAAAACAGCTTTCAGAATCGCTGTAGATCTCGGAAAGTTCTGTTTTAAAATGTTTTTTGTATTCGGAAATCGTCATTTATCTTGTAAAAACCAGTTTGGTGTCTGTTGATGTATTCTCATCAATCCGGTAGTTTTCGTAGTTAAAAGCTTTAACATCATTCAGGGTCTGTGCATTGGTTTCCGCACAGAATCTTGCGACAAGACCTCTCGCGTGCTTGGTGTAGACAACGATGGTTTTAGGTTTACCGTCTTTTAATTCATAAAAATCAAAATCGATGACGGTATTATTAAGTCTTTTGCGATCCACAGCCTTAAAATATTCGTTACTTGCCAGGTTTAAAAGGATTTCATTCTTTTTCATCTCGGCATTCAGGCGGTCTGTGATCTTCTCTTTCCAGAATTCATAGAGGTTTTTATAACTTTCAAATTCAAATGGCCTTCCCATTTCCAGACGGTAAAGCATAACTTTATCTGAAGGTTTTAACAGTCCATATAATCCGGAAAGGATTCGATGGTTTTTCTGAAGGTAATCGACTGCCGGCTTATCCAGTGTTTTGGCATCAAGGCCTCTGTAGACTTCGCCGGTAAAAGCAAATAATGCCGGGGCAGATTCTTTTTCGGTAGGTTTTGCCTTCCACTTTTGATTTCTTTCCCAATTTTCATCAGCAAGCTTTGTCGAAATTTCCATCAGTTCGGAAAGATATTTCGGGGATTTTTCCTTTAAATAAGATTGTATAAAAGCTGCTTCATCAATGAATTTCGGAACCGTTGTTTTGAGCAGGTCCGTTGTGGCTTCGGTATTCATTAATTTGGCAGGCGAAGTGATTATTTTCATAATGTTAAAATACAGATAAATAAATATCGGTAAACCGTTTATCGAATGTTTTTAAATTGATGTTTTTTAAATGACGCCTTTTCCCTGACGGATCACTTCAGGTTCCCCTGAAGTAAGATCCACGATCGTAGAAGCTACATTGTCGCCATAGCCTGAATCGATGACGATATCAACCAGATGGTCATATTTCTCAGCGATGAGTTCGGGGTCGGTGGAATATTCAATAATCTCGTCGTCGTCTTTAATGGAAGTCGAGGCGATCGGATGGCCAAGCTTCTCCACGATCAGCTGCGGGATCGGGTGATCCGGAACACGGATACCGATGGTCTTGTGTCCCTTGTAAGCCAGCGGTAAACTTTTGTTAGCATCCAGAATGAAGGTAAAAGGGCCTGGAAGATGGCTTTTCAGAAACCTGAAAACCGAAGTGTCGATAGGCCGCGTGAAATCCGACAGATGGCTGAGATCATTGCAGATAATCGAGAACTGGGCTTTCTCCAGTTTCATTTTTTTAATCTGGGCAAGCTTTTCCATGGCTTTAACATCAAAAATATTGCAACCTAAAGCGTACACCGTATCAGAAGGATAAATGATCAATCCACCATTATTTAATGTTTTAATAACCTCATTCATAAGGTTTTCCTGAGGGTTTTCGGGGTATATTTTCAGTATTCTTGCCATAGGTCAAAGATACGAATATTAAGATAGTTTTGATAAAAACCCTTTATTTAAAAGAAAAATTAGGATTTAAAAAAATAAGTCGTATATTTGCAGTCCAATATCGCGGGATGGAGCAGTAGGTAGCTCGTCGGGCTCATAACCCGAAGGACATCGGTTCGAGTCCGGTTCCCGCTACTAAGATAAACGATGACGGAGACGATAAAAAAATACACCTCGA
>JBMDXW010000098.1:0-6384 GCA_048594965.1 Chryseobacterium sp.
ACTACCAGGCGCCTTTCTATAAAGAGATCAAAGACCTTGACGGAAACTTTAATTCTAATATAAAATCACAGCGGTCGATCCAGGCCATCCTGGCTAATGACTACGAATTTTATATGTACGAAAGGCCGTTTAAGCTGACCACAGAGCTGTACTATAAAAAGATGAATGACCTTATTCCTTATTATATGGATAATGTGAGAATTCGTTATTCAGGCAAGAACAACGCATCAGGATATGCGTACGGAATTGATACAAGACTTTTCGGGGAATTTGTTCCGGGAATTGATTCATGGCTTTCGGCAAGTTATGCCAGAGTCTATGAAAACATTGACGGAAGGGGTGATATCCCGAGACCCGCGGATCAGCGTTTCAAATTTTCAATGTTCTACCAGGATTATATGCCGGCATTTCCGCAAATGCGTGTCAATCTTACCTTAACCTATGCCATGGGACTTCCGACAGGGGCGCCGGTACTTACTGATCCTTACCAATATCAGAAGACTCTTCCTTCATACAAAAGAGTGGATTTAGGGTTATCGTATGCCTTCATAGACCCGAAAGAGAAGCAAGGAGGATACGGTTTCTGGGGTAATTTTGAAGAGCTGACTTTAGGAGTACAGGTTTTCAATGCCTTCAATATCAGGAATACCGTAGCCAACCAGTGGATCACTGATGCCAACACCACTTTGATGTATCCCGTACCGGTACGTCTTACAGGCCGGTTCTTTAATGTAAAACTTGAATTCAGAATAAAATAAAATGAAAAAATATATCATTACTGCAATGTTCTCTGTGCTATCAGCCGTTTCGGCGTTGGCACAATCAAAAAAAGATGTGCAGGTCAGCAAATTGTACAGTGATTACATCGGTATAAAATCGGCCTTAGCTTCTGATGATGCGGGCAAAGCTTCGGCAGCGGCTGCGGAATTCTTCAAAACCTCTTCATCAGCCCGTAAAGCGCTATCTGAAGGGCAACTGAACGTTTTGCGAAAAGATGCCAAAACCATTGCAGACTCAAAAAGTATTTCCGTGCAGCGCAAAACGTTTCATAACCTGTCTGAAAATATGATTGCGCTTTCCAAAGAATACAAATTGTCTCAGGAACTGGTGTATGTTCAGTATTGTCCGATGGCTGAAGGCAGCTGGCTGAGCGATGAATCAAAGATCATCAATCCGTATTACGGTAAATCCATGTTGTCTTGCGGAAGCGTAAAGTCGACGATTAAATAAGAAGTATTATGCGATTGCACAGTTTTAAGGCGAACTAAAACTGTGCAATTGTATTTAAAATCTCTAGCGTTCAAGCTTCACAACTCTTTCTACAATTTTCCTGTTCAAGCTTTCCGGAACCATTTTCATTATAAGATTTCTCAGTCTGCCTGCTTTTTCCCATTGTGAGAACTGTCCGAGCTTGCGGCTGATATTCACCACATAATCTACTTTCTTCCTTCGTATTTGCTGGAATTCTTCAAAGAGACTATTCCAATTTTTATTTTTATCATATAATTTAGCGATAATATAAGCATCTTCGATCGCCTGGCAGGCGCCTTGACCCAGATTCGGCGTGGTGGCGTGGGCAGCATCACCGATCAGACAGAGGTTTCCGGTATGCCATTCCGGGATCGGAGAAAGGTCTGTGAGATCATTAAGAATACTATTTTCCGGTAGAGTAGACGCGATAATATCGAGAATCATCGGATGAAATTCTTCAAAATTTTCTGCAACGCTGTGATACCGCTTATGAATTTTCTTATTGACTACAGCATACCAGTAAATCTTTTTCCCGGACATTTTTACGAATCCGAATCTTTTTCCCTTTCCCCAGGCTTCAATGGCTTCGTGGTTGTACTTTTCCGGAAGGTCAAATTCTGTTAATCCCCGCCAGCAGATCTGACCGGTTTCTCTTATCTGTCCGGTATTGAAAATCTGATTCCTGATTTTAGAATGAATACCGTCTGCTCCAAATACAACCTCGCTCTCTATGGATGTTCCGTTTTCAAAACTAAGTACATAATTTTCTTTTTTGTGGATTTGTTTAAGGGAATGATTCAGCATGATGTTGTCCATGCCTGCATTTTCCGCAAGAATTTTCTGAAGGTCGGCCCGGTGAATGGCAATATTACAGGAATTATATTTATGCTCCAGCGCAAGGACATTGGTCGTTGAGATATTGTTGAGCAACTGGTCCGTAACGGAAACAGCGTGAATTCTGTTTCCTGCCTGCTCAATCTGTTGTTTCAGTCCTAGGGTTTCGAAGACCTGCATGGCATTGATGGCCATCATGATCCCGGAGCCTACCGGTTTTATTTCCGGAGCCGATTCGTAAACCCTGAAATCGAGATGGTATCCTTTCAGAACGTTTGCGAGGGTGAGGCCTCCGATTCCGCCTCCGACGATTGAGATTGAGATTGAGATTGTATTCATTATTTTAAATTTTTCAGCTTGTTCAGAATATCTTTTTGTTTTCTGATGAAGTTTTCAAGACTGTCGGTCTCTATAGGATGCGCATTCTGATATTTTTCAATTTCACCTAAAGTCTTTCTGATCTTAAATACATTATACAAGCCTGATACCTCCAAAGCATTTCTGTTGATTTCTCTTTTTAGCTGATCCAGCTTTTTTGTTCTAACTGAATAACGGTCTTCACTGTTTTTTAAAAGAGCAAGGATTTCTTTCCTCGTGCCGGAATCTTTAATTGATATAGCACGTTTTACCGCTATATCGTAATAGTCTTCAGAATTACCGGTCACATCATCATAAATCTGAACGACGACCTGTTTATCATCTTGTATCCTGGAAATTTCAGCATCCAAATGTTCAAGATCCTTATGACTTTTTATGTATATATCATAAATTCCATCCAAAATATCCTGGCTTCTGCTCAATCTTTTGATGGGTAAACTGGATTCGGTATTTTTTGCTGCATTTTCCACGGTTTCGACTTCTTTGGATTTGTCGTTCGAGCATGAAAGAAATAAAAGCACTAACGCAGCGGTTATTGAGTTTTTTATCACGGCAATAAATTTAAATTTAAAATAACAATTAAATAAAAAAGCGGAACCTGAAATCAGGCTCCGCATATTTAGTTTCGTTAAAAATTACTTCCCTAAATAAGATTTTAAGATCTTACTTCTGGTGTTGTGCTTCAATCTCTTGATCGCTTTTTCTTTGATCTGTCGAACACGCTCTCTCGTAAGGTCGAAAGTCTCACCGATTTCCTCCAGGGTCATCGGATGCTTACCGTTCAGTCCGAAATACAATCTAACCAGATCCGCTTCTCTTGGAGTCAGCGTATTCAGGGCTCTTTCGATTTCGATCTGAAGAGATTCCAGCATCAGATCCTTATCCGGGCTTGGAGATTCTCCTGAACGTAATACATCGTAGAGATTGGAATCTTCACCCTCTACCAAAGGTGCATCCATGGACAAATGTCTTCCGGAGTTCTTCATCGATTCCTTGATATCTTCCTCGCTCATATCGAGAACTTCTGCCAATTCTTCCGGGGAAGGAGGTCTTTCGTTTTCCTGTTCAAGGTGAGCGTAAGCTTTATTGATCTTGTTGATCGATCCGATCTTGTTCAAAGGCAATCTTACAATTCTCGACTGTTCAGCCAAAGCCTGTAAAATCGACTGACGGATCCACCAAACCGCGTAAGAGATAAATTTGAAACCTCTAGTTTCATCGTACCTTTTTGCCGCTTTCATCAGTCCCAAATTCCCTTCATTAATTAAATCCGGCAAAGAAAGACCCTGATTTTGGTATTGTTTGGATACCGATACCACGAAACGAAGGTTGGCTTTGATTAACTTTTCCAGTGCTGCTCTGTCGCCCGCACGGATCCTTTGTGCCAATTCCACCTCTTCGTCCGCAGTGATTAGTTCCACTTTACCAATTTCCTGCAAATACTTGTCTAATGAAGCAGTTTCCCTGTTGGTTACCTGCTTAGTGATTTTTAATTGTCTCATCTATTATTTTCCTCAAAAAAGAGTTTCTATATATTATACGTATGAAACATCAAAAAGGTTACAAACGTTTCAATAATTTTTCATTTAATTAAATTGAATATGAAAAAATAATTGTAAATTATCCGGCTCACCCTGCTAAGGTCTTGATTCGATGTTTTTTAACTTTATTTTTTATTTTTACGGTGCTCACAAAAAAAGCGGAACTGAAGTTCCGCCTGTATTATTTGATGAAAGGCAATTCGCCATTCACGAGTGAATATTTTCTTTAAAAGAGATCATTCAGCCATTTTGCCAGTCTTAATCCGCCGTACAGAAGCTGTCTTTCCATCGTGTCGTTGAATTTGTACTGATAATCATAAGAAAGTTTCGAGTCCATCGGGGTCTGGGCGTAGATTCTGTTGGCAATTTTATGAGAATCGAACAACCAGTCTTCCAGTGTTCCTTTCTGGATTTCTTTTACTTCTGCATCAGATTTAATATCTAATAGCCTTGAATATTCTGTATAGCTGTATTTCTGCGAATCCACCAATTTACCGTCCCATACGGAATGCAGATTGGTCTTTTCCCCGAAATAAGTAACGTTGATTTTATTTCCGCCAAGATCTTCCGCTCGTCCCACGTGCATCGGCTGGGCAAGGTCTCCCATAATGTGAATAAGGAAAATCAAAGCAATCTTTCTGTCTTTCTCAGAAGTTTTAGCATCTTTGATCTGGCTGGAAAGTACGTTTACCTGAGTGTAAAGGCTTGGTCCGGCCTGGGCTTTCAGTTTCGTTTCGAAAGTTTTAAAATCCGTTTGCGGATCAATATTTACGTAATGCCATGATGATGCTTCTTTCCAGGCACCGGTAGTATCGGACTTAATAAAATCCGGCCAGTTGGCCCAATACGCAAGACGTTCTCTTCCCATCATTTTCCTGATCTCCCTTCTCGCTTTTCCGGAAAGGTGATTCTCCGCGATTTCTGCAATAATACGGTGGCCCGTAAGTCCCCAGGCATAAGAATACAGCGAAGACGCCACAAATGCCAGCATCAGAATTTTAGAATACATACTTTTCATTGTAAAATAACATTTTCAGTCAGCAAAGATACAGTTAATTTTAAGGTTAATCTGATCGTTTGGCGAAGGATCCGGAAATTTAATCAAATCTTAACTTTTCTTTAAATCCAAAGTCCAAAGGATTTTATATCTGCTAACTGCCTCAAGGTTCATAAGGCCTTTCCACTTATATAAACACAGTTTGATCTGCTGCAATACTCTCAGGCTGAAGTTATGGATCTTATTCATCCCGGCCCTAATCTTAGCCTTAAACCAATTTCAATCTTATTTTCTTTTTTTTCTTCTTTTAATCATAATTATTTACTATTTTTAGTATAAAATTAATTGTAAAATATTTTTTCAAAATTTTGAGAAATATTATTTTTACAGGCCAAAATCACAGCAAACACTATGTATGAGAATAATATTGTAGAAATGAATTACAATAAGCTGCAGACGGACTTCAAAGCGGAAGCCGTCGCAGTGAATCTCCTGAAATATCACAGAGCGGTCAGCAATATTTTTATTGAAAGGATCGGCATCAATGATCGTGCTTATCTCAAGGATATCAAAAGCATCACAAGCGATTACCTGGGATTCGATGAAGAGGTTTTCATCATCGAAACGTACAGGGAAGGAATCTATGACTACCTTCCTGAAGGGCTTTTCCATCCGCCCTCCCTGGGTGCTACGCGCAAAAACGTGGAAAGCGTTGTCCGGGAAATCCGAAAGCAGAAAAGAGTGGAAGAAGATGCCCGCAAGTTCTTCAAGCCTTTTGAGCTGGAAGTTTTTTTCACTGAAATAAGCGCCTTGCTCAAGGAATCGGATTTTGAAGTGGCCAGTAATACTGATGCGCTGCTTAAGACGATAAGCGAACTGTGGCCCCTGATCAATATGATGGATAAGCAGAACGCCTACATTTTCATTTATATTTTACCCTTTTTTCATCAGATCCGCGGAGATAAATCCTGGTTTGAAAGATGCATGACTGCTTTTCTCCAGGTTCCTGTAAAAGTAACGTTCGCACCGAATATCATTGCAGGGATCGAGCAGGAAAATAATTCTATGCTGCTCGGCAATTCACAGTTGGGTGTCACTTATATTCCCAGTGGAAATCACATGGACGGACAAAGAAACTGGGTCGTCAATATCGGCCCGATTCCGTATGGGGAAATGAAAAAATACATCGACGGCAGCCCTTTCCGGAAAGTACTGCAGGCCATGTATGATTATTTCCTGCCGGTAAGCGTGGATATTGAGGAAAATTTTATTACCGAAAAGAGGGAATATTCTTTTGCTCTGGAGGATGATGAAAGAAATGCAAACCGCCTCGGTTACTCTACTTTCCTCTGAAAATTTTTAACTATATTTACTTCACCAATT
>JBMDXW010000099.1:0-15093 GCA_048594965.1 Chryseobacterium sp.
AATTTCGCAAATTTTTAAAACCAGGCATATTAGCGATAAAAACCTAAAAATCAATAAATTAAAAATAATATTGATTTTAAAAATGAATTTAATGTTAACAAAAAGGCTACTTACTGTAAGTTTTGGTTAATCGTTTAACTAGGATTTTTTTTAAATCTTTAATATTTCTTTTTGAACGATCTCTACTTTCTTATAATTAATTAGGCCGATAATTATTTTCCACTACATTTATCACACAGTCCACTTACTACAAAATTGTATTGGCTGACCGTAAAATCAACTGGCAGATGTATCTCCGGAACAACATTTTCGATGCATCTTACCGATTTGCAGTTTTCGCAGTAGAAATGAACGTGATTATGGCTGTGATGCATACCGGAGCAACCTTTGCACCTGGCAAAATTCACTACACCATCTACGTTTACAATCTTATGGATTTTTCCTTCTTCTTCCAGCCTTTCAAGAACCCTGTAAATGGTAACACGGTTACAGAGGCCGCCTGTTTTACCCTGAATATCTGAGTGCGATAACGCGGTGGGTGACTCTGTGATGATTCTCAAAATCTCTGTTTTGGCATGTGTATTTCGGGCCTTTTTCATAAATTAATGCAATTTAGTTGCGTTAATGAAATTTGTTTTCTACTTTTGCAACAAAGTTACAATAAGAATTATGAAAACGAAAATATTAGACTGTATAGGAATTTCGGCAGCAGTACTATGCCTTATCCACTGCATCCTGTTTCCTGTACTGATGATTGTTCCGCTGGGCATCTCACACCATCCGCTTATCGATCTGCTTTTTCTCATCATAGGGGCAACAGTGGTTTTAAGAATTACGAAAACGGTTGGATCCGTTCGTTTAAAAGTTCTTTTTTTGGTATCCATCGCGCTGATCTCTATTTCTATCGGACTGGATTTTATTTTCCATATCCATTCGGGACTGATTTATATCGGAGCTACCGGATTGATCGTCGCCCATATCATCAATTTTAAAAATCATAAACATTAATAATCACTGTTGACATAAACAGAAATTCAGAGCCTAATTTTAAGTCTTTGATTAATTAACCTCAAAAAAAATATTTCTAAATTCAAATCAAAATAGCAGCGATGAACAGACGAAAATTCCTGAATGGCTCTGTACTTCTTACCGGAGCATTCGCACTTAATCCGTTTGATCTTTTTGGCAGAGATCAGCGAGAACCTTTAGGCTTTAGAGGAAAAAAGGCTAAAAACATCATCTTCATGATCAGCGACGGGATGAGCAACGGAACCCTGTCCATGGCCAATCTTTATTCTAAAAATATATTGGGAAGAGAAACCCACTGGATGAATCTTTATCTGGAACATAAAGCGTCGCGCGCCTTGATGGATACGGCATCGGCAAGTTCCATCGTAACGGATTCTGCAGCGGCAAGCTCGTCTTTCGGAGGCGGATTCCGGGTTAATAACGGCTCACTGAATGTAGGCCCGAATGGCGAACAGCATCTTCCGATCTGGCAGAAATTTAAGAACAAAGGAAAGAAGGCCGGCTGTGTAACCACAGTGACGATTACGCATGCCACACCGGCAGGATTCTGCATCAACTCTGCGAAAAGAAGTGCCGAACCGGATATCGCCGAAATGTACGCGCAATTGGGTTTCGATGTGATGATGGGTGGCGGCGACGAGTTCTTTAACCAGGAAAAAAGAAAGGATAAAAAAGATGTTTATTCGGTCTATAAATCTAAAGGGTACCAAGTCCTGAAAGACCGTTCTGATCTTGCAAGCGTTGACAAAACCAAACCTGTACTGGGCATTTTCAGCACGGGCGCACTTCCCTACTCCATTGACCGGAATCATACGCCTGAACTGCAAAACACGCCGACGCTGGCCGAAATGGCAAAAGCTGCCATCGACCAGATGAAAGATCATAAGGAAGGTTTTGTGCTCCAGGTGGAAGCCGGAAAAGTAGACTGGTCGGCACACGCCAATGATATTGCAGCACTCATCCACGATCAGCTGGCCTTCGATGAAGCGATAAAAACAGTGATGGATTTTGCCGAAAAAGACGGAAATACACTGGTCATCATTACCACAGATCATGGCAATGCGAATCCCGGAACCATCTACGGAGCCGATGCCACGAAAAACTTTGACAGCATCGCCAATTATAAGTTCACGAATGAATACCTGCTGAATGCGATCCACAGCGATTTTAACACGCAGCAGGTGAAGGACTGGATATTTGCAAACAATCAGTTTTCGCTGTCCGATGAGGAGGCCAACCATCTTCTGAACTTCTACAAAGGACTTGAAAAGGACGAAGAAGGTCTTTACAATTACAAGAAACTCCCTTACAAGGCATTCTCTGATATTCAGAAAAAACACAACAGCGTGGGCTGGATCAGCATGGACCACAGCGGTGATTACGTAGAGCTCGCGATGTACGGACCAGGAAGTGAACAGCTGAAACCGTTTGTCAAAAACACGGATTTGCATTATCTGATGCTGAAGGCGGCAGAAGTGGAAAATAAATTTTAATTTTAGCTCATTAACACAGAGTCCCGCTGTTTAAAACAATTTAGCATCGGATAAGATGTATTCATTTAACGAATCTAAAAAAAACATTTATTTATTTAACAGATCCGCAAATGGTGTTGACGGGTGAAAATTTAAGTTTTTGTAAATTAGCTTGTTAATTCTAAAAATCAGATATGCTTAGCATTAACGAACAGACCAGTTCCATTTACAATTGGACCCTACAACTTTTACAATCAACAGGACTTAACGACCAGGCCGCACAGATAAGCACCGTTTCCATTCTGCTCATTTCCTTACTTATTCTTCTCTTCATCGTTGATCATATTCTCCGTTTTTTCTTAAACTCCATGCTGCTGCAATTTGTACGGAAAACCAATGATCAGTGGGGAAATTACCTGGCCCAGAATAAAATTTTAACCTTTTTAACCAGATTAATTCTTACCGCGGTCGCGCAACAGCTTATTCCTGTTATCTTTAATGGTTTTCCGTCTTTCAACAGCCTGCTTGATAAAATGATAAGTGTGCTGATCTTATTTTTTCTGTATAAATTATTCAACAGCATTCTGAAAACAGGAAGGGACGTTTTACGAACCTCCAAGGCATTTGCCAATAAGCCTGTGGACAGCTATTTGCAGGTTTTACAGATATTCTTAATTTTTATTTTAATTACCCTTACCGTTTCCATATTTACCGGGAGCTCGCCATGGTCTTTTCTTGTTTCTTTGGGCGCCGCTTCAGCAGTTCTGATGTTGGTATTTAAGGATACGATCTTAGGCTTTGTGGCAAGCATACAGGTTTCAGCAAATGATTCGGTGCGGGTCGGAGACTGGATCGAAATGCCAAAATATGGTGTGGACGGAGATATCCTTGAAATCAATTTAAATAATGTCAGGGTACAAAACTTCGATAAAACCATTGTGACCATTCCGACCTATACCCTGCTCAGCGACGCTTTCAAAAATTACAGGGGCATGCAGGAAACCGGGGGAAGGCGTATTAAAAGAGCCATTAACGTGAAAATCTCCACCATTCGATATGTAGAAGAAGCTGATATCCCCGAACTTAAAAAGATCGCTTTACTAACCTCGTTTATTAATGAACGGGAAGAGCAGATCAGAGCATATAATCTGAAACACCATTTTAATACTCGTATAAAAGTAAATGGAAGAAGGATGACAAATATCGGTCTTTTCAGAAAGTATATTACCTTTTTCTCTCAAAGCAATCCTGATATCAATCAGGAAATGACTTTAATGGTAAGACAGCTGCCACCCACTTCAAAAGGCCTTCCCATTGAACTTTATATGTTTACCAAAGGAACCAACTGGACCTTTTACGAAGACACGATGTCTGATATTTTTGATCATCTTTTTGCGGCCATCCATCATTTTGACCTGGAAGTATTTGAAGAGCCTTCTTCCGATGATCTAAGAAGTCTTCTGCAATCGAAAATAAAAGCGGATGATTAATCTATAAGTCGCTATAAACATCCTAGCCAAATGAGTTGGTCATACCGATACCGACCTTTTCAAAGATCGGAACCGGTAAATCAAAAGGTGCCGAGGTCGGTACAAAGACCTGTGATCTGTTCTCCCAGGTCAGGGATCAGAATAAGTATTTTATTAATTAAATCCTTCTCAAAACTTAAAGGTAATCCGGATTCTTTTAAACAGCTTACAATGACTAGTAAAACGACTATTGCATTTCGCTTAATGACGATCATTTGTACGTTTAAAAAGATAGTCAGATAACTACTTACAAACAGGTAATCTGAACCAAAACAGGCTGCCGCTGCCTTCTTTGCTTTCCACTCCAATTTGGCCGTGATGTCTTTCAACGATCTCCTTACAAATGTACAATCCTATTCCGAAGCCTTTTTTATTTTTCATAGCATCACTCTCAACCCTGTAAAAGCGGTCAAAAATAAATGGCTTATCTTTCAGCGGTATTCCCATACCCTGATCTTTTACAGCGATATGAACATAGCCTTCTTTTGTAGAACAGCTGACTTTAATGATCGTATCCTCTGGTGAATATTTTACTGCATTGCTAATAAAATTGATCAGCACCTGTTCAATTTTATTGCGGTCTGCTTCTACGGCTCCGGTTTCTGAAGGTTCGAACACAAATTTATGCGAACTCATCATGGTCAGACATTCCTCTTCGGTACTCCTGATCAGATCACCCAAATCAAACTTCGATTTTTCGAGCTTTATCTTTCCTTCACCGATACGTGCGACCTCCAGAAAACCGTTAATCAAACTCTCCATACGTTTTACCTGATTGTCGATTTTAGAAATTTTATCTCCCAAAACCGTATCATTGGCTGCGTTTGCGGATCTGTTTAATAACTGGATGTACAAATTAATAGCCGTTAATGGGTTTCTCAATTCATGACTTACCATACCGATAAAGTCAGTGCGACGCTGCTCGTCTATCTTTCTTTCGGTAATATCTGCAACGGTCCCGGACAAATAAGAGACATTTAAATCTCCTGGTTTTGTATAGGTCTGTACCGTGGTACACAACCACCGAAGCTTTTTATCGTGGTAGCCTACCACCGGGTATTCAAATTCATAGCGTTCATCTTTTGTGATTGACGAATCCATAATATCGATGACCTCCTGACGATGTGACGCTGCCACCTGGCTAACGGCATCTTCAAAGGTCATCTGCTCATCAGAATAAAACCCAAAAAGTTCCTTCATCCGGCTGGATGCCGTAAGTTCCTGTGTCCGGACGTTCATCTGCCAGGTACCCAAATTAGCGGAGGATATGGCAGATTTAAGACTGTTCTCGCTTTCTTTTAACCTTTGCTGTAAAAGATAGCTTTCTGTAATGTCGGCAAAGCTTCCGATAGCTCCGTACACCTCTCCATTGATATCTTTTATCGGCATCGCATTCATCCGAAGATATTTTGAATTAGCTTGATGATCACTAATTAAAAAAATATAATCAAGTACCGGATTGCCGGTAGCTAAAGCTATCATGATCGGATGTTCATCAGAAGGCAGGCTTGATCCGTCAGGCCTCCTATTGTTCCATACCGTTGATGTACCTGATACATGGAGCATACTTTTCTCGTCCAGCTGAAAAATTTCCTGAGCACGACGATTGGTGTAAACGATAGTTCCCGATGAATCCGTAATACTTATTCCCTCTCCGACGATATCAAGGATATTCTGAATCTTATCTTTACTTTCTTTTAAATCTGCGACGGCCTTTTTCAGACGTTCTTCTGTTGCTTTTAATTTCTTATTGCTTTCAAGAAGATTGTCATTTGCTACAATTAAATTTTTATTGTTTTTTCGCAACAGCAACTTGTCGACAACCTGATTGGCAACAGTTTGAAGCGCTTTCTGCTGAGACTTGCTTAAAAGTTTCGGCTTTTGATCGATTACACAGAGAGACCCCAAAGCATAGCCTTCTTTATCCAAAAGTGGCATTCCGGCATAAAAACGGATATCCGGGCTTCCTGTAACCAAGGGATTATCCTGAAAGCGAATGTCATTCTGTGCGTCTTCAACCTGCATCAGCTGCTCCGGATCCTGGATGGCATGAGAGCAGAAAGAATGACATCTGTCGGTTTGTCTGGCATCCAGTCCATGATGAGATTTGAACCACTGCCTGTCTTTATCCACAAAGCTTATCAGAGAAATAGGAGTATCGCAGATCGCAGCGGCCAGTGCGGTAAGATCATCAAAATCTTTTTCCGTATCCGTATCCAGAATATCATAAGAATACAGGGCTTCCAGCCTTTTTTGCTCATTAATCGAATTATAATCTTCCATATTGACTTTGCGAATTATCTGAATTAGATTTACAAATGTAGTTAATAATAATCTTTCATTTTTTATGAAATATTTTTTCGCTTTGTTACGATGGCTTGGACTGACTGAACAGATGCACTAAAATGGTAAATAAATTTTTACCGCTAAAAAGATGCAAAAGCGTTCAAATTATCTTCCAGTTGATTTCCCTCGGCATAATTTGGAAGAAAGTTTGCAGTGCATCTGATATTAAAATTTAAAAATGAAAGCAATCGTTATTACAAAGTACGGAGGTCCTGAAGTTTTACAGTTAAGAGAATATCCAACTCCTGAAATCAGTGGAGACGAAGTTTTAATTGAGGTGGCCGCTGCCGGACTTAACCGCCTGGATGTTTTTCAGAGAGAAGGCAATTATCCAGCTCCGGAGGGTGTCACTCAGGATATTCCTGGTCTGGAAGTCGCCGGTACAGTCGTTAAAGCCGGTCCTGAAGTAACCGATTTTACAGTAGGTGATCAGGTCTGCGCTCTTTTGGCAGGCGGAGGCTATGCGGAATTTGTGGGTGTTCGCCAGGGTCAGTGTCTTCCGATCCCCGCAGGGCTCAGCTTCGCAGAAGCCGCAAGTCTGCCGGAGACCGTTTATACGGTTTGGTCCAATATCTTCCAGCGCGGTAAACTTCAGCCTGGTGAAACATTGCTGCTTCACGGCGGAAACAGCGGCATCGGCATTACGGGAATTCAGATTGCACACGCATTAGGCTCTAAAGTGATTGTGACGGTAGGCTCTGAAGAGAAAGGTAAAATATGTCTTGACCTGGGAGCCGATGCTTATATCAATTATAAAACTAAGGATTTTGAATCTGAACTGCAGAAAGAAGGCGTTGATGTTATTCTGGATATGATCGGAGGCGATTATCTGGCTAAAAACATCAATATCCTGAAGCCGGAAGGCCGGCTGATTCATATCAATGCAGTGAAAGGAAGCCATACCGATCTGGATATACGAAAGATCATGACAAAACGTCTTACGGTTTCCGGAAGCACGCTGAGAAGCAGAGAATATGAATTCAAGAGACAACTGACCCAGGATATTAAAAACCACGTCTGGCCATTAATAGAATCAAAAAAATTCAGACCGGTGATCTTTAAAGTTTTTTCTCTTGAAGAGGCTGCCGAAGCTCACAGACAACTGGAAGAAGGATCCCACAGCGGTAAAATTATTCTTAAAAAATAAGTTCTTCCACTGATAAAAAAAACCTTTTTCAGGCTGTCCTCAAATGTTATATTTCTTAAGTTCACCGACTTTTGATTTTCTCTTTTACTGATTTTTTATAACTTGCTCTTTCGCAGAAATTTGTGGAAGGGGTATTTATTTTGCAGCCATAAATAAAATTTTTCTGTCCTCTAATAAAAGGATCTTTTAATGCTAAGATATTGAATACATGACCGATTTGATCACAGAACTACAATTAAAAATAGAAAGACTTGAAAACGAAATCAATTTCAGGAACGGACTGATCTCTATACTGTCCCATGATTCAAAAGAACTGTTTGGAAATTTTCTGAGGCTTGTAGAAGCGCTTGAACAAAAATTCATCGATGAGGTAGATTTTTTTAAACTGTTGCCGGAAGTAAAAAGCGATGCTGAAAAGAATCTTCAAACGGTTCAGGACAGCACCTCCTGGCTGAAGACACAATACGGAAAATTTGAGATTAAACCTTCTAAAATCATGGTCATGGATCTTTTTCAGCGTCTGGAAGAAAAATATGCTGCTAAATTAGAAGACAAAAATATTACATGCAGTTTTAAAGGAGATCCCAATGCATCTCTGACTACCGATCGCTTGCTCCTCGAATTTGTTTTGGATAAAATTCTTAACAATGCGGTAAAATATTCCTTCCCTAATAAAGAAATCCATTTAAAAGCTGTTACAGAGGGAGACCAGGCCATTCTTTCTGTCATCGACTTCGGAACGGGAATGCAGGAGAACTATTTATCTTCAATTTATACTTATGACAATCCGATATTCCAGGGAACTTCAGGCGAAAAAGGAGCTGGATTAAGCTTGAAAATTGTGCAAAATTTTATATCGCTGATGGGCGGAAACATTGAAATCACTTCTTCTGAGCGCAATGGTACGGCTGTTTCCGTTTTTTTACCTAATTTTAAAACATGAAGGATCTAAAATTAAATGTTCGTATTGTTGTTGCGGATGATCATGGTATTGTGAGGATGGGTTTGATACAGGCAATTAAACGGCTCAGGCCCGATGCCATAATTTCAGAAGTAGAAGATTATAAAACGTTTTACAAAGTGATTCTCAAGGAAGAATATGATCTTGCCATTATGGATGTTAATATGCCCAATGGAAGTATAAATGCCGCAATAGATTATGTAAAGATCCACCGGCCTGAACTGAAAATTCTACTGTTTTCTTCGCAGGATGAAGAGGTCTATGCCATACGCTATCTGAAGATGGGCGCCGGAGGGTATCTCAGCAAGCAAAGCCCGACTGAAGTCATCGAGACCGCTTTGACATCAATGCTCACGAGAGGCCATTATATCAGTGACCCTGTAAAAGAATTGATGTTTTTAGAATCATTGAGCGGCTCGGCAACAAATTCACCATTCGACACACTGTCCGACCGTGAATTGCAAATTGCCAATAAACTTGCGGAGGGCATTCCCCTCAAAGAAATTTCCGGTCAGCTGAACCTCCATTCATCGACGGTCAGCACCTATAAAACCAGGCTGTTTGAAAAACTGAAAATACGATCCATACCCGAATTGGTAGAGATTCTCAGGATCTACAGTAAATAATCATTCTATCTATATTTCTGATTTCTCCTTTTGATTATGGAATTCAGGAAACGCGATAAAGGAATGTGCACCGCCAGGAAATCGGTCTTCTGTCATTTTTTTTTGGTTAAAGAAAAGTTCAACCCCTTTTTTTAGGTTGGGTGAGTAATCTATCTTTTAGATCGCTCAATGAAATTTATTTTGTCGTTGTAGTAATTTCACTACATAAGCTTCCATGTTCTACTACATGAAAAAGCTTTATGGCCGGCGTACATTTGTACTGTTCAAAAGAGAGCACTTAAAAAATTAACAAAACCAAATTATTGAATTGAACGACAGATCGAAATTCACCTAACTTATTGTTTATCACATCCTGTTCATTCAACAATAGCAATTTAAAACTTTACAAAAACTTACTTAGTAATTAAAATAAATCAAAGCTTATTTATGAAAAAATTTTTACGGTACACCGCTGCACTTACTTTTCTTACAGTTCTGTCTTGTCAAAGTGACGACAGTGATTTTCAGAATCAACAGGAAACAGGCCCGATCTTAAGTTCTGACGCTGGTGCATTAAGCAAAAGAATAGACTTTGGAAACGCCGGGGTACTGAATATGATACCAGGTTCCACCGCAAAAAATGGAAGCGCCGGTAATTTCCCTCTTGTACTGGTAGCAGAAGTGGCCCCTCCGGTTTACAATGGAAAAACCCTCAGAGCTACGCACGTTGCAATAGAAGGAAACTATGCGTATGTTTCCTATAACACGGAAGGCGAAACGTATCTCGGAGCCATAGAGGTCTTGAATATCACCAATCCGAATGCTCCGCAACTCGTCATGCAGGCCATACTTCCTGATACAGACGTAAGTTCGGTACGATACGATAACGGCAAATTATATATAGCAGGGGCAAAGGATATTTATGCTTCCGGAGCGGCTTCACCCGCTTTCGTAGGAAGCATGACCCTTAATGGCGGTATGCTTACGAACGCTCTTCAGCAAACTGTTCTTACCGGTAAAGTAGGAACGGATGTTACTTCTAGCAGTTCAAAATATTATGCTGTTTCAGGAGCCACAGGCGTTTTGGCACAGCTTAACAAAAGCAGCCAGCAGGTTGAAATGTCAATTCCTCTAAACGATCTGAGAGCACTGGGATATAACAACAACAAAATTGTCGTACTGAGCGGAACGGAAGGAGTAAAAATTTATGACGCAAACGGTCTTAATTTAATCACTTCTTTCTCCACTTCTACAGACGTAGCAGAAGCTAAAAGAACCATTGATTTTATAGACGGAAAGTTATTGGTTTCAGAAGGCTATAATGGTGTGGGCGTTTATAATTTAACTTCAGGAACAAAACTGCAGACGCTTTCAGTACCAACGCAGGTTACGGGTGTTAATCCTGCGGATATCGTTAGCAATGCTGTATCCGTGAATTCAGGGAGGGTATTTGTTGCCAACGGAGGAGCAGGTTTGTATGTTTATACCACCGACAACAACCAGCTTACGCTTATGGGTTCTCTGGATTTATCAGGGTCATCGAATTTCGTCATGAGTAGAGGCGAATATATCTTTGTGGCAACGGGAGCCGGCGGATTAAAAATCATCAAAACGGTAGCTCCGGAAAGCGGTGCGCCTAATTGTTCCAGCTATGCCGCATACAATGGAGGGGACTGGCTGAATGTGAACTCCGGACAAACGCTGGAATATTCAGGAACAAAAAGTCTCCAGGGAATCAACGTAAACCAGACTTTGACCTGGTGTGGGGCTTTAACCGCTTCTCAGGGAGTGAATCTGAACAGCAATTCAACATTCAATATGTATGGGCAGTTCTATCAGGGTACGCAAAGCAATCCGTGGAATTCTCTTAACATCAACAGCGGAGCACTTCTTAACCTCAGAGGTAACCTGACGACTTATGGACATATGATTCTTAACAGCAATGCCAACTGGAAAATTGAAGGGAACGTGACTATTTTCGGAAACCTTACGATTAACCAGGGATCCAAGATCGAATTTGTCGGAACGAATTCATCGATTACCATTCACGGAACCGTAACCAAAAATGGTGCTTCGACCATTACAGGAACATTTACGGACGTCAACCACAAGTTGTAATGATTACTAGCAATTTGATATTGACAGTCTGATATCAATACTCAATAGCCCTTTCAATCGAAAGGGCTATTGGTTTTATTTTATCTTCTTTTGAGATGCGCTCTGGGATATACCGGAAATTGTTTTTCAGTGATCTCCCTGCCAGCGCAGTAAGAAACAGAGAAGTTGCTTCTTCAATGATCTGGATTTTAATCCAAAAACTTTTAATTTAAGGCTTCTTCTCAATGACGAATGCTTTCAGCTCTGCGATCTTGCCATTCTCAAACCGCCAGACATCACAGTAATCAAAGTGCTCATACTTTCCTTCCTTATTCTTTAGCCGGATTTCACCTATTACCGTTACAAAATCGCCTTCCTCAATCGTTCTTTCCACATTAAACACCGGCGGCTCGTGGTAAAATTCTTTCATATAGGCTCTGACTTCTTCTTTCCCAGTAAGAATACGCTCGCCCACAAATACCCATTTGGTATCCGGGGTACAGTAAGTTAAAAAACTTTCATAATCGCCATTTTTCACAAAATCATTAGCGGTCTGCAGGATTGTACTATTTTTCATATTACATATTTTTTATTTAGGTCAAATGACCAATACAAAGATAGGTCATTTGACCTAAACAGAACCTGTTTTTGTTAAATTTTATTTCTAATTTTACAGCATGGACAAAAAGGAAGAACGATTAAATAAGATTTTATCAACCACAATAGATCTCCTGGTAAAGGAAGGGGCAGAAAATCTTTCGATGAGAAAAACAGCAAAAAATGCGAATTTGTCTTTGAGTAATCTGCAATATTACTATAAAGATAAAAATCATCTCCTTATTGCCACCGTAGAATTTTACTTTGAAAGCTGCAAAAAAGAGCTCACGCAGGCTATCGATCTTTTGGCAGCGGAACGCACACCTGATAAGGATGTTTTTCTTGAAAAGGTTTTGAGCATGCTGCTTATTGATGGAAGAACCAGTCACAAAACTTTAATGTTTCAGGAGATATGGACCCTGGCATCCAGAAACGAGGATCTGCAAAAAGCTGTGGAAACCTATTATAAAACCTACTGTCTGTGGATGATCGATCTTCTTTCTCAATTTTGCAGCAAGCCTGAAGAGATCGTAAGTTTCCTCATTCCGTTCGTGGAAGGATACACCATTGTTAATAATGTTATTCCTTTGACGAAGGAGAAAGTGATTGAAATGATGGTCAGGCTGATCTCTGTTGTTGAAAAGTAAATTGACGGAGAATACTTGTAAATCCGCAATCAACAGAAAATTCAGGCTGATAGATTATTCCATTTCTTCAAAGAAAAAGCCTGAATCAGCATACCTGATCAGGTACGCTTGAGCAATTATAGGGCAGTGCTCTTAATGAAATGATTTTCTGAATCCTAAAGGTGAAAGCCTCGTCTTAGTCTTAAAGAATTTGCTGAAAGACTGGGGATGCTCAAATCCCAGTTCATAGGCAATTTCACTTACGGACAGAGACGTAGCAGATAACTTCTCTTCTGCTTTTTCAATCATTTTCTCATGGATATGTTCCTGAGCATTTTTACCGGTGAGCTGCTTCAGGAGACCGCTGAGATAATCGGAAGAAACATTCATAGAATGAGCTATTGTTTTTACCGAGAGAAGACCACGTTCTGGCTGGTCTTCAGCTGAAAAATAGGAATTAAGAAAGTCTTCAACTCTTGTCAGCATTTCATGGCTACTGATTTTTCTTGTGATGAACTGCCTGTTGTAAAAACGTTCACAATATTTAAGCAACAGCTCAATCTGAGCGACAATGATACCTTGAGAATAATCGTCAATATTAGCATGATATTCCTGTCTGATGTTTTCCAGAATGTTAAGAATGATCCTTTTCTTCCTTATTGTAAAGGAACAATGCCTCATGAATGGAATAATCGAAAAAGGAATAGTTTTTAATGTTTTTGGACAAAGGAGATCCCCAAAAAAAGTCGGGATGGATTTGTAACAGATAACCGCATCCGTTGCCACATTCGCTGCCCAGAGAATCCGGGCTTTTTTTGATCCTGAACACCTGACCCGGCGCAATAAAAAACATCAGCCCTTCATCAAAATCATAAATTTGCTGCCCATAGTAGAGTTTGGTCCCGACATCCCGCTTTAAGGCGATGGAATAAAAATCCATAACGATATTCATCTCCGATATTTTCGGGAAGCTGCAGCTGCAAATAGTCAACGAGACTGACTAAGGGGTGCTCGGGTGCGGGAAGTCCCCTTACACGGTGATAGTCCGCTATCGATTTTATTCTTACAACTTCCATATCGGCAAATTTAAAATTTATGTTCTATTGCAGTCATCTTTTCCTTACATAATAATGAAGTTCATCCGACGATCCGTAAATTTCGAAAGGCTTATGTTTCTGATGTACTCCCCTGATCCAGTATGGTATTTTTTGAACAGGCATCAGTAAGCGTACAAAACCTGCGCAGGTTTTACCCCAAACCTAAGCAGGAGTTGATCAAAACCTGCGCACCTTTTGCCTGAAAGCTGCGCAGGTTTTTTATTAAAGATTAGATCCTCCTGAAATTTCAATTCGTTGAGCATTGATCCAACCGGCCGCATCACTGCCCAAAAAAGCCACAACGCCGCCAATATCTTCCGGAAGCCCCACTCTTCCCAGAGCGGTCTGAGAAGCCAGGTGCTTATTCATCTCCATATTATCACGGACAGCACCGCCCATAATATCGGTTTCAATGGGTCCCGGCGCTATAACATTGGCTCTGATGTTTCTGCTTCCCAATTCTTTAGCCTGAAATTTTGCCAATGTTTCCACAGCGCTTTTAAATGCGGCATAAACGGAAAAACCAGGTGTGGTAAAACTTGTAATACCCGAAGAAACATTCACGACACCTCCAAAATTATTGATTTGAGGCAATAGCTTGTGGGTAAGGAAAAACGGTCCTTTAAAGTGTACGTTTTCCATCCGGACAAATTCTTCTTCAGTTACATTTTCGTACGCCCCATGAATCATAAAACCGGCGTTATTGATAAGAAAATCAAATTTGTCCGTATCAAAATGAGACTGCATTTCAGATTTCAGATTTTTTACAAATACATCAAAACCGGAAGAATCTGAAACATCAAGCTTCATCGCTATTGCCTGGCTTCCCAAATCTTTAATTTGTTTTACGACTTTATCAGCTGCTTCTTTTTGATTATTGTAGGTAAAAACGATATCCAAACCATTCTTCGCAAGACTGAATACCATATCTTTGCCTAAACCCCGGCTACCACCTGTAACAACGGCAATTTTTCTTTTAGATGACATATTTTATTTTTTAATATTAATCTAAAGCAAAGGTAAACCGATAGTATAATGAAAATTTAGCCAAAACCTACCTGGTTGTAGCCAAAAACCTGTACTTTAATGATGGCCTATATCAATCATTTTTTGAGATTCATCTTTAATTTTCGTCCTCAGCATCGATTTTCTCACTCCCCGGCTTACTACTCCCTTAACACCGCAGGGCTCAATTGTATATATGAAAAATACCGTCATTCAAATATAACGAAGATCGTACAACCTATTTCATAAACAGAGGCTGACCAGACTTTTCGGGCAGCCTCCGTACTATATTGTTATTTTTTTAAAATTAATTTTTAGTTCCTCATTCAAAAGATGTATTAAAATCATCTTCGAAAATGATGAAGGCCTTAAACTTTTTGCCCTTTCTGCTATTCCTGTTATTGATAAATGAGGTTACTTCCACCAATAGTAATAATTGTGGTTGCCGTCATATTCAAAACCGCAACGGGGATAGAGCTTGTTGCCGATGTCGTTTGTCTTCTCGGTTTCCAGCATCAATCCGCAAGCCCCTGTTTCGTCGCACCATTGCTTTGCTCTGTCTATTAATGCTACTGAAAGTCC